>WLHF01000006.1 GCA_009702835.1 Actinomycetota bacterium
GACCTGGGGTCGCGATACCGATGAACATGAAGCTGCAGATCAATGCCGGGCTTATATTGAAGCTGGTGGGAATTTCATCGATACAGCAAATACTTATGGAGATGGCGACAGCGAGAGAGTAATCGGTGGGCTGGTTGGAACTCTGTTTAATCGCGACGAAGTAGTTATCGCCACAAAGTCCGGATTGAGTTTTCCAGATGGGATTAAAAATGTTGATGCATCACGTCAATCTCTAATCTCCGAGCTAGATAAATCACTTACACGTTTGAGTACAGATTTTGTCGATATCTGGCAGGTGCATGCATGGGATTCATTTACACCACTCGATGAGACGTTAGCGGCCCTCGACTATGCCTATACAACTGGCCGAGCGCGCTATGTTGGAGTGAGTAATTACACAGGGTGGCAGCTAGCTAGGGCGGCTACACAGCAACAGTCGAATTTGATGAAAGCTCCAATCACGACGATCCAATCAGAGTATTCATTGCTCAATCGCGATATTGAGATCGAACTCTTAGAGTGCGCAGCGCACTGCGGTATTGGATTTCTGGCATGGGCCCCTCTAGCTCGAGGGGTATTAACAGGTAAATATCGCAGCGGGGTTCCCAGTGATTCACGGGGTGCAGCACCTCACTTCGCAAAACATATTGAGCCATATCTAGATTCCCGTAGTTCACGCACGGTCGATGCTGTCAGTGTCGCTGCATCTGGACTTGGCTATTCTCCCCTTGAGGTAGCCCTTGCGTGGGTGCGCGATGCACCAGGTGTTACGAGTGCAATCATCGGTGCTCGGACGGGTGCTCAGTTGAGGGGCGCTTTAAAGAGCGAAGAAATCACACTCCCGGGGATTCTACGCAGTGCCCTAAACGACGTGAGTGCTTAAGAATTTTCTAGAAAATCTTTAAGTACTCGCACACCAAAAGTTAAACCCGCAACTGGCACCCGCTCATCTACGCCATGAAACATGGCCATAAAATCAAAATCTTCATCGAGTTTAAGAGGTGAGAATCCATATCCAACAATTCCAAGCTCTGCCAGTGCTTTATTATCGGTTCCACCACTCATCAAATAAGGAACTGGAATCGCTTCAGAATCCTCTTTCAAAATCGCTGCGCACATTGCATCGACAAGATCACCCTCAAAAGGAACTTCCAGCGCCTTATCGCGCGTAATAGTTTCGATACTGACATGTGGACCGATGAGAGATCTAATTGTTTCATTGAGCTCATCTTCAAAGCCAGGAATAAAACGACCATCAACGACTGCACTAGCAGAGCCTGGGATTACATTTGCCTTATACCCAGCCTCCAACATCGTTGGGTTAGCTGTGTTTTGTAGCGTGGCACCGATCATGCGAGCTGCAAAACCAACCTCACTGAGTAATGGCCGTAAATCTTTTTCATCATATGTCTTGCCGGTTGCAGCAGCTACGAGTTTAAATAACGCCTTAACTGTCGCGCTATACCGCTGTGGCCATTGGTGATTACCGATCTTTGCTATTGCCTCAGTTAGACGCGTCAAAGCGTTTTCATCGTTCATGACAGAGCCATGACCGGCACGACCATGAGCCGTTAACTTCATCCAGTGAATTCCTTTTTCCGCTGTTTCAATCATGTAGAGACGTTTGCCACCACCAACTGTGACTGAGAATCCCCCAACTTCAGAAACCGCTTCAGTGCATCCGGCAAAGAGTTCAGGGTGGTTATCTACCAACCAATGTGAGCCAAAAATGCTCCCCGCTTCTTCATCGGCAAAAAAAGCTAAAACAATATCTCGTGGTGGAACATAACCCGAACGGGACCACTCTCGCACTGTCGCGAGAATCATTGCATCCATATTTTTCATATCTACCGCGCCACGTCCCCAAATCATTCCATCGATGATGTCACCACAAAATGGATCTACACTCCACTCATCTGCATTTGCTGGCACAACATCAATATGCCCGTGCACAACCAACCCTGGACGTTGTGAATCGCGCCCAGGTAGTTTGGCTATAACATTGCTTCGCCCAGGGGCTGATTCATAGATTTTAGATTCGATACCAACTTCGGCTAATGATGCGACAACATATTCTGCAACCGCCTTCTCATCTCCAATACCTCCACCAAAGTTAACGCTAGGAATTCTGATGAGATCTTGACAGATGCGGATTACTTCGGCTTCAAGAGGTGTGTATGTAGTCATTTAGGCATTCTCTCACCCAATTGCTATCCTTACCCATCACTCACGTCCGGGTGGCGGAATTGGCAGACGCGCTAGCTTGAGGTGCTAGTGCCCGCAAGGGCTTAGGGGTTCAAGTCCCCTTTCGGACACATGCAGATAGATGACGCGCTCTCTCTCATCCGTGAAATTCCCGACTACCCAAAACCTAGTATTCGATTCCAAGATATAACTCCCTTATTGGCAAACGCTGAAGCCTTCACCACCATAACCAAGAAATTCGCATCCTTTGCCGAGCAGGGAACGTTAGTGGCCGGTATCGAGGCACGTGGCTTTATCTTCGCCTCTGCCGTTGCCCACGAACTGAACTCGGGATTCATACCCATTCGCAAGGCTGGAAAACTTCCACACCGTACAATTTCACAGAGTTATGGACTTGAGTATGGCGATGACACCTTAGAGATTCATATTGATGCCATCACTCCAGGAGCTTCAGTGCTTCTGATCGATGATGTGATTGCAACCGGCGGCACGATAGGCGCAGCTATAGAACTGATTCAGCGCTGTGGTGGCCGCGTTGCTCATGTTCTGGCGTTACTAGAAATCGATGGTTTATCTGGAAAACAGAGACTGCTTGAAAAATTCCCCACTGTTAATGTCACCTCTCTGGTCGTTTCCTGAAGGTGCGCGTAGCCCAGATTCAAGGTCTGCGTGCCCTCGCAGCAACTATCGTCGTTTTTTTCCATGCTCGTTTGGTTCCAGGCGGTTTTATCGGAGTCGACATCTTTTATGTTATCTCCGGCTATCTCATCACTGGACTGATCCTGCGCGAGATAGAGAGTACGGGCAGACTAAATCTCTCCACTTTCTACCAAAGGCGTATAAAACGTCTATTGCCTACCTCCCTTTTCGTGCTCTTTGCAACTGCCCTCATCAGTTGGTTCGTTCTGCCGGTGATTACTAGAGATGCTCTAGGAAGAGATCTCTTCGCCGCTGCGACCTATGTATCAAACTATTTATTCGCATGGTGGCAGAACGATTACCAGAATCTGAACGCAACACCATCTCCATTTATTCACTATTGGTCATTGGCAGTTGAAGAGCAGTTCTACTTAATGTGGCCCATACTCCTGATTTTTTTGGCTCGGCGTGGTAAGCGCGCAATTGTTCTTGGCATATCGATCGTTACCACGCTCTCGCTGGCCCTCTCGATCTATCAGACGCAAAGCGCTCCTATTTGGGCTTTTTATTCACTACCTACACGCGCCTGGGAATTAGGTATCGGCGCTCTACTTCTTTTCATTCCAGAAGATATTTTCAAATCTCGATTGCTGCCCTGGCTTGGTTTTTCTGCACTGCTTGTCGCTTCCTTCAATTACAACGATAACACCGCCTTTCCTGGACTCAACGCTCTACTTCCAGTTCTTTCCACAGGACTTCTAATCGCCACGATATCCGTATGGCCGCCCATATTTAATGATCTCTCCAATAACCGATTTTCTCAGTGGTTGGGGAAAATCTCGTATCCCTTGTACTTATGGCACTGGCCAGCACTAGTTATACCTAGTAGTGCTTTGGGCCGCCCACTTAATCTAATAGAGCGATTTGCTTGCATTGCATCAACCATCATTTTGGCACATCTCACTAATAAGTTTATTGAAGAGCCAATGCGCCATCTTAGGATTGTGCCTCGTAAACTTTTCATTACTGCGCTCAGCACGACTGTTGTATCACTCGCCGTAGCCTTCTTGATCACCACGACAGCGAGTTCAATTATTTCGACCAAAGGTGGGCAGTCCTTCACCTTTGATTTAAAAGAAGTAACGGCAAAACCCGCTGTGTATGACGATAACTGCCATGTTAACTATGGTGAAACAAAATCGGGTTACTGCACCTATGGAGATAAAACCTCTTCTACTACGATCGTTCTCTATGGTGACTCTCATGCTGCGCAATGGTTTCCTACTTTGGAAAAACTAGCCGTTGAAAAAGGATTCAAATTAGTTTCTTTAACTAAATCGGCCTGTCCTTCTGTTGATGCACCCCGCCCAGATCAGGGGGCATTTAAGAACGTTCACTGTGAAAAATGGCGAAAAAACTCGATAGCTCGTATTAAAGCTATTCATCCCGTTGCGGTTATAGTGAGTAGTTTTCAGTACTTCCTTCCACGTGCTGGATATAGTGATCGCGAGAAATGGTGGAGTGATGGTCAGAAAAAATTATTGACCTCTTTAAAAGGCTCAAGTGATCACCTTATTTATCTGAGTGATACCCCACGACCGTTGAGAGATGTGCCCTCTTGCCTGGCATCAAGGGATTCAACTCGCTGCGATTCAACTGAAAAAACTTCCGTGAGTGTCGTAAAGGGATTTCAGGTTATTGATCCAACTCCGTGGCTGTGTACCTCGTACTGCCCTGCCATTCTCGATTCAATCGTTGCATATCGGGATGCATCCCATATCTCAGTTGCCATGGCAGAACATTTATCGCCTGAATTTGAAACCGCCCTAGTCAAGAATGGGCTCTTTGCCTAGTCGTATGGCAGGATTCATTTTATGGCTGAGCTAACCTATTACTGCGGAACAATGGATAGTGGTAAATCGACACTTGCTCTGCAAACTGCACATAATCACCACAGTCGAGGTCGTAGCGGAATTATCTTCACCAATAAGGACCGCGCAGGTAGCGGTGTTATCTCTTCTCGTTTGGGTCTTACATCCCCAGCTGTCGAAGTAAGTCCTGGCATGGATCTTCATAAGCACGTTGTCGATCACCTCTCTGCTGGAGATCGCATCGATTACATAATTTGTGATGAGGCCCAGTTCTATGAGCGGGTACAGATCGAACAATTGGCAAAGATTGTAGATGGATTAGGAATAGATGTATTTGCCTTTGGAATCCTGACCGATTTTCAGACACTACTATTTCCGGGTTCGGCGAGATTAATCGAACTCGCAGATCGCGTTCACGCACTTCAGGTAGAAGCATTATGTTGGTGTGGTTCACGAGCAACTCATAATGCTCGTACGGAAGGTGGTGTCATGGTGATAGAAGGTGAGCAGGTGCTCGTAGGAGACGTAACTCCAGGGGCTGAAATTGCCTATGAAGTTTTATGTCGTCGACATCACATGCGGCAAGTTACGGCTCGCGCTTCGCGTGCCGGTCACGTATCATCACAGCCTCTTCCATTTAAGGAGTAGTACTTTGAAATCACGTGGACTAGCGGCATTAGAGGCCAGCGCCCCTCTCAAGAGTTTCGACTTTAACCGCCGTGAGTTGGGCGAACACGATGTCAGTCTAGATATTGCCTATTCGGGGATTTGCCATTCAGATATCCATCAGGTCCGCCAAGAATGGGGTCCAGCGATCTTTCCTATGGTGCCAGGCCACGAGATTGCTGGAACAGTAACGGCGATTGGTAGTTCTGTAACAAAATTCGCCGTGGGAGATTTAATTGGAGTGGGAGTTTTTATCGATTCATGCCGCACATGCGCAAGCTGTAAGCAAGGTCTTCAGCAATATTGCGAGAGTGGGATGACTGGAACATACAACACTTTAGAACGAGATGGAAAGACGGTCGCCTACGGTGGTTACTCGAATATTTTCGTAATCAATCAGGATTACGCCGTACATATACCTGCAAACCTTTCGTTAGCAGGCGTAGCTCCTCTTTTGTGTGCAGGAATCACTTTGTACTCACCGTTAAAGAAGTGGGGAGCAAAGCCTGGGATGAAAATCGGTGTCATGGGGCTTGGCGGTCTCGGACATATGGGGGTTAAGTTCGCTCATGCTATGGGTGCAGAAGTGACTGTGTTTTCTCACTCTGCCGAAAAGGAATCAGATGCACTCACCATGGGCGCCGATCACTTCGTTCTTACGAAAGATCCTTCGGCCTTAAAACCACTCTATAAAACCTTTGATCTGATTCTCAACACGGTCAGTGCCGATCTAGATATCAATATCTACTTAGATATGTTGAAACTAGATGGAACACTCGTTGTCATAGGCCTTCCAGGGGTCCCATACGGTGTTAATGCTGGCTCATTACTCAATGGACGCCGCCGAATTGCGGGCTCAATGATTGGCGGGATCCCAGAGATGCAAGAGATGTTGGATTTTTGTGGGAAACATTCAATAGTCAGCGATGTAGAGATAATCTCAGCAGATTATGTAAACACTGCTTACGAGAGAACGGTTGCGAGTGATGTTAAGTATCGATTCGTAATCGATGCTACAACTATCTAGTAACTTCTCCTAAAGAAAACTATGGACAGCTAAGGCAAGTAGTGGGGCCGTGGCTAAGGCTGGCAAAAGGTTTCCAACTGCTACATTTTTTATATTGAGCAGTTTTAATCCGATTGTAATCAACATAACTCCCCCGACCACAGTCATGGCATCGACTTGATAAGGGCTCAATATCTCTCCCAAAAACAGTCCAGCTACTGTCCAAAATCCTTGATATATGCCAACGGGAATTGCAGATGCCGCAACTCCCCAACCGAGGGAGCTCGCAAAGGCCATAGCGGCAAAGAAATCCAGTGTGCTCTTTAGCAGCAGTTGATCTATTCCAGTAGACATACCATCGCTAATAGATCCCAATATCGCTAATGGACCGATGGCAAAAAGCAGCGCCGCCGAAACGAATCCCTCGACAAATCTGCTCTCTTCAGAGGCTTTAAAACGCCGTCTTAGATTCTCGCCAAGAGAGTCTAACTTCGTTTCAAGATCTAATGCCGAGCCAATAAGACCACCAATAAGCAGTGCTCCCAGGACAACTAAAAGTGACCAGCCTCTTGGAAATGCCGATGTGTAACGATTCGACCACATAGGAAGTAACGCTGATGCAGCGCCAAGGAGGGTCACTAGTCCTAGTACATCGGTTAACAGAACACGAGTTTTAGGAGCCATTCGATTTCCAACAAGGACGCCGATTGAGGCACCAGATATTATTGTTACGAAGTTAATGAGTGTGCCAATTCCTGGAAACATTAGAGCAGGCTACGCATTAGTAATTGCAGATGCAAGACAGAAGTTGATTCAAACCAGTAGAATGGCGCAATGTCATCAAACCCGTTTATGGAGTTTCTGCGTCCACACAGAACCGTTCCAATCACCCCGTGGACTGGGAATGGCCGATGGGATTTGCAACCTCTTAGAGTATTAATACTTTTTTGTGGTCTCTTTATCTTTGGTTTGGGCGACGCGTTCGTTATTCAAAGCAATATTGGAAACGGACCTTGGTCGGTATTAGCCCAAGGCGTTTCAGAGCATTTACATATATCTATGGGCTGGTCCACTTTTGCAATAAGTTCAGCAGTACTCCTTGCATGGATCCCTCTGCGCGAGAAAGCAGGTTTTGGAACGCTTTCAAATCTGGTCATCATTGCCATTGCCATTCAAATTGGAGTTGATGTAGTACCCCTCCAAAGCAGTTTTCTTGCCGGATTACTTATATGTCTGCTTGGCATTGCAATGATTGGGGTGGCAACAGCCCTCTACATCACCTGCGGTCTCGGGCCAGGGCCCCGAGATGGCCTCATGACTGCGATCCACCGCCGTACTGGCATCCGCGTGGGACGGGTGCGCCTAGGGATTGAACTCTCAGTCGTGCTCATGGGAGCGCTATTAGGAGGAAATGTTGGCCTAGGCACCCTCTTATTTGCATGCCTCATCGGGCAATCAATTGCAGTGGCCCTTGGTGTGGTTGCGCGTATTACTGAGAAGTAGCCGATAACCTTTTAGCTATCTTCCCTCGGGCTGTGCTCCCGCGTAAGGCGCAAAGGGTTCTCTGAAACCCTGAAACCACAACAGAAAGGGATAAGTCATGCTCGATTCGTACTTTAAAATCTCTGAACGTGGCTCAACCGTAGGGCGTGAAGTACGTGGCGGAGTCGTCACATTCTTTACGATGGCATACATCGTTGCACTCAATCCACTCATCATCGGTCTTTCAAAGGATGGCGATGGAAAGTTCCTCGGCGGCGGAGACGCTCCAAATCTGGCAGCTGTAGCGGCTATGACAGCATTGGTTGCTGGCGTCTTAACAATACTCATGGGCGTAGTTGGAAATTATCCACTGGCTCTTGCGACAGGCCTTGGCCTGAACACATTTGTAGCTGTTGGTATCGCCTCGAAGATGTCATGGGCAGATGCAATGGGCTTAGTTGTTATTGAAGGCATCATTATCACCGTTCTCGTTTTGACAGGCTTTAGAACCGCTGTGTTTAGGGCCGTACCTGCACAGTTAAAGATTGCGGTCTCAGTTGGTATCGGACTATTCATTGCACTTATTGGTCTAGTCGATGCAGGCTTTGTTCGTAAAACCGGTTCAGGTCCTGTACCTGTAACTCTTGGCGATAACGGAACCCTTGTTGGATGGCCGATAATTGTCTTTGCCTGTGGACTCGCATTAATGATTATCTTGATGGTTAAGAAAGTCAAGGGAGCCCTACTTATTGGTATCGCTTCAGCCACAGTCTTTGCGATTGTTATCGAATCTGCATTAAAGATCGGACCTGGATTTAATGGTGCAACAGGTGCTGTTAATCCAAAAGGTTGGGGACTCAATGTTCCAGCAGTTCCTACCACTGTTGTAGCTACACCTGATTTTAGTCTCTTTGGAAACTTCAACCTCTTGGGATCCTTTGATCGCATCCCATTAATTGCTGCGATCCTCTTCATCTTTACACTACTTCTCTCTGACTTCTTTGACACTGTTGGTACTGTTACCGCCATTGGTCACGAAGCAGGACTTGTTGATAAAGATGGAAACATTCCAAATAACGATCGCATTCTTCTTGTCGATTCATTGGCTGCGGTGGCAGGTGGTGCCGGTAGCATCTCCTCAAACACCAGCTACATCGAATCTGCAGCAGGTGTTGGTGAAGGCGCACGAACTGGCCTTGCCTCAGTTGTAACTGGAGTTATGTTCCTCCTTACAACCTTCTTCGCACCATTGGTAGCTGTAATCCCTTACGAGGCAGCAACACCTGCCCTTGTAATCGTTGGCTTCCTCATGATGACTCAAATCAAGCATATTGATTGGGCTGATTACGGAATCGCGATTCCTGCATTCCTTACAATCATTCTGATGCCATTTACTTACAATATCTCCGTAGGTATCGGCGCTGGCTTTATCACTCACGTTGGAATTCGTTTAGTGCAAGGTCGTCGCAAAGAGCTCCATCCTTTGCTACAACTTGTTGCTGTACTCTTCCTCGTGTACTTCCTAATGTCGCCAATTAATACCTGGATTAGCTAGCTAATTTAACAAAGATACTAGGGGCCCTACAGATTCTGTGGGGCTCTTAGTATTTCTACCACCGTATTACTGGCAAGCCAATCGACTCTAAAAGCTGATTTGTTTGAGAGAAGGGTTTGGATCCAAAAAAACCGCGATAGGACGATAAAGGGCTGGGATGAGCTGATGTAATTGTGAGCCCAGGATCAAAGAGGTGTGTTAATTCTTGTGCGTTTTTCCCCCAGAGAACAGCCACTACAGGCCTTTGTCCAAGGGTTCTGGCGATCTCATTGGTTATCTCTTGCCACCCAAGTAAGGCATGTTTGAGTGAGTAGCCAGATTGAGTTGTGAGAATTCGATTCAGAAGGAGTACTCCCTGCTCGGCCCAGCGTGAGAGATCACCATTTGCACTCATGGGAATACCTACATCACTCTCTAACTCCATAAAGATATTGCGCAGTGAGGCCGGCAATGGATTGATATCACTAGAGACTGAGAAGGCCAAGCCATGTGCATGTCCCGGTGCTGGATATGGATCTTGGCCAATAATTACAACCCGGATAGATTCGATAGAAACGCTCAAAGCACGCATAACATTTTTATATTCTGGTGCTAAATCAGAGCTCTGCAACTTAGAATCGATTAAATCAATCTGGCTTCGTAGTTCACTCAGCGCCTCTTGCCAGTCGGGATGTAACTGGTCAAACAAGCTCACACTACTTCCAAGCTCGTGCGAAGAACCGTCCTGAAACCCAACTTACCTCGATAGGAGTATCGAAAATTGCTGAAACATGTTCACTAGTAATCACTTGATCCACCGGACCCGACACTGCAATAAGACCGTTTTTTAGAAGTAGCGCATGTGTTGTGCCAACTGGAATCTCTTCTATGTGATGAGTTACTAGAACCGTAGCCGGTGCGGTGGGATCGGCCGAGAAATCAGCGAACCTGCGTAGTAAATCCTCTCTGCCTCCAACATCTAAACCACCTGCCGGTTCATCAAGTAGCAAAAGTTCTGGATCAGTCATTAGTGCACGAGCGATTTGTACACGTTTGCGTTCGCCCTCGCTCAATGTCGAATAAAAGCGATCACCTAATTCGCGTACTCCGAATGTAGTGAGTAAAGCTATGGCCCGTGATTCATCCCAGAGATCATAAACTTCATTCCAACGACCTAGGACTGCATACGCGGCAGTTAAAACAACATCACGAACTTTCTCATCTCCAGGAATATCCTCTGCAACGATAGTTCCACAAAGCCCGATACGCGTTCGTAGCTCGAAAAGATCTACCTCTCCCATAGTTTTGTCTAAAATTTTTACAGTGCCAGTTGTTGGAAATATCTTCGTGGCAAGGATTTGTAGTAACGTTGATTTGCCAGCCCCATTTGGTCCAAGAACTACCCAACGCTCCCCCGTATGCACCGTGAAGTTAATTGGTCCAAGAATAGTTTTCTCGCCACGGCGAACCGAGATATCGGCGACTTCTAAGACAGTGTTGCTACTCATAGAGCGAAAAGATACTGCGTAAATCTGCTAAGAGTGCTCTTTATGGCCGCTGACGCTACGTGATTCGCGATAAACTCGGCCCTCTTATGGCATCTGTAATCGAAAATGAGCAGTTCACTGGCCTCATTCTACTCAGCGGCGTCGATAGACCAGGGATCACTGAAGCGCTCTTTAATACCTTGGCTCCATTTTCAATAACGATCCTAGATATCGAACAGGTCATCATTAGCGATCGCCTGATTCTCACAGTTCTTATCGCCCTCAACCCAGCTCATGAAAAGGCGCTCGAGGATGATCTCCTAGAGTGCGCAGTAGGCCTAGATGTCGATATTGCTACTCTATTTTCAAAGACCAATAAGTCGAGCATCGCTAACAAAGAAGGCCTGCTGCACGTTGTGATTTTAAGTAGCAAACTGATTCCACAGGCGGTCGCTGCAGTTGCTGGTGCGATCGCTGCCTCTGGCGCCAATATCGAACGTGTCTCTCGCACAGCATCTACGCCAGTGATTGCAATCGAGTTCGTAGTCTCTGGAGTTAGCCAACAGATTTTATCCAGTGCTCTTGCACCTATAGCTACTGCGCAGGCAGTTGACATTGCAGTACAACCTGGTGGACACATGCGATTTGCGAAGAAGTTAGTCCAGCTAGATGTTGATTCAACTTTGATTACGCAAGAGGTAATCGAACTCCTGGCAGCTAAAGCTGGTGTTGGTGAAGAAGTGAGAAGCATTACCGAATCTGCGATGCGAGGTGAGATCGATTTCGAGCAATCCCTACGGGCCCGAGTACATCTGCTTAAGGGAGTTCCAGAGTCAGTTATCGCAGAAGTTCAGGCAGAGATTGTTCTGACACCAGGTGCTCGAACCCTCATCAAGACATTGCAACGTTTAGGCCATACCGTATCAGTTGTCTCAGGGGGATTTATTCAAGTTATCGCTCCTCTGATCGCAGAGCTAGGTATTACGCACTTTCGGGCTAACACACTAGGTATTAACAATGGAGTGCTAACAGGTGAGGTTGAAGGTCCAGTCATTGATCGCGCCGCTAAAGCCATCGCACTATGTGAATTTGCAGAACTTGAATCGATTTCGATGGCTCAAACTGTAGCAATAGGTGATGGGGCAAATGATTTGGACATGATCGCAGCAGCTGGCCTAGGTATCGCATTTAATGCAAAGCCAGTAGTCAAAGCCGCGGCCGATAGTAGTGTGAGCGCTCCGTATCTAGACTCTGTTCTATACCTGCTCGGGATTCCACGCGATGCTATTGAAGAGGATTAGTTCTTACAATCTGCAGGCGTGAATATCAGTCACGAGAATCCCACGCGCACCAACGCTCCATAGCTCATCCATCACTCGGTTGGTGTCTTTGCGCAAAACCATTGCTCGTACCGCGACCCAATCCATCTTCTGGAGAGGTGAAATCGTCGGTGACTCTAAGCCCGGTGTAATTGCACAGGCGGCCTCGACGTTTACCTTTTCTATATCGTAATCAAGCAAAACATATCTGCGGGCAGTGACAACTCCCTGCAAGCGACGGATGAGAATCTCCAATTCACCTGGAATATCAAAGCCTTTGCGGGCGATAACGATCGCCTCACTTGTCAAAATTGGATCACCAAATATCTTTAAACCAGCTTGGCGCAACGTATTGCCTGTACTCACAACATCGGCGATGAGATCGGCTACACCCAGACGCACACTGCTCTCCACCGCACCATCTAAACGAACAACGTCGGCCGATATTTTCAGCGAATTCAGATAAGCACCGACTAAGCCTGGATATGCAGTGGCCACACGTTTTCCCGAAACATCGCTCACATTCCAGTCGCGCTCGACAGGCGCTGCGAATCGGAAAGTTGAAGCGCCAAAATCAAGCGAAATCAGCTCGCTAGCGGGAGCCCCAGAATCTATGAGCAAATCTCGGCCAGTAATTCCTGCTTCAAGTTCGCCAGAGCCAACATAGATAGCGATATCGCGTGGACGTAGATAATAGAACTCGACGCCATTCTCGTTATCGATCAGAATTAAATCACGGCTATCAGTGCGCTGTTTATAGCCAGCCTCGCTTAATATCGCTATCGATGCATCGGCAAGAGATCCTTTATTAGGAACAGCGATTCTCAACATTTCCTACTCGATTCTCTTAAAGATACTTGTAAATATCGTCGGGAGTTAATCCGCGCGCTAACATCATTGTCTGCACGCGATAAATTAACTGACTAATCTCCTGGGCTAAAGCATCATTTGATTCGTGCTCGCCGGCTAGCCAAACCTCTCCAGCCTCTTCCAAAATCTTCTTTCCAATCTCATGAACCCCGGCATCCACGGAGGCCACTGTCCCTGAGCCCTCTGGGCGTTTAACTAGCGTTTGAGCAAGTTCGGCCCAGAGAGCATCAAAGGATTTCATGGAGTTAACTTTACTATGAAGCTACAACTACCGGCCGACTATTAGCTTCACGGGCTGAAATGCGCAGCCAAGAGATGAAGCCCCACAGAACGAATGGAAGGTAGATCGCATATAACGTGCCTGTTGGGTAGTACCCATTTTTAAATGCAAATGGGACTCCAACCAAGTCGACAGCGACCCAAACTAGCCAGAACTCAACATAACCCCGACTCATGCCATAGGTAGCCAACGCCGTCCCAGTAAAAATCCAAGTATCTACGAGGAGCCATGTTCCGCTTTCGCCCAAAGCTTTGAAGATCTGCATCGAAAGAGCATAAAAAATGATAATCGTGGGTAGAAGTATCAGCCTCTCGCGTGATGTTGTCCATCGTGGTGAAACTGGAGGTTGCGCACTTCCATTATTGCGACGATGGTGTGACCAACGAATCCAGCCATAAACACTGACAATAATCAGCAGTAAGTTGCGACTAGCCTGGCCATAGAAATTAGCCGAAGGTTGATCGGCATAAACAAAGACAGCACCTAGAAATACGGTGAAGAGAAGCCCATCTCCCAGTATCCCCACCGGCCATGCCGATACCTTGCGACGCATACCCAAAATGGCACTTGTTAGACCTAACAGGCCTCCGATAATTTCCCGTACAGCAATGGATTTACTACCGAAGTTGATATTTGTTTCGAAAAGCCAAGTAATGATATTCACAGTTGATCCTTCCTAGGATAAAAAGCTCCAGGAAGCAACAGAACAACTACAGCGCACGGTGCCCTGTAGTTGTATGTTCCTTTATCCAGACTTTAACTGTCGGTTTTGGATTTACACCAAATCAACCGATCACTGGATGTGATCGGGTCGCGGACTTTACCGCCGGTTCGGAATTATCACCGACCCCCGGAACAACTTAGGGATTAGTCTGCCACAGAGATAGCTAGATTGCGCAATGAGAGGATCATCGAAGCTGGATCATCGGCTTTAAATACTGCGCTACCGGCGACAAATACATCTGCTCCAGCCTCACTTGCCTGCCCAATTGTCTCTAGCGAGACTCCCCCATCGACCTGTAGCCAGATAGGACGATCTCCAATTATCGCTCGGGTGCGCTTAACTTTTTCCAGAATCTCGTACATAAATTTTTGACCTCCAAAGCCTGGCTCCACTGTCATGATTAAAAACATATCCACCTCGTCGAGACAATCTGCATAGGCCTCAATAGATGTCGCTGGTTTGAGTCCAAGGCCGGCACGTGCACCAGCTTTACGTATCGCTCGAAGAGTCGATGTGATATTCCTTGTTGCTTCGGCATGGATCGTCACGCTGCTACATCCCACCTCAGCATAGGCAGGGGCTATTAGATCAACATCGGCCACCATCAAGTGTGCATCAACTGCAATCGGACACTCTTTAACGATCTGACTCGCGCGCTCAAAATCAAATGTAAAATTTGGGACGAAAACATTATCCATCACATCTAAATGTATGAGATCTGATACGGACGCAATGCGCGAAATCTCACGGCCAAGATTTGTAAGATCTGCATTTAAAATACTGGGGGTAATTCTTATCTCGCGTGCCATGTGACTACCTTAACTTTTCTTTCTCAGAACAGCCAAGTACATAGCATCTGTACCGTGTCGATGTGTCCATAGCGCCATCGCGCAATCCCTAGTCGCATCTACCAATGTATCTGGAAGGTATGGAGCTAGATCAATCAGCTCCATCTGCGGGTAGTGTTTTAGGATGTCATTCACCTGCACAGTGGTTTCAGCTAAATGGGGTGAGCAGGTTGCATAGCCAAGAACGCCACCATCATTAAGTGAGCCAATCGCAGATTTCACGAGCTCTCGTTGCAACTGCGTTAGTTCGCGTAGATCCATTAATGTGCGTCGCCAGCGTACTTCGGGTCGTCGTCGCAATGCACCGAGACCAGTACACGGGGCATCGATCAAAATCGCATCGAAGCTCTCTTTGTGTGTTGCTAACTCTCTTCCATCACTTGTCCAGACGCGTGCACCATGTACAACACGCTTAACAAGTTCGGCACGAGGAGTCGATATTTCATTTGCAGTGAAGGAAACACCGCGTTGAGTGGCAATCGATGAGAGGAGTGCAGCCTTTCCGCCGGGACCTGCGCAAAGATCGAGCCACGTACTCCCGCTTGCAACAGATGCAAAAACAGTTGCCACTAATTGCGAGCCCTCATCCTGGACGCCAGCTAATCTATGACGAATTAATTCGAGTGAACCAGGATTACCTTTCCATCTAGCACCTAACTGAGAATACGACGTTGGCTCTGCTCCCAGCGCGATCAGGTCATCCTGCGTTGAATATCCAGGCCAGGCCACAAGTGTCGGGCGAGCGGGTATGTTATTGATAGCAAGAGCGGCCTCAACCTGATCCCAGTCTTTTAAAAGATCGTAATATGCCGAGATGATCCATTCTGGGTGCGAGTATTGAATTGACATTCGAACCACTGGATCTTTTATATCTGCTAACGGTGCAAACCAATCATCTATCGATCGTCGAAGCACGCTACGAAGAAGTGCATTGACAAAACTCGCCTTTGATTCACCAACTCTTTTGCGTGCAACCTCTACCGTCGCAGAAACGGCTGCATGGTCTGGAATGCGCATCTCATGAATCTGATGTACACCAAGTCGCGCCACATCGATGATGCCTGGATCGACTTCGCTCCATGGTCGATCACTAATCTGGGCCAGAATCCAATCGTGTTTACCTTGCATACGTAGAGTTCCATAGACCAGCTCTGTAACGAGATTGCGATCACGCTCTTCGAAGGTGCTAGAGGTCAGAGCTTGAGGCAGAAGAAGGTTTGAATATCCCTCATTTCGATTAACCTCAGTGATTAAATCAAAGGCCAATAAACGAGGAGCATCGGGTTTTGGAGATTTAAAGGTATTTCTGCGCGGCTCAACCAAAGTGAGCACCTGGTGATAACCGTGCCCCTCGTGCCCAATCCTCTGCCTTCATCTCTTTTTTCCCGGCCGGGACAACTGACAGTAAAGAAAGAGCGCTCTTATATCCACAGCCCACAACTACATCGCCATCGATAATCGCAATCTCACCAATCGATAGCTCGCCCTGTGAGATCTTGGCGCGCGTGAGTTTAAAGCCAGCACCATCCCATGTACTCCATGCACCAGGTGCTGGATAAAAAGCACGAACCTTGCGCAAGATCTCATCTGCGCTCTGACTCCAATTAATCTCTGCCTCTTTCTTAGAGATCTTAGGAGCAGGTGAGCTGATGCCAACTTGTTTCTGTGGCGGCACACCATTAGCGATAGCAGTGAGTGCCTCTTCAACAACTAACGCTCCCATTTGTGCAAGTGCCTCCATTAACTCACCTGTTCGCCATGTGGGATCGATTGCTAACTGCGCACTGGTGTAGATAGGTCCAGTGTCCATCCCTTTATCAAGTGCAAAAACGGTGACTCCGGTGATCCTTTCACCATTTTCTATCGCCCGTTGCACAGGAGCTGCGCCTCGGTAAGCAGGCAATAGTGAAAAATGCAGATTGAGAAATCCGTGTCGAGGAAGTACGAGAATCTCTTCGGGTAGCAAGATTCCGTATCCGATTGTGATAACACAATCGAGATCCTCAATATGGCCAACGAGATCATGTGGTGATTCTGGGCGTAGAAGGTGAACCCCATTCTCAGTCGCCCATTTAGCAACGGGTGAGGCCGAGATCTCTTGGCCACGACCCGAGGGACGATCGGGCTGTGTGATAACGCAGGCTATTTTATGAGAGGAAGAGGCCAGCCAATTCAGTACTGGTAGCGCAACGCTCGGAGTAGCCGCTACTCCGATGCGCATTATGTGCTCCGTCCAAAAATACTATGTGGTGAAGTTTTTATTGTGATATCTCTTGTTGACTCATTAAACCACTCAGACTCACGAATCTCTTTCATCGCGACTTTGCGATTGGCCTTACTCATGCGATCGATAAATAAAATTCCATCTAAGTGGTCGTTCTCATGTTGTAGTGCACGAGCTAGCAACTCCGATCCATCGACTTCGATGGCCTCGCCAAACATGTTAAAGCCACGGGCTACTGCTCGCAAGGATCGAGGCGTTGGATAGGTGAGGTCGGGAAAGGAAAGGCAGCCTTCTTCATCGACTTCGATTTCTCCACTTAAAACTAGAGTTGGATTAATAAGGTGGCCTAATACTTCATCTACATGCCACACAAAGGCTCTCAGTGAGACACCTATCTGAGGAGCTGCTAATCCTGCTCCAGGGGCGTTGAGCATGGTTTCGGTTAAATCGGCGATCAACGTTCGAATCTCTTTATCAAAATCGACAACTAAGGCCGCAGGGGTAATAAGAACCGGGTCACCGAAGTGACGAATCTCCTGCAAACTCATTTGCCAATCCTATCAAAGTGTCACAGTGAATATGGATCAATTCTTATCCTCAGATAATCCCTCTTCGCAATACTGCGCTTGCGGGCCAACTCATGTAGAAAAATAGTTAAGGCTTTTCCATCCTGCTGCGGGCAGTACAACACAATCTTTGCCTCTCCCTTCCCGATATCAGTTGGACCAAAAACCTTGACTGATGAGGGTATACGTTCATCGATGATCGCCTTACGAAATCCTGCAGCCAATGAAGTGAAATCTTTAGCGCTACCACTAATAACAAAACTAGAAACGATTGGTGGCAATGGAATCTCCAAACGCTCTCCTAGTTCTCGTCGAATCATCGAACCAGGGTTCCATCTAGCCAACGATGAGACAATCGGATGCACCTCTTCAATGCATAGTAAGACCGCACCTTTTGGATTAATCATCGCAGCAGTTTCAAAGATGAGTTCACGTGCGCGCTCTTGGGCACGCAGATCTGAGTGTGAAAAAAACTTCAGCCCCTCGAGTACCACGACTGCGGCATATCCCCCATCGACCTGAGGCGCCGCCCCAGGAGTTGCTATCACTATCGCAGATCGACTCTCAATCTTTGCTTTGATGACATCCCCGTAGGAGAGAATAATCGGCACACCTGCAAATGCTCTTGAGATCTCTTCACCGGCTCTCTCAATTCCGCGTCCTGCAACATACTGCTTATTGCGCTGGCACCAGTTGCATGACCATTCGGGGAAGCTCGATTGACAGATGGTGCAGGAGGGTGGCGCACTCTTAGATGCAATAACCAGACGTCCACCACAACTACACATCGCTAGATTCTTACAGTGAGCACATAGCAGCGCGTTGCCATAGCCCTTTCGCGCAATTATAAATAAGACGGGTCCTTTAGTAAGTGCGCTACGAATATCTGTAAAGATTCGCCCGGGTAAAATTGACCCATCATCAGATGAAAAGGCCTTGACTGCTAATCGATGGGGGTGCGTAATATAGGTCAATCGCTTAGTATCGATTAGAGCTGAGAGTTCGAGAGATGGAACATATCCAGTAAAGATGAGATCAAACTTTTCGATGTTGCGACGAAGAGACAGGACATCGCGTACGTTCCAACCCGGGCTGCGAATTTCATAATGTTCGTGTGATGACTCCTTATAAACAATAACTGTTGATAAGTCGGCTATTGGCAAAAATACCGCACTACGCGCACCAACAATTAGTGTATTTTCAGCGTTCATGGCACACAGATAGTTTTCGTAACGAACGGCGCGAGAGACCGAACTATCAAGGCGTAGATACTTCAAATTCTTTACTTCGGCAATACGGCAGATTTCTTCAATATCCCGTTCATCAGGTGCGATAACTAGAACAGAGCCATCTTTGAGTGCCGCAGTGGCCAGCGCGATTACCTCATCGGCGGGATTAACATAGGGTTCGAAGGCGATAAATGAGTAGATGTTACGTGAATTTTTTTCTCTGACAGTGCGAACAATCTGCGTAGACATCTTCTTATCGATACTTACAATACGCGAAGGAATTGCTGATCGCAGAATATCAACGGGGTTTGTGGCCCAATGCTTGGATACTGCATCAATGAGTTGAATTGAAGCCAGTGTTGCTACAGGATGAGGCGATAGAAGTTTACTGATTGGTTTTATTAGACCAGTTGTTCTAGACGTTTCAAATCGCTCGAGAACAAGGGCTTCTACTTCTCGTCCATTGAATGGGACCTGTACGCGCACGCCCACTTGAACTGAATCGGAGAGTGCCTCTGGAACGCTGTAGTCGTAGCTCTGATCGAGATGAAAGATGCCAGTATCTACCCATGTTCGAACAAAGGGTTTATGGAGAGCGGGTGATTCGGGCCGAGAAATAATCTGCGCTTTTAAGCGCAGGCGGCCCGGCGTTGCCACACTCTACTTAATGGCGCTTTGAAGTGCGTTGACTCGATCAGTTCGCTCCCAAGTAAACTCTGGAAGCTCGCGACCGAAGTGACCATATGCACTTGTTAATGTATATATTGGACGCAAAAGCTCGAGATCTCTAATAATTGCAGCTGGTCGTAAATCAAAAGTTGCAAGAACTGCATCTTGAATCTTTGTGACTGGAACAGTTTCGGTACCGAATGTCTCGACGAAAAGTCCGACAGGCTGGGCTTTACCAATTGCATAAGCAACTTGAACTTCGCAGCGTCGTGCAAGTCCTGCTGCAACAACATTTTTGGCAACCCAGCGCATGGCGTAGGCAGCAGATCTATCTACCTTTGATGGATCTTTTCCGCTAAATGCTCCGCCTCCGTGGCGGGCCATTCCACCGTAGGTATCTACGATAATTTTGCGACCAGTTAGGCCAGCATCTCCCATGGGACCACCGATAACAAAACGGCCAGTTGGGTTTATAAGAGTTTTGAGATCTTTTCGCGGAAGATCAATCGTAGACAGGATTGGTTCAATGACAAATTCAATAATCTCTGGAGTCAATTTTGATGCGACATCGACATCTTCAGAATGCTGGCTAGAAATAACAACGGTATTGAGTGCAACTGCGCGGTCTCCGTCGTATTCAATAGTTACCTGCGTCTTACCATCGGGGCGAAGGTAAGGTAGTGCGCCAGATTTTCGAACTTTCGAGAGCTGGGCAGCTAGAGCATGTGCCAACCAGATTGGCAGGGGCATGAGCTCTTTAGTGTCATCGCAGGCGTAACCAAACATCAAACCTTGATCACCTGCGCCCTGTAAATCTAATGGATCAACTCCTGCTGCTACTCGGTGCTCATACGCGTCATTAACACCCTGTGCAATATCTTGCGACTGTGCTCCTATCGATATTGAAACTCCACAACTATTTCCATCAAAGCCTTTCTCTGATGAGTCGTATCCAATATTTAAAACAGTATCGCGAACGATTGTATTGACGTCGGCATAACCATCCGTAGTCACTTCTCCAGCAACGTGAACCTGACCCGTTGTGATCAATGTTTCTACGGCAACACGACTTTTAGGATCCTGGGTTAAAAGTGAGTCAAGAACTGCATCGGATATCGCATCTGCGATCTTGTCCGGATGTCCCTCAGTTACAGATTCTGAGGTAAAGAGGCGTTTTGACATATTTCAACCTAACTGTCGGAGAGCATCGTCAAGGAGGAGATTTGCTAGAGCGTCTTTGGAGACTTCCTTGAGCGCTATATCCGCACCAGTGCGTTTGAGAATCATACCCGATGTCGTATCTTTTCCAAATATTGCGCCATTGCTCACGTCGTTGACATAAATAATATCTAAGCCCTTGGCCACCAGTTTAGCTCGAGCCGACTCAATCAGATTACTTGTCTCGGCTGCAAAGCCAATCATGACCTGCGAAATCTTTCGCTTACCAAGTTCGGCTAGTAAATCTGGATTTGCCTCTAACTCGATCGATGTAAAGAGCGATTTCTTTATCTTTTCGACAACAGTGCGCACTGGTTTTGCATCTGCAACCGCTGCGCACATGATAAGAACATCACATGATTCAAAGGTGCCGGCTAAGGCCTCTCGCATCTGCGCCGCGCTTTCGACATGAGTAACGTTGAGATCTTGTAAGGTCGAAGTATCCATGTTGGCGGCTACTAAGTGGACCTCGGCTCCTCGCTGCAGCGCAGCTTTTGCTATCGCAATCGACTGTTTTCCCGATGATCGGTTGCCGATAAATCGCACTGGATCGATATCCTCACGTGTGCCACCCCCCGAGATTAAAATCTTTCTGCCTATCAAGTCCCGAACGTTTCCTGTGACTGCATCAAATCTCTCAATGATCGCTGAAACCTCTGGAAATCTCCCCTGCCCGGAGTCACTGCCGGTCAAGCGTCCGACATCGGGCTCCATAACGATGTAACCACGAGCGCGCAACATTTCAACATTTGCAACCGTTGCTGCGTCATTCCACATCTGTGGATGCATCGCAGGGACAATCATGATTGGCACATCCGATGCTAAGACCAAGTTGGTCAGCAGATCATCAGCGCGTCCAGCAGCGATTCGTGCAATTAAATCCGCTGTTGCCGGCGCTATAAGAAAGAAGTCGGTTCGCTCGGCAATTGAGATATGAGCGACCTCATGCGTATTTTCCCAGACTTGGCTTGTAACTGGGCGGCCCGATAGCGCCGCCCACGTAGCAGCACCAACAAAGTTAAGCGATGAGGGTGTTGGTACTACAGTTATTACATATCCGCGATCTTGCAGACGTCGAAGAAGATCACATGCTTTATAGGCCGCGATTCCCGCTCCAACTCCGAGAACAACCTCACGAGCGTTGGCAGACATATGTGGGAAAGAGGCTATTTAAGCCGTTGGTTCGAGATTTTCAATAGTGAGTAAGCCTTCATTGATCTCGCGCAGTGCGATAGATAACGGCTTTTCATGTACATGCGTCTCAACGAGAGGCCCAACATATTCAAGCAGGCCTTCTCCGAGCTGTGAATAATATGCATTGATCTGACGTGCTCTCTTTGCAGCATAGAGAACGAGGCTGTATTTAGAGCCACTCTTGTCTAGGAGTTCATCAATCGGTGGATTTGTAATGCCATCCATGCTTTTCCCCGCTCATATCGCCCTGCAACCATGTGGTTAAGAGGTCAATCCTATCAGTTGTTCTACGACCCTCTCGACCTGATCATTAACGATAACGAGGTCAAAGAACGGGGCCGCGGCCAGCTCATCTTGGGCTAACTGCAACCTTTCGGCTCGGCGCTCGGGGTTATCTGTACCGCGACCTTCAAGGCGGGCTACTAACTCCTCCCATGTTGGTGGCTCTAAAAAGACAAGGAGGCAAGCGGGAAGATGTGACTTCACTTGCCGAGCACCATCAATCTCAATCTCAAGCAAGACGTTTCGACCTGCAAGGAGAGCCTCTTCTACCGCTGAACTAGGCGTGCCATATCTACTTCCTGCGAACTCTGCCCACTCTAAAAACTCATCGTTGCGTACTCTTCGAGAAAACTCTTCATCACTAATAAAAAAGTAGTCAACACCGTCATGTTCATTGGCGCGAGGTGATCTAGTTGTCGCTGAGACGCTTACCCAGAAATCTCCCGATGCCCGTAATCTTGCGGCGACTGTACTTTTGCCGACCCCGCCAGGACCCGAGAGAACAAGGAGTTTGCCTGGCCTTAGCGCATGAGAGGATTTCATAAACTCGTTCCGTAACTCTTTTATCTGATGACGACCTAACCCGGCAATTCTACGCGTTGGTGAGATATTTAATCGCTCCATCAAGGCAGTAGCACGTATCTTTCCAACGCCACTTAATGCCTCTAAGAGTTCGCGGACTCTCATTTTGGCGACAGCATCTTCATTTGCCGCTATCTCTAGCACCGTATCGATAGAGAACTCACCACTTTTTATCCTGGATTTGATATCTGCCCGGCGCTTACGCGATTGACTTGCCTTTAATAGTGCCGCGGCGCGTTGTTCGGCGGTGAGTATCGGAGGTGCGCCCATGATGGAAATCTAGTCCAATGGCGATGAGATTAGAGTATCTGAGAGCAGATTAGTTCCGTGCGCTCACGCATCGCCGATGCGCCTTCACTCCAAGCCGAGGTTATTGGTCGTCCAATAACGACGAGATTTGCTCCTCTATCTATCGCCTCACGCGGTGTCATAGTCCTCGTCTGATCATCGCTGGATGAGAACTCTGCCGGCCGAACTCCTGGTGTAATGATTGTGATCTCTGTACCAACACTTTGGCGGATTGCAAGAATTTCAAGTGGAGAGCAGACAATTGCTCGCGCACCGCCTGCAACTGCGACTCTGGATAAAGCTACTGCGCTATCAAGGGCGTTATCTTTAAAGCCGATGCTTGTTACATCAGATTCAGAGAGCGAAGTTAAAATTGTAACGCCGGTAACAAATGTGGATGGTATCGCTTCTACCGCAGCAGCAACCATCGCACTACCCCCAGATGCATGCACCGTTAAATACTTTGGACGCAGTGTAGAGATTGCACGGGCCGCACCACTAACAGTGTGAGGGATGTCGTGGAGCTTTAAATCCAGAAATATCTCGTTATCTGTCTCACCTGTAATAGCGCGTACACCCTCATGGCCAAAAGTTAAGAAAAACTCTAATCCCAACTTGTAGACAGAAACTAAGCCTTGTGTTGCCTTTACCCATTCAATCGCAGTCGGTAAATCTGAGGTATCAACGGCTAGAACAACAGGTGCCTTTATTGTCATCTTATTGTGGCCTCTCAATACGGTGAGCAAAGCCGATGGCATCGCGCAGTGAGGTAAAACCCTTGGCGTTCAAAAGATCTTTCAACTCTTGGGCTACAGAGATTAAGGCCATGGGATTACCGAAGCTTGCTGTGCCAATAGAAACACCAGAGGCACCGGCGGCGATCATCTCAAGTGCATCGCGGCCGTTAGAGACTCCACCCATTCCGAGGATTGGAACCTTAGGCATAGCTTCGTGAACTTGATAGATGGCACGAACAGCTATGGGTCGTATAGCAGGACCGGAGAGACCGCCTGTTTTGCCTCCTAGATGTGGGCGCATCGTGTCAAGATTAATTACCATACCTAGCACCGTGTTTATCAGCGCCAATGCATCGGCTCCGGCATCGACAACACCACGAGCGATTGAGACTAAATCTGTTACATCGGGAGATAGCTTTGCAATGATTGGCAGTTCGCCACCAATTGTCCGACGCACACCATCAATTACTCGACGTGATGCATCGGGATCACAGGCAAATACCATTCCACGATTTTCAACATTTGGACATGAGATATTCACTTCGATCGCACTAATACCGGAAACGGAGCGCAGTTTTCGTGCCAGAGTTGAATACTCCTCAACTGTCTCCCCGGCGATTGAAACGATAATTCGAGCCTTCTGCTCGATTAAGTAGGGAATATCTTTAGCGATAAAGGCATCGATTCCTGGGCCCTGAAGTCCAATTGAATTAAGCATGCCGCTAGGAGTCTCAGCCATACGAGGCGTTGGGCGACCAGTACGTGCTTTGCTCATCACTGATTTTGTTACAACACCACCGAGATCATTAAGGGGAAAAAACTGTGCCAGTTCACGACCAGAGCTTGCACATCCACTTGCAGTAAAGATTGGATTTGGAAACCAAGCATTTCCAATTGTCGTCGAGAGATCAACACTCGTCATAAGACCTGACCCACTTTATCCCACTGAACATAGGCGCCATCCATCACAGGTCCATCGATACACGAGCGCAACATTGACACAGCACCAGTTTCGTCGGCGACTGGAAGCACACATGTCATGCAGATACCAATTCCACAGGCCATCGACTCTTCAACTGCACATTGGTGAATTACATCGCTCTGGGATGTGATCGCATTAATTGCTGAGAGCATCGCCATTGGTCCACAGGAGTAAATAACGGCGATATCCATATCCTTAATTAATGAGGCGATGGGATCAGTAACTCGACCCATCTGACCCATCGAGCCATCTTCGGTGTAAATTCGCAGAGAGTTAACAGCGCGCTTACCCTCCATTGGCGCATAAATCTTTCCAGCCGTACTTGCACCCAGCAACATATCAACTCGACAACCACGGGCATTAAGAGTTTCAGCCAATCCAAATAGAGGCGCAGAACCGTATCCCCCACCGACGAGCAAAACTTGTACCGGCTCTGTTGGAATTCCAAATGCAGTTCCAAGTGGTACGACGAGATTTAACGTCGCACCCTCAGGCTGAGCACATAACCATCGACTGCCCTGACCGTGCGGTGCAACGATAAGCTCCATAGTTCCACCAAATGTGGTGCTAGTAGATACACGTGAGATCGCGAAGGCACGTCTTAAAACCATACCCGATGTTTCACCGCCGACACTTATAGCAACAAAGTTGCCTGGTTTACATAACTGTGCAAGATCGCCGATATTTATTATCAACTGGTGGTATTGACCAACACGCTTGTTACTAACTAGTGCCGCACTGATCTGTGCGGCATTCTTATTAATTAGCGCCATCTCTAAGCCAGCCACTCTTGAAGTGGTTTTATCGATAACTCGTGGGATTGTAGGAAACGAATTCCTTCTACGGCTGCGTTAAAGCCGGCCGTAGTAGTAATAATCGGAATCGATCGCTGCACTGCAGCGGTGCGAATGAGCCAGCCATCGGCTCGAACGCCCCGTCCTACTGGTGTGTTAATCACTAAATCAATATCCCCCGAGTTAATTATCTCTACGATCGTCGGTTCGCCCATCGGCCCCGTACCATCTGAATTTTTACGAACAGATATGGAAACTACTCCATGTTCGGCCAAATATCGCGCTGTTCCTTCTGTTGCCAAGATTCTAAAACCTAAGCTCGCCAATCCAGCAGCTGCCTCTATCCCTGATGCCTTGTCCTTATCGGCAAGGGATATGAATACTGTGCCGCTCTTTGGCAGTGGACCGAAAGCCTGTATCTGCGACTTTGCATAGCTCTCTCCAAAGGCTGGAGAGATCCCCATGACCTCACCTGTAGATCGCATCTCAGGACCGAGAATCGCATCGACACCACGGCCATCAGTGCGGCGGAAACGATTCCACGGAAGTACCGCCTCTTTCACTGATACACCCTTTGCAACGCCATCACCGCTTATCGGCAAGATTCCCTCGCCTCTCAGCTCTGCAATCGATGATCCAAGTGAGATGCGCGCCGCCGCTTTAGCTAATGCAACACCTGTCGCCTTACTAACAAATGGCACGGTACGTGATGCACGTGGATTAGCCTCTAACACGTAAAGAGTGTCTCCAGCTATTGCAAATTGAATATTAATTAGACCGAGGACTCCAACACCCTGAGCAATCTTTGTCGTAGCTAATTTGATCTCTTTTAACTGCGCAGCCGAGATTGTCATAGATGGAAGGACGCAGGCGCTATCACCACTATGAATGCCAGCCTCTTCAATATGCTCCATAACTCCGCCTAAGAAGAGCTCGCTACCATCAAAGAGTGCATCGACATCTATTTCGATTGCGCTATCTAAAAAGCGATCGACTAAAACTGGATGGTCAGGTGTTATATCTGTGGCCCGTGTAATAAACCCGGCAAGGGCGCTATCGTCGTACACAATCTCCATTCCTCGTCCACCCAAGACAAAGGATGGGCGAACGAGTACGGGATAACCGATGCGGGTAGCGATTGTTATCGCCTCTAACTGCGAGGATGCCATACCAAACTCTGGTGCATTAAGGCCTTGATCTACCAATATCTGACCAAATGCGCCACGCTCTTCAGCTAAGTTAATCGCCTCAGGACTGGTACCTAAAATAGTGACACCGTTAGCCTTTAATCCAGCTGCAAGTCCCAATGGTGTCTGACCGCCAAGCTGGGTTATCACTCCAAGAACTGGTCCCGCAAGTGTTTCAGCGTGAATTACCTCCAGCACATCTTCAAGTGTGAGTGGCTCAAAATAAAGACGGTTGCTAGTGTCATAATCAGTTGAAACAGTTTCGGGGTTGCAGTTGATCATTATCGTTTCATAACCTGCAGCACGCAGTGCAAAGGATGCGTGCACGCAGGAATAATCAAACTCAATACCTTGACCGATACGATTAGGGCCACTACCTAAGATAATTACAGCCGGAGTTGTTCGTGGTCGTACCTCACTCTCCTCCTCATAACTTGAATAGTGATATGGAGTGAAGGCTTCAAACTCGGCGGCGCACGTATCGACGGTTTTATACACCGGGCGGATATTTAAGTGATGCCTAATTCGTCGGACTTCATCCTCAGGGATCCCCCGTAGTAAAGCGATCTGTGCATCTGAAAAGCCTGCAGATTTAGCATCTTTTAAAAGCTCCATACTGAGTTCACCCGGCAGAGCGATCAGTGCTGCATGCTCGTTAATTAACTGAATCTGTCGCAAGTACCATGGATCGATTTTGCAGGCTGCAAAGATTTCGTCGATCGTTGCACCTGCCCACAAAGCACGTTGCACCTGTTGCAGGCGATACTCAGTTGGCACGGCTAGGGCCGATAAAAGCTCCTGTAGTTCATCGCCTTTGACTTGCGGCCATGTAAATATCGCTTCTTTGCGCTCCAGTGATCGCAGCGCCTTCATCAACGCCTCCGAAAACGAGCGGCCAATAGCCATCGCCTCTCCCACGCTCTTCATGGTCGTTGTCAGACGTGGGTCGGCATCGGCAAATTTCTCAAAGGCAAATCGCGGCACCTTTACAACTACGTAATCTAATGTTGGCTCAAAAGAAGCTGGTGTGAGCTTAGTAATATCATTCTGAATCTCATTAAGGGTATAGCCAATAGCTAACTTGGTTGCAATCTTAGCAATAGGAAATCCTGTTGCCTTTGATGCCAAGGCACTTGAACGAGAAACACGTGGGTTCATTTCAATAACGATAATCCGTCCATTTGCCGGGTTAACGGCGAACTGGATGTTGCATCCCCCAGTATCAACTCCGACCTCACGGATGATATCTAGAGATAAATTACGCAACATCTGATACTCAACATCGGTCAACGTCATAGCTGGCGCGACGGTTATCGAATCACCGGTGTGAACACCCATTGGATCAATGTTTTCAATACTGCAAACAATCACAACATTGTCTTTTCGATCGCGCATAACTTCGAGCTCGTACTCTTTCCAACCGATTATTGACTCTTCCAGGAGCACTTCAGATGTTGGGCTGTGTCGAAGTCCAGCACCAGCTATCTGATCGAGTTGCTTGGCATCAAATGCAATACCAGAACCTAACCCCCCCATCGTAAATGAGGGACGAATAACGACTGGAAAACCTAACTCTTTTACTCCCTCAATAACATCGTCCATCGTATGACAAATAACAGATTTAGCAGATTCTCCGCCAACCTTCGCTACGATTGCGCGAAACAACTCACGATTTTCGCCGCGATTAATCGCATCCACATCGGCGCCGATTAAACGTACTCCATATTTTGCCAGGATTCCTTTATGAAATAGTTCAATAGCAGCGTTAAGTGCCGTCTGCCCACCAAGAGTTGCTAAGACTGCATCGGGCTTTTCATGAGCGATAATCTTTTCAATCGCATCAGATGTTATAGGTTCGATATAGGTAGCATCGGCAAACTCTGGATCGGTCATAATCGTTGCGGGATTAGAGTTAACAAGAACTACGCGAATCCCCTCCTCGCGCAGCACGCGACAGGCTTGTGTACCCGAATAATCAAATTCGCATGCCTGGCCAATAACAATAGGTCCACTACCGATAACGAGAACTGATTTAATCGATGGATCTAGTGGCATTAGACAGGCGCTTTCTTACTCATCAAATCAATAAAGCTATCAAAGAGATATGCCGCATCGTGCGGCCCGGCGGCAGCTTCGGGATGATACTGAACTGAAAAAGCCGGGCGGTCCAGTAACTGTAAGCCCTCAACGGTTCCATCATTGAGCGATACATGTGTAACTTCGCCTCTGCCATAAACCGTTGAAAACTGCGCATCGGTAGGGGCTTTGAGTGCAAAGCCATGATTATGTGATGTTATCTCTACTGTCCCAGTGTTCTTATCGATTACAGGTTGATTAATCCCGCGATGTCCAAATGTCAATTTGTAGGTTTCAAATCCCAATGCCCGACCTAATATCTGGTGCCCAAAACAAATTCCAAAGATAGGGATCTCCTTCAATAATACTTTGCGCACTAAATCAATTGTGTCCACCATGGTTGCCGGATCGCCAGGACCGTTAGATATAAATACACCGTGTGGATTTAGCGCTGTAATTTCCTCAATAGTTGAGTTAAATGGGAGAACATGAACCTCGACTCCTCGCTCGGCTAGAGCCTTTGGGGTTGCAGCCTTTATCCCCAGGTCAAGGGCGGCTACGACAAATTTTCTCTCTCCAATCGCTGGTACGACATATGGCTGTGAAGTAGAAACATCGGCAACTAAAAATGCGCCACTCATTGCCTCTATTTTACGAACTTCAACGACCATTTCTTCACGGGAGAGATCTAGTCCAGAGAAAATACCTACACGCATAGAGCCACGATCGCGAAGATGGCGTGTAATTGCCCGTGTATCAACGCTTTGGATACCAATTATATTGTTAGCGATTAATTCGGCCTCTAACGAGTTTTCGCTGCGCCAGTTTGATGTAAGTGTCGATGGATTACGCACAACGAAACCAGCAACCCAGATTTTGGAAGACTCATTATCGGCAGTGTTTACTCCAGTGTTACCAATATGTGGCGCAGTCATCACGACGACTTGCTTGTGATACGAAGGATCGGTGAGCGTCTCTTGATAGCCAGTCATACCTGTTTGAAATACCGCTTCGCCAAAAGTTTTACCGGTAGCTCCCCAGGATTTTCCTTCGAAAATTCTGCCATCATCTAAAACAAAGAATGCCTTACTCACCGAGCACCACTGGATTCAACAATTGTGCCGTTCATGAGTGTTGGTGTTCCGTTAAAGAATGTATGTGTAATGACACCGGGCAGCTCGTAACCATGGAAAGGGGTATTGCGACTCTTGGATGCTACTAAATCCCTATCGACGGTCCATGATGCGCCGGGATCGATAATCATTACATTGGCACGCGCACCGATCTCTAAGTTTCGGCCCTGTTCGACATAGCCTGCGATCTTGGCTGGTGCTGTCGATAATCGATCTGCAACTTGCGCCCAGTTCA
>WLHF01000060.1 GCA_009702835.1 Actinomycetota bacterium
CTTCGAACTTAGCTACGCGTCCACCAGTATCTAGGATGCGCTGCTTGCCGGTATAAAACGGGTGGCATACAGAACAGACTTCAACGTAGATTGAACCGCTGGCAACTGTTGAGCGAGTAAGAAACTTCTCACCGCAACCACAGGTTACCTGGGTCTCTTTGTACTCTGGGTGGATCTCTGGCTTCATTCTTTTTCCCTCATTCATGTTTGGATCTCGGCTAGCGAGTGAACCAAACGGGCTGGTTAACAGGTCTTAAGGGTAGGCGATAAGCCCACTTTTGAGAAATTTACGCTTACTTTGAGTCGTCAGGACCTGCAGTTGTCTTCTGAATCTGCATCAAGAACTCAACGTTGGACTTAGTGCCCTTCATCTTCTCAAGGAGAAGTTCGAGGGCCGCTTGTGGTTCGAGTGCATGCAGCACACGGCGTAGCTTCCAGACAATGTTGAGCTCTTCTGAGCCCATAAGGATTTCTTCCTTACGAGTACCAGAGGCAACAACGTTAACGGCTGGGAATATGCGCTTATCTGCAAGGCGACGATCCAGGATTAACTCCATGTTTCCAGTACCCTTGAACTCTTCGAAGATAACTTCATCCATACGAGAGCCGGTATCAACTAGTGCAGTTGCAAGAATTGTTAGTGAACCACCATCTTCAATGTTACGTGCGGCACCAAAGAACTTCTTAGGTGGATATAACGCAGCTGAATCAACGCCACCAGAGAGAATGCGGCCAGATGCTGGTGCAGAAATATTGTAGGCGCGACCTAAACGAGTAATTGAGTCAAGTAGTACAACCACGTCGTGACCGAGTTCAACAAGGCGCTTTGCCCGCTCTATAGCAAGCTCGGCAATCGTTGTGTGATCATCGGCAGGGCGATCAAAAGTTGATGCGATAACCTCGCCCTTAACAGAGCGCTGCATATCGGTAACTTCCTCTGGACGCTCATCGACTAGAACAACCATCAAGTGACACTCTGGGTTATTCGTAGTAATGGCGTTAGCAATCGCCTGAAGAACCATGGTCTTACCAGCCTTTGGTGGTGAAACAATGAGTCCGCGCTGGCCCTTACCAATGGGTGCAATCAAATCGATGACACGTGTTGTTAATACATTGGGCTCGGTTTCAAGACGCAACCGCTCTTGTGGGTACAACGGAGTTAGTTTGCCAAATTCAACACGATTACGTGCCTCTTCTGGACTCATTCCATTGACGGTTTCAAGAGTAATAAGTGCGTTGAACTTCTGCTTTGTCTCACCTTCGCGTGCTTGGCGGACCTGACCTGTAACGACATCTCCCTTGCGCAGACCGTTCTTGCGTACCTGCGCCAATGTCACGTAGACATCATTAGGACCTGGCAAGTAGCCAGAGGTACGGATGAAGCCATAGCTATCGAGAATATCGAGTAGACCGCTCACTGGAACTAAGACATCGTCATCGCTGAGAACTGGCTCGCGCTCTTCGCGTGGTGCACGGTCGCGATTATTGCGGTCGCGGTTGCGATCTCGCCCACGCCCACGATCATTGCGATCATTACGGCCGCCACGATCGTTGTTGCGCTGATCATTACCGTTCTGGGGAGCTGAATCCTCATCGCCATCATCATCTGAATCTTGATTGCTGTGAGCTGCCGGCTTGCTCTCCTTCTTACGGCTATTACGGGCCTCACGGCGAGCCTCACGCTCAGCTTTAGCCGCTTCGCGATTCTTAGCCTGTAAATCGGCGATCGCTTCGACTAGTGCATCCTTCTTCATCTTTGCTGCGCCATCGACACCTAACTGTGTAGCCACAGTTTTTAACTTTGGCAGGGTCATTGCGCCAAGCTCTGGACTTTGTGAACGTACTGGCTCTTCTGTTGTTGTCATCTGTTTCTTTTCGCTATTGGTTTACAGGCTTACTATTTATAACCCGTGGAACCGTGGATTGTTTTTCTGGATTTATCTGATGTGTTACTGGCCGATATAAAAGGCCCTAGCAGATGGCTCAATGTTAGCAGTCCACCTGCGTAAGGACAAAATCTAGCCTCAAATGAGGCTGGCACCAGTGCGAGAGATTCCAAGGGCCATGGCGGTGAATCTATCGCCAGCGGCGCGAGTGAGCTCATCGACCTCGGCCGATCCCCCAGTGTGCAGAACCAAAATCGTTGGACCCGCCCCAGAGATAAAGGCGGCTACCCCGGCCTTTCGTAGCTTCATAAGAAGGGTAAATGAGGCTGGCATTGCATCGGCGCGATATGACTGATGCAGGAAATCCTCGGTTGCAGTGTGCAGTAGATCTGGGCGTTGTTGCAAAGCATGTACAAGCAAGGCTGTATGTGCTGAGTTCTTAACGGCATCGGCATGTGTTATTGAATCAGGAAGCATTTTGCGCGCCTTAGATGTTGATACCGAAGTCGATGGAATAAATGCAACGGCGCTTATTCGTGGATCAACTTCTACCTGCACAGATAATGCAACGTTGTGGCCGTGCTGTATCTCTTGCCAAGCAATTGTGGCTCCACCGAAAATTGCAGCTGCAACGTTATCGGGATGGCCCTCCATCTCATTGGCTAAGTTCAACATATCCTCATTACTCATTCGTTCATTGCCACCCAAGACAAGTGCACGCGCAAGTGATAAGCCGCCAACAATTGCACTAGCCGATGATCCAAGTCCGCGAGTATGTGGAATCACATTTAATGCGCGCAGTGCAATACCGCGGGGCTTGCCTCCAAGAAACTCAAAGCCCTTGTACATCGATTTAATTACTAAATTCTTTTCATTACGCGGAATAGCATCTGCGCCCTCACCAGATATATCGATGTCAATTACCTGTTCATCTAAAACCTGTGCGATGTATCTATCGTGCAGGCCAAGGGCTAAACCCAAAGAGTCAAAGCCTGGGCCTAAATTTGCACTCGTTGCAGGTACCTGAACCTGCATAGCTTGGGCTCTAAAAGTTGGTTTCATCTTAGATAAGACCTAACGCCTTTGCGGCGGCTTTTATATTTACCGGAACTACTACCGGTTTCTTGGCAGTCTCTAGCGCATATCCAATATCTTTTAATCCGTGGCCGGTGACAGTGATAACAATTCTCTTATCTTTGGGCAGTTTGCCGGCCTTCTTATATTTAATGAGTCCAGCTAAACCTGCAGCCGAAGAAGGCTCGACAAATACTCCCTCTTTAGCTGCAATTAAACGGTATGCGGCAAGGATCTCTCTATCGGTTACAGAGTCAATCACGCCACCTGAACTATCACGGGCATCTACTGCCTGCTCCCACGATGCTGGATTTCCAATGCGGATTGCGGTGGCAATGGTTTCTGGATTCTTAATAACTTTGCCTTTAACTATCGGCGCCGATCCTGCAGCTTGAAAGCCATACATCGCAGGTAAGCGCGTACAGATGCCATCGTTGTTGTACTCCTTATAACCCTTCCAATAAGCGGTGATGTTTCCAGCATTGCCAACAGGCAGTGCATGAATATCAGGGGCATCTCCCAACATATCGACAACTTCAAAGGCTGCAGTCTTTTGTCCCTCGATACGGAATGGATTAACTGAGTTAACAAGTGCGACTGGAAAGTTTTCCGATAGTTCGCGGGCCAGAGTTAAACAGTCATCGAAATTTCCATTGACTTGCAAAATTGTTGAGTTATGAATCACGGCCTGGGCTAACTTGCCCATAGCGATCTTGCCCTTCGGAATTAAAACAGCCGGAGTCATTCCCGCTTTGACAGCGTAGGCCGCGGCCGAGGCCGATGTATTTCCAGTGGATGCACATATAACTGCCTTCGCTCCATCTTCGGCCGCTTTTGAAATCGCCATGGTCATTCCGCGATCTTTGAAAGAGCCTGTTGGATTCAGACCTTCGTATTTAATCCATACGTTGTTACCTAATAACTCTGAGAGAAAAGCGGCGTGAATAAGTGGCGTACCACCTTCACGCAGAGAGATTATTGGAGTATTTGCATTAACAGGTAAGCGGTGACGGTACTCCTCGATTACTCCGCGCCATTGATGAGCGCTCTTGTGCTTGGATCCGAAGATAGCCATTTAGGAGACCACGCCTTCAACGCGAATCACTGATTCAACTTTGCCAACGATATCCATTGCAGACAACTTCTTTATACAGGCAGTTAGTGAGGCCTCAGATGCTGCGTGAGTTACGACAACGAGCTCTGCATCATTGTCCTTGCCTGATTGTCGGACAGTTTGAATTGAAATTTCTTGACTGGCAAAAGTCTGCGCGATAGCTGCTAAAACACCTGATTTGTCGGCCACTTGTAAGCGCACAAAGAACTGCGATTTTACTTCACCAACAGGTGCGATATCTAAATCGGCGTAATCAGATTCGCCGTATCCAACCGTTGAATATGCGCGGTGACGCGTGACTGCAACTAGATCGCCCAATATGGCCGATGCAGTTGGTGCACCACCAGCTCCTCGTCCATAAAACATTAACTCCCCAGCGGCTTCAGATTCGACATATACGGCGTTAAAGGCATTGCGAACAGAGGCAAGCGGGTGCGAACTCGGCAAGATCACTGGGTGCACGCGTACTGAAATCTCATCATTGACGGTTATTTCAGCGATAGCCAGAAGCTTAATTACCGAGTTCATTGATTTTGCAGAATTTACATCATCGAGTGAAATCTTTGTAATGCCCTCACAGTAAACCTCATCGATTGTGACCGTGCTATGGAAAGCCAAACTCGCCAATAGTGCAGCCTTTGCAGCGGCATCATGTCCCTCGATATCGGCAGTTGGATCGGCTTCGGCATATCCCAAAGATTGTGCCTCTTTCAATACTTCGGCGAACTCTCGACCTTCTTCATGCATCTTCGTTAAAATATAGTTAGTTGTTCCGTTTACGATTCCCATTACGCGGGTAATTTGATCGCCAGCTAATGACTCGCGCATTGAGCGGATAATTGGAATCGCACCAGCTACGGCCGCCTCGTAATACAAATCTACTTTTGCAGCATCAGCGGCGTTAAAGAGTTCGTGCCCATGTGTTGCAAGTAAGGCTTTATTGGCAGTAATAACTGATTTCTTATTCTTTATCGCCTCTAATATCAAAGTGCGTGCAGGTTCTATGCCACCCATAACTTCGATAACAATATTTATCTCGGGATCAGTAACAATGGAGTGTAAATCCGTTGTAACCATCCCTGCATCAATGCCTTCACGTGGGGCGTTACTGCGCACGCCAACTCTCTTCAAGACCAGTAAGGCACCTGAGCGGTCGGAGAGCTCTTGCCGATCAGATTGCAGCAGGCGGGCGACTTGGCTGCCGACAACTCCGGCGCCAAGCATTCCTATTGAGATTGTTTTCAACGCTGCATCCATGCGGGTTATTCTTTCACAGATGCCTGTAACGGCGTTAAATATCCAATCCCAGCAGATCTGCCTCGCTCTCACGGCGCACAATCACGCGGGCTTTTCCATTCTTAACTGCAATTACTGGTGGGCGCAGAACGTGATTGTAGTTACTGGCCATACTGCGACCATATGCACCAGTTGCAGGGATGGCCAATAAATCTCCAGGTGCGATGTCACCAGCGAGTTCAATGGAGTAGATAAGAATGTCACCAGTCTCGCAGTGCTTTCCAACTAAACGAGTAGAAAGTAATGGAGCAGTGCTCGTGCGATTTGCAAGAACTGCGGTGTAGTCAGCTTGATAGAGCGAGGGTCGAATGTTGTCGCTCATTCCGCCATCAATAGATATGTAGCGACGATTATCTCCGTTTTCTAGGGTGACATCTTTAACGGTACCCACCTCATAGAGAGTAAACATTGTTGGCCCAACGATGGCTCGGCCTGGTTCAATAGAAATTTTTGGAATACTCAAACTATGTACGGCGCAGTGAGTTGTTACTGCAGTTGCAACTGCTTGCATCGCAACCGATGGCGCTAACTCTTCATCACCAGGAACATAGTGGATTCCATATCCCCCACCTAGATCGAGCTCGGGTAGCTCAACACCAAATGCATCACGATACTTAGCCAGCAGAGCAATAAGTCGCTCGGCGCTAATTTCAAAAGAGCCGGTATCTAAAATCTGCGAACCAATGTGTGCATGAAAGCCCCGCAGTTCAATGGAGGAATGCGTGCGCACCGCTTCGATCGCCCTCCATGCCGAACCGCTTGCAATTGAGAAACCAAACTTGACGTCTTCGTGGGCCGTTGCAATTGATTCGTGGGTATGGGCTTCGATGCCTGGAGTTAAACGTAGTAATACTTTTTGGACTCTGCCGTGCTGAGTAGCAGCTGCGGCAACTCGATCAATTTCAAATAGCGAATCAAGCACAATGGTGCCCACACCGACAGAGACAGCCTTATTTATCTCAGCTACAGATTTATTATTGCCGTGGAGTTCAATCTTTGCAGGTTCAACTCCGCCTGCAAGTGCTACTGCGAGTTCACCGCCAGTGCAGACATCGATGCCAATTCCAATATCTTTTATCCAACGAGCTACTTCGGTGCACAGGAATGCCTTAGCTGCGTAGTACACAGTGCCGGCATTCTCGCCAAATGCGCTCTTAAGTGCATCATCCCAAGAGATTGCACGGGCACGAAAATCCGCCTCATCCATAATAAAGGCTGGAGTTGCAAACTCTTGAGCAAGGGCAGTTGCACTAATTCCAGAGATAGAAAGCTCTTTGCCCGTTAAAACATTAGAGGACCACATAGCTACATCCTCTCCGGTGCACTCACACCTAATAAAGCCAAACCATTAGCGATCACTACCTGTGTAGATGTACAGAGTAGTAGTCGGGCTATGTGCAGTGGAGATGCATTTTCTTCACCCATTGGTAGTACGCGGCAATCGGCATAGAAGCCGTGATAAGTGCCGGCTAAATCCTCAAGGTAGCGGGCAATACGGTGCGGTTGGCGCATTTCGGCCGCGGATGCAACTACACGAGGGAACTCTGCGAGCTTACCCAGTAGCTCATTTTCGCGATCATGTGTTAACTGCGATGGATCGAAGCTCTTTAAATCTACCGAGATATTTAATTCAGCGGCGTTA
>WLHF01000061.1 GCA_009702835.1 Actinomycetota bacterium
CATATCTCATAACTTTGCCAGGGGAGAAGAAACTACAGACCCATTGTGCTCTTATTGTTGGTAACCACTCCTTAAGTATCAACGCTTTTGTAATTCGCAAACCCGACGATAATGAGGCTGCAGTACATGCTTGGTGCTTATCCAAGAATGCCTCTTTATATGGAATCGCTTTTGCCATTAATGAACTCCGCGATATCTTCTTGGTAGGTCGCCTGCCTCTATCGGCCGTGACAGATCGAGAGATAGATCGCTTAGTTGGCGCAGTGCTACAAGTTTCAGATTCATCCTTTAATCCCCTCCTTGAACTTGGGTTCGCCAATGCCATACGTCGCGAATGGGCTTGGCGAGTATCACGTGGAGAATCGCTAGCCAATTTAGAGGCTTTCAAACATCTGGTTTAGGATGTGCCCATGAGTAACTTCGAACTAATCCTTCTGCGCCATGGTGAATCTGAGTGGAATGCTAAGAATCTCTTTACGGGATGGGTAGATGTCCACTTATCTGCCAAGGGCGAAGATGAAGCTCGACGCGGTGGCGCACTGCTTACCCAACGCAATCTTTTGCCGGACCTACTCCATACATCATTGCTACGCCGGGCAATACATACGTCACAGTTAGCCCTTGATGCATGCCAACGACACTGGATTCCTGTACAGCGTTCATGGCGCTTAAACGAGCGTCACTATGGAGCTTTGCAGGGCAAAGATAAAGCCCAAACATTGGCCGAATATGGGGAGGAGCAGTTTGCAATATGGCGCCGTTCATACGATGTCCCACCGCCACCAATTGATGACAATGACGAATTCTCACAGAGTAAGGATCCTCGGTATGCCAACATTGTGGTGCCGAAAACTGAGTGTTTGAAAGATGTTATCGATCGCATGTTGCCGTACTGGCATGAATCAATAGTTCCTGATTTGAAATTGGGTAAACGAGTTCTTGTTACCGCTCATGGAAACTCTTTGAGGGCATTAGTCAAGCATCTTGATGGAATTAGTGATGCCGATATTGCGGGCTTAAATATTCCAACTGGAATTCCGCTGTACTACAAACTCAATGCTGATTTAACACCAGTGACTAAAGGTGGAGAGTATTTGGATCCAGCAGCGGCAAAGGATGCGATCACTGCCGTTGCAAATCAAGGAAAGAAATAAGCTCTAATTAAGCAGTTATGCCGGCGTATGTATCGCTTTGATCGCGAACAAGTGCCAAGACAGTGATCTCACCGGCACGAGCGAAAAACATTGTTACCCGTACATGTGTGCCAGCTTTTGCATTCAGTGCTGGAACCACTGCTTTTGAATTTGCAACTGCTCCCTCAAAGGAAATGGGTGAGTTTTGAGGTAATGCATTTGCGCCAGTTACTGTGGCAACAACGCCATTTATTGCGACTCCAAGAAGTGCATCCTCGACTGGTTGGTTATTAACTACCGTAGCGACAAGAACTCCAGCACCTTCGGCGGTTTCTACAACTAAAACATTGCGTAGTTTAATGCTGTTGCTTTCGCTCGTGATTGCGCCTTCAACGCCATCGGCTACCTGTTTAACTTGTCGGGTAGATGCGTTAAAGCCTGCCCCACATGCAGTTAATGTAAGAGCAAGAGTCAATGACATGAGTGCAATACCAGTTCGACGCATGGGGCATATTCTCTCACATGAAATAAGTAGTGAATTACGCTTGTTTTACGCTAGATGGGGCCAGGTGACTCGTTCGCAAATCGCTGGTACAATTGTCCTCTAGCGAAGGGCAACACATGACATTTAAGGTCGGCGAAACCGTTGTTTATCCCCATCACGGAGCGGCTCTCATAGAAGCAATTGAGATGCGAGTGATCAAAGGTGAAGAAAAGACCTATTTAGTGTTGAAAATCGCGCAAGGAGATCTGACCGTTCGGGTTCCAGCCGAGAACGTAGATCTCGTTGGAGTCCGTGATGTTGTGGACTCTGCAGGCCTAGACCGTGTATTTAACGTCCTGCGCCAGCCATATACCGAGGAGCCAACTAACTGGTCCCGTCGTTATAAAGCAAATCTTGAAAAATTAGCATCAGGGGATGTCATTAAGGTCGCTGAAGTTGTCCGCGATCTGTATCGCCGTGACTTAGACCGTGGTCTTTCAGCTGGTGAAAAGCGCATGCTCGCCAAGGCGAAGCAGATCCTTGTTTCAGAGCTCGCTCTTGCTGAGCGCACTGATGAAGAAAAGGCTGCAGTAATCCTTGACGAGGTTCTCGCCTCGTAATTTAAATGTCTGTAACCGCCATCATCGCTGCCGCTGGTAGTGGTGAAAGATTCGGCGCAGGTATCCCAAAAGCACTTATTCAACTCGGTGATCGCACCTTGTTGCAACATGCCGTTGCATCTCTTGCTCCCGTTGTTGATCAATTAATCATTAGCGCTCCGGCAGGATATGAACAACAGATAAGCGAGCTACTTGGCGAAGGTGTCACTGTTGTCACGGGCGGTGCTACTCGCTCAGCTAGCGTGCGCAATGCATTAGCGCTTGCTACAGGGCAGTACGTCTTAGTCCATGATGCCGCCCGCGCCTTAGCAAGTACTGATTTAGCAGGTGCAGTTATCAGCGCCCTCAAATCGGGTGAGAGCGCAGTCGTTCCAGCAGTTGCCATTGTGGACACAATAAAGTTTGTGGGTACTGATAACTACGTTGCATCAACGTTAGATCGCACTTCTGTTGTAAGCATCCAGACACCACAAGGATTTCTAACCTCAGCACTGCGTGAAGCACATGGAGCTGGAGGAGATGCAACTGATGATGGGGCGCTCATTGAAGCCAATGGCGGAAAAGTAAAGATTATTTCCGGAGAAGATCGCGCATTAAAGATAACTACAGCGGCCGATCTGCATACCGCCCTCGGTTTTCTCGGCTTTGATTCAACATATCGAAGCGGCATTGGTAGCGATGCGCACGCCTTTAGTGTTGGTCGCCAGATGTGGCTAGCTGGTTTGTTTTGGCCAGATCAAGATGGTGTCGATGGCCACTCTGATGGCGATGTTGCAGCCCATGCGATCTGTGATGCACTATTTGCGGCAACTGCGCTCGGTGATTTAGGAAGTAATTTTGGAACCGATCGCCCGCAGTATGCGGGTGCAAGTGGTGTGCAGTTACTCCAGGAGACGTTAGCAATCATTACTACCGCAGGATATTCAATCTCAAATGTTACGGTACAAATTATTGGTAACCGTCCCAAGATCAGCACACGTCGCGCCGAAGCAATCGCAGCAATCTCTTTATCACTTGGTGGCGCAGATGTTTCAATATCGGCCACAACCACTGATGGCATGGGCCTAACTGGGGAGGGCAAAGGCATCGCTGCCATCGCATCTGCTCTTGTTTTCAAGCGGTAGAATTAGACAATGTCTGCAATTAATTTATACGACACGGCAACGCGCGAGGTTGGAAAATTCACTCCGATAAAAGCCGGTGAAGTCTCAATCTATGTCTGTGGTGCAACGGTGCAGGCATCTCCGCATATCGGACATATTCGAAGCGCCGTTAACTTTGACACTTTGAGCCGTTGGCTAACTAAGAGTGGATATGACGTTACTTTAATTCGCAATGTCACAGATATCGATGACAAGATTTTGCACAAAGCAGCTCACGAGAAGGTTTCATGGTGGGCCTTGGCTATGAAGTATGAGCGTGAATTCACTGCAGCCTTTGAAGCACTTAACGTTGCACCACCAACGTATGAACCAAGGGCTACTGGCCACATCACGCAGATGATCGAACTCATGCAGATACTTATTGATAATGGATCTGCATATGCCCCTGGCAACGGTGATGTCTATTTAGAGGTCCGTAAATTGAAACGATACCTAACTCTGTCGGGCCAACGCATCGATGGGTTATTACCTGCCGTTGATGGTGATGAAGTTATTTCAAAAAAGCGAGATCCCCGGGACTTTGCATTATGGAAATCGGCCAAGCCCGGCGAGCCATCGTGGCCAACACCATGGGGGGATGGCCGACCTGGCTGGCACTTGGAGTGCTCGGCGATGGCACATGCTTATTTAGGTGAGAGTTTTGATATTCATGGCGGTGGATTGGATTTGATCTTTCCTCATCACGAAAACGAGATCGCACAATCAGAGGCGGCGGGATATGGATTTGCCAAGCGTTGGATGCACAACGCCTGGGTCACACAGTCCGGTGAAAAGATGAGTAAATCACTTGGCAACTCATTATTAGTTGACGTTATTTTGCAACGTGTCCGTGGAATCGAACTTCGCTGGTACTTAAGTAGTGCTCATTATCGTTCAATGCTTGAATACTCGCAGTCAGCACTCGATGAATCAGCGATTGCATTTCGCCGAATCGAAAGTTTTTTAAAGCGCGCAACCGAGATAACTGGATCACAACCGCAGGCCATTATTGGTAAGTCATTTGCTGCGGCGATGAATGATGATTTAGCTGTGCCCGCCGGCCTTGCCACGATCGCTGAAAATCTGCGTCTAGGTAATCAGGGAATCACTGATGCCGATTCTGCTGTGATTACTAAGAATGCCAATGAAATTCGAGGGGCTTTAGAGATTTTGGGCTGTGATCCATTCGATACTCACTTTGCCACTGGCAGCTCAACGGATTTAACGCAGGCGATGGATGGCGTAGTGAAGTTAGCCCTTGCAGAGCGCGCATCTGCACGAGAGCGTAAGGATTTTGCTGCCTCAGATGCCATCCGTGATGGACTACTCGCATTAGGAATTACAATTGAGGACACTGCACAAGGGCCGCGTTGGTCGATGATTGAAAAGAGTTAACGATGGCCGGCAATTCATCCCGTAAAGGCGCAATCCGCGCATCAAAAAAAGGACCGACCGGTGGTACAGGCGGTAAGAATAAAAAGCGCCTGACTGGAAAAGGCCCAACACCAAAGGCTGAAGACCGTCCCTATCACGCAGCTGCAAAGCGCAAAAAAGCCGTTGCAAAAAAGAGTTCAAGTAAAACAACAACTAGAGGCGCTGGCAGAGTAACTACAGGGCGCAGCGATGGCAAAGAGATTAGGCCGGCCCGTGCACCACGCGGTGATAGACCACGCGGTGAAATCGTTGCAGGTCGCAACGCAGTGCTCGAAGCCTTGCGCGAGAGTGTTCCATCGACTGAACTTTTAGTAGCACGCAGCATTGAAGTCGATGATCGTGTAGCTGAGTCTTTAAAGCTAGCACTTCACTTAGGTTTACCGATTCGGGAAGCGCATCGCGCCGAAGTAGAAGGTATTTCGCCAAATAGTCAGGGAATAATCCTTGCTATCAAGCCATTTCAATACTCAAGCTTTGAAGAGATTTTGCAACGCGCAAAACATCCAGCACTTATCGTCGCACTCGATGGCGTAACCGATCCACGTAACTTAGGTGCCATTATCCGAAGCGCCGCAGCCTTTGGCGCTGCAGGTGTTGTGATGACCGAACGTCGCGCAGCATCAATGACGGCATCGGCATGGAAATCATCTGCAGGTGCTGCAGCGCGTTTACCGATTGCACAAGTAACAAATCTTGCGCGAACAATTGATGCCGCGAAAAAAGAGGGGCTCTTTGTCATTGGTTTAGATGGTGAATCTGAAGAGCTCATCAGCACAATGAAGATTGCATCTGAGCCTCTTATGATCGTTGTCGGCAGCGAAGGCAAAGGCTTAGCGCGCTTAACCCGTGAAAAATGTGATCTCGTAATATCGATCCCCATTAGCGCAACGACTGAATCTCTCAACGCCAGCGTGGCAACGGCAATCGCCCTCTTCTTTGTAGACCAGGCACGCCGTAGGGGCTGATTCAAGTGATCTATAAAGCCTTTATCGCTCTAGGTGATTCATATACCGAGGGCATGTCTGATGAGAAAAAATATGGCCAATACAGGGGCTGGGCCGATCGTGTCGCAGATGTGATGGCCAATCATGAATCCGATTTTACCTATGCCAACTTAGCCATCCGTGGAAAGTTAGTACGCCAAGTCGTTGATGGACAGATAGATGCAGCCATTGCACAAGTTACTGGCCCAGAAACACTTGTATCTTTTCACGCCGGTGCCAATGATGTTATACGCCCTAAATATAACTCCGAGATTGTTCTACCACTCTATTCCGAAGCAGTACGGCGCTTAGCAGCATCTGGTGCCACGATTTTATTGTTTACAGTCTTAGAGAGAACGGGTAATACCGGACGGGCTGCAAAGATGTGGGAGGAACGCTTTGGCGAATTTAACCGAAACGTTCGTGCAGTTGGTACAGAGGTCGGTGCAATAATCGCCGATGCAAATGAAGAGGTTGCATTTAGCGATCGTAGATTTTTAGCCTTTGATCGCCTGCATCTAAATTCAATGGGTCATGATCGTGTAGCACAGGCAGTTCTAGAGATAATTGGCCTTCCATTTGATGCGCGATGGAGAGAGCCCTTACCGCCGGCTAAAGCAGAATCAAAAGCCCTACGTGCATTTGTAACAATGATGTGGTTTATAACCTTTGCACTGCCATGGATGTGGCGACGCGCACGGGGTAAATCTTCAGGAGATGGACGTAGCTGTAAATATCCAATCGCAATACATTGGCCGCTATCCCACCTCGATTGAAGTAAAGCCCCACGTCCAAGTAGAGATCCAGTAGTTGGCAATCACGGGCGGTAGGCTGCCAGCCCGCGCAGATTTTGGGGAACTACAACTTCATTTTTGTATTTCGCCCTTGGACTGCCATAATTGCCGCTGGTCGAAAGATCGATACGTGTTAGCACGTAGGCCTCTCTAGCTCAGTGGTAGAGCAGCGCACTTGTAATGCGCAGGTCGTCAGTTCAATCCTGACGGGGGGCTCGTAAGTTTTCAAGGAAA
>WLHF01000062.1 GCA_009702835.1 Actinomycetota bacterium
CAAGAACGGGCCGAGCGCGCAGTGCGCGAGCTTTTATTGGCACTCGGTGAAGATCCAGATCGTGAAGGCTTAAAAGAAACACCAGCACGAGTAGCTCGAGCCATGAAAGAAAACTTTGCAGGTTTATGGCAGGCACCAGAAGATGTATTAACTACGACATTTGATATCGGTCATGAAGAGCTTGTCATTGTCCGAGATATTGAGGTTTTCTCCCACTGTGAGCATCACCTAACTCCATTTCATGGCGTTGCACATATTGGATACATCCCTCGCGGGAAAATAACGGGACTTTCAAAGTTGGCGCGCTTAGTTGATGTCTATGCCAAACGCCCACAAGTACAAGAGCGCCTAACTACTCAGATCGCAGATGCCTTAGTAGAAATCCTTGATCCGCTCGGTGTAATTGTTATTATTGATTGCGAGCATTTATGTATGTCAATGCGCGGCGTCAAGAAGTCACAAGCGAGAACAACTACAAGTGCCGTTCGTGGTGCTTTATTAAATGCGGCAACACGTGCAGAAGCAATCAGTCTAATCACACATCGGTAAAACCATGTTAGTTATGGGAATTCTCAACGTAACGCCAGATTCATTTGCAGATGGCGGACGCTATAACTCTCTTGAAACTGCGCTACAACGCGCTCGCGAAATGATCGCCGAAGGCGTCGACATCATCGATATCGGTGGAGAGTCCACACGTCCTGGAGCGCAAAGAGTAAGCGCTGATGAAGAGTTAGCCCGTGTGATTCCAGTAATTACAGAGTTAGCTAAAGATGGTGTGGTTATAAGTATCGACACTATGCGTGCAAGTACCGCACTTGCTGCAGTAGATTTTGGTGCACAGATTATTAATGATGTGAGTGGGGGATTAGCAGATCCTACGATGCTCAAAGTAGCGGCCCAGTTGAAGCTGCCCTATATCGCTATGCATTGGCGAGGTGCATCAAAGGATATGAACTCGCGCGCGGTTTATGGCGATGTTGTGCATGATGTTATCCAAGAGCTTCAAGAGAGAATCCGTGCAGCTTTAGATGCTGGGATTAGTAAAGATAATTTAATTATCGATCCAGGCATTGGCTTTGCTAAAGAGGCAGACCACAACTGGAAAATTATTGATCACATAGATCAATTTGTATCCCTTGGATACCGAGTGCTTGTTGGTGGCTCACGTAAGCGATTCTTAGGCGGAGATTCACCTGATGGGCGCGAAGCTGCCAGTGTCGCCCTGACAAAGCGCCTCTCCACGAGCGGTATTTGGGGAGTTAGAGTTCACTCTGTGAAGCTCCATAAAGATGTCTTAGCTCAATGAGTGATCAGATACTGCTTGTCGGAATCCATGGCTTTGGATACCACGGTCTCTTCGAACATGAGCGCACAAATGGCCAGGATTTTTATATTGATTTAGCTTTAGAGGTCGATCTGCGCGCAGCATCAATGAGTGATTCAATCGAGGATACCGTTAGCTATGCCGAGATAACTGATTTAGTTGTTATCGAGATTACAACTAATCCTGTTTCACTTATTGAAAAACTTGCAGGGCGCATCGCCGAGCGGATTCTTAACTCATTTACAAAGGTTAATTCAGTAACCGTTACCGTGCACAAGCCGCAAGCTCCAGTCTTGGCCTCGCTTAAAGATATCGCGGTGCAGTTAACACGTACGCGATGAGAGCGGTAATAGCACTTGGTGCAAATATCGGTAACCCACATGAGAATTTGGATCTTGCTATCGCGCTTTTAAAAGAATCAACTGATGTAGTTGCCGTTTCTTCATATTACATAACCGCTCCTGTTGGCGGGCCAGTTCAACCAGATTATGTAAATGCAGTCTGTGTTATTGAGAGCGATCTCCCAGCATTGGATTTACTCTCATTGTTACAAGGAATTGAAAAAAGCATGGGTCGCGAACGTATCGAACACTGGGGGCCACGTACTATCGATTTAGATCTAATTCAGTATGGCGCACTCTTGAGTGCGAGTGCCGAGTTAGAGCTCCCGCATCCACGTGCCCACGAGCGCAGATTCGTCTTAGAGCCATGGCATGAAATCGATGCCGATGCAGTGCTACTTACGCATGGAAGGATCGATCAGCTTTTGGCGCAATTGCCAACTAGTGCGTAAACTTTGCTACACCTCGCCCGGTACCTGAAAGGACTGGAGCCATATGAGCGTATTAGTTCCAACGATGGGAGCCCTACATAAGGGCCACCAAGCGTTGATTAAACGTGCGCGCAGCATGAGTAAAGAAGTTGTAGTCAGCATATTTATTAATCCACTGCAGTTTGAAAACCCCGACGATATTGCGAAGTATCCCCGTAGCCCCGAGCGCGATATTCAATTGGCAACTCTTGCCGGTGCCACAGAGATTTGGATGCCAGATTACGAAGAGATTTATCCAGGTGAGATTACAAAGCTAAAGGCCTCATCAATAGCCGATCTCTATGAAGGTGCATCTCGCCCAGGACACTTTGATGGTGTTGTCACTGTTGTTAATCGTCTATTTGAGATTGTTAAGCCGGAGGCTGCAATCTTTGGCGAAAAAGATTTTCAACAACTTCAGATTATTCGTGCGATGAAAAGCTCTGTTGAGATCATTGGTATCCCAACTGTGCGCGAATATGACGGTCTGGCACTCTCTTCACGCAATGTCCGGTTAAGTGAGCACGGTCGCACGAGTGCAAATGTGATTTATCGTGCAATGGCTGCAGCTCGCTTAGCGCCAACCGTTGCTATTGCTCAAGAGATCATTGATACTACGATTTCAACTGATGTTGGCTTTGAATGTGACTATGCCGTCATTGTTGATGAAGAGAATTTTTCACTTGCAACAGATTTAACAAAACATAAGCGTGCGATCATCGCCGGCTGGATTGATGGCGTGCGCTTAATAGATAACATGCGAATGGGTGCCTGATGCTACTAACAATCGATGTAGGTAATACCAATACAGTTTTAGGCGTCTTTGATGGCGAAGATTTAGTTCGCTCATGGCGAGTTAAAACCGATCCTCGTAGCACGGCCGATGAACTATGGCTGCAATACCGCTCATTAGTTGAGGATTACACGGTAACGGGATTAGCAATCTGCTCAACAGTGCCAGCAACCTTGCGCGAATTACGCAGCATGATCAGTGATTATTTTAGTGATGTCCGCACAACGATTATCGAGCCAGGGATCAAGACCGGGGTCCCTCTGTTGGTTGATAATCCTAAGGAGATTGGTGCCGATCGAATCGTAAATACTCTCGCAGCACATACGTTATTTGGTGGCCCAGCAATTGTTGTAGATTTTGGAACATCGACAAACCTTGATGTTGTATCTCCTAAGGGAGAGTTCTTGGGAGGTGCACTTGCCCCAGGTATTGAGATCTCAGTTGATGCACTCGCTGCGCGCGCAGCACAGTTGCGTAAAGTCGAATTAGTCAGACCTAAGAATGTCATTGGAAAAAATACTGTTGAAGCATTGCAGTCAGGCACAATCTTCGGCTTTGCCGGTCAGGTAGATGGCCTAGTTGATCGCATCACCGCTGAACTGGCCGATTCGTATTCGGGTAAGCCAAAGGTGATTGCTACTGGTGGATTAGCGCCGTTGATTATCGGAGTTTCGGAAACGATTACCGATCACGAACCAGATTTAACACTGATTGGCCTTCGTTTAATTCACGAACGAAATGCCTAAGTCGGTAGACTTCACCTCATTATGAGTGATGAAAACCCAGCCATCGACGAGGATCTGCCTGAGCAGTTACGGATTCGCCGCGAGAAGCGGGCGGCTCTGATCAAGGCCGGCTCCGAGCCATATCCAGTATCTGTGCCCCGTACAAAATCACTTCTAGAAGTTCGTCAACAACATGCAGGGCTGGCAATCGATGTTACAACTGGAATCACTGAAAGCCTCACGGGCCGCATTATCTTCAAGCGTGATACTGGCAAACTTTGTTTTGCAACACTTCGAGAGGGAGATGGTACCGAGCTTCAAGCGATGTTTTCACTAGATAAAATCGGGCAAGCCTCCATTGATGCTTGGAAATCAGATATCGATTTGGGTGACATTGTCTCTGTTACCGGTGAGATTATTACTTCAAAGCGCGGTGAACTTTCAATCCTTGCCGCTTCATGGAAGTTAGCTGCGAAATCTCTGCGACCACTACCTAATGATCACAAGCCTATGTCTGAAGAGACTCGTGTTCGGATGCGCTACGTTGATTTAATCGTTCGTCCCGAAGCGCGCGCTAATGCACGTTTGAGGCCAGCCGTCATGACGTCATTGCGTAATACTTTTGCAGAAGCTAATTTTATTGAGGTTGAAACACCGATGTTGCAGGTTATGCATGGTGGTGCAACTGCACGTCCATTTAAATCTTTCTCTAACGCCTACGACATGGATCTCTACCTGCGCATCGCCCCCGAGCTCTTTTTAAAGCGCTGTGTAGTTGGTGGAATCGAACGTGTATTTGAGATTAACCGCAACTTTCGCAATGAAGGCGCAGACTCTTCGCACTCTCCAGAGTTTGCCATGATTGAGTGTTATCAGGCATATGGAGATTGGAGATCAATCGCCGATTTAACCCGCACCCTTGTTCAAAACGCTGCGATGGCAGTTGCAGGTTCGCACACCGTTACACACCACGATGGTCGAACGGCCGATCTTGGGGGAAGCTGGCGTGAAATATCCTTATACGACGCTATCTCTGAGGGAGTTGGTCAGAGCGTTAGCGCCTTAACACCTATCGCCGAATTAAAAACTATCGCCACAAAACTTGGTATAAAGATCGACCCCAAGTGGATTACAGGCAAGTTAGCTGAAGAGATTTTTGAACATGTAGCAAAAGATCAGTTGATTGCACCTACTTTCGTCATGGGCTACCCCGTTGATACATCTCCGCTTGTTCGCGCACACCGTGAACTGCCGGGTGTTGCTGAGAAGTGGGATTTATATATCGATGGTTTTGAACTTGCAACTGGATACTCCGAGTTAATTGATCCAGTTATCCAGCGAGAGCGTTTAATCGAACAGTCATCATTGGGTGCAAAGGGTGATCTAGAGGCTATGCAGGTTGATGAGGATTTCTTGCGCGCTATGGAGTTTGGAATGCCACCAATGGGTGGAATGGGAATGGGCGTTGATCGTTTATTAATGGCGCTTACAGGTCTTGGTATCCGTGAAACTATTTTGTTCCCATTAGTAAAACCCGAGGCCGACTAACGATGCTGGTTATTCGTCCTGCTCATACTAAAGATGTGAAATCAATACGCACACTTGTTGACTCTTACGCCGCCCCGGGTCAAATGCTTTCAAAAGAGACGGTGACGCTCTATGAAAGCGTTCAGGAGTTTATCGTTGCTGAAAAAGATGGCGTTTTGGTTGGCTGTGGTGCGCTACATATCTTGTGGGAAGATCTCGCAGAGGTCAGAACAGTGGCAGTTGTAGAAGGTTTACAAAAGCAGGGGATTGGTCATCAAATCCTCGAGGCAATTATCGAACGTGCCCGTGAAGTTGGTGTTGAAAAAATATTCTGCCTGACTTTCCAAATTGAGTTCTTCGGTCGCCATGGCTTCGAAGTGATTGAGGGCACACCCGTAGATGCCGATGTCTATGCCGAACTTTTGCGTTCATACGATGCCGGTGTCGCCGAGTTTTTAGACCTTGAATCTGCCAAGCCAAATACCCTTGGAAACACCAGAATGTTGAAGATTCTCGCCTAGATATAGGGCCAATCGGGGCATAAAAGCCCCACTCCTAGGGTTGTAAATGTCGGGAGCTATCCACCTCGCGAGCCTGGCTACTCAGGTATTAGGCTTAATGAATCGAATAAGAAGGAGTACGCCAATGTTTGAGCGCTTTACCGACCGAGCCCGACGTGTTGTTGTGCTGGCCCAAGAAGAGGCTCGCATGCTCAATCACAACTACATCGGAACAGAGCACATCTTGCTCGGACTCATTCATGAAGGCGAAGGCGTTGCAGCAAAGGCACTTGAATCTTTAGGCATCTCACTCGAGGGCGTTCGCGCACAAGTAGAGGAGATCATCGGACAGGGCCAGCAGGCACCAAGTGGTCATATTCCATTTACACCGCGTGCGAAAAAAGTTCTCGAACTCTCACTACGTGAGGCCTTGCAACTTGGTCACAACTACATTGGTACTGAACATATTTTGCTTGGATTAATTCGCGAAGGCGAAGGCGTTGCTGCACAAGTACTTGTAAAGCTTGGCGCAGATTTAAATCGCGTACGCCAGCAAGTAATTCAACTGCTCTCTGGTTACCAAGGCAAAGAGGCCGTTGCACAAGGTGGACCAGCAGAGGGCACACCCTCAACATCATTAGTTTTAGATCAATTCGGTCGCAACCTCACACAGGCCGCCCGTGAAGGAAAGCTTGATCCAGTAATCGGTCGCGAAAATGAGATCGAGCGCGTCATGCAGGTTTTATCCCGTCGCACAAAGAACAACCCAGTATTAATCGGTGAGCCAGGAGTTGGTAAGACTGCAGTTGTTGAAGGTTTAGCACAAGCGATTTATAAGAACGATGTTCCAGAGACTCTAAAAGATAAGCAGTTGTACTCACTTGATTTAGGTGCACTCGTTGCCGGTAGTCGCTACCGTGGAGATTTCGAAGAGCGCTTAAAGAAGGTTCTCAAAGAGATTAAAACACGCGGTGACATCATTCTCTTTATCGATGAGATTCATACCCTCGTCGGTGCTGGTGCAGCCGAAGGCGCAATCGATGCTGCCAGCATCCTCAAGCCAATGCTTGCCCGAGGTGAGTTACAGACAATCGGTGCAACAACCCTTGATGAGTATCGCAAGCA
>WLHF01000063.1 GCA_009702835.1 Actinomycetota bacterium
AGCAACCCAGGCAGTGAGCATTCCGGGGGTTTGTGAACCCTGACCGGGTGCGATAATTGCTAACATGATGAGGAAATATTACTCGCAGTTGCATGATGAAAAGAGATGGTGAAATCCCCATGCTCGAGTAGAGATTCTAGCTACTAATCAGTAACATAGCCGACATGAAGATCGCCATCTGTATCAAACAGGTCCCAGACTCTTGGGCTGAAAAAAAGATGGTCAACGGTCTGCTCGATCGGATAAATGTTGATGCAGTTCTCAATGATCTCGATGAGTATGCAGTTGAAGAGGGGTTGCGCATCGCCGAAGCACATGGTGGAAATGAAGAGGGCGCAGCTAATTCCGTCACAGTGATTTCAATGGGTCCAGAGCGTGCAACTGAGGCGGTGCGAAAAGCACTGTCAATGGGGGCAAATAATGCGATTTTAATTAGCGACCCAAAGCTTGCCGGGGCAGATGCACTGACAACATCAAAGGTATTGGCAAGCGTGATTTTAAAGGGCGAGTTCGACATAGTGATCTGCGGAACTGAATCAACAGATGCCCGTATGAGTGTTGTGCCGGCGATGATTGCAGAGCGTCTTAGCTGTGCTCAACTAACCTTCGCATCGGCGGTCACGGTTGATCCCGCCGCCAAAAAGGTTGTCATTACTCGTGTCACTGAGGCCGGAGTCGATGAGATGTTTGGGCAATTTCCAGTAGTTGTTTCAGTTGTAGAAAAGATTAATGAGCCGCGTTATCCATCTTTTAAAGGCATTATGGCGGCGAAGAAGAAAACTATCGAGGTGTTGGATTTATCTGCAGTTGGTATCTCAATTGAGAACGCTTGGTCAGTAGTCGTTGATGCAGCACCACGCCCACCGCGTGCAGCTGGCATAAGGATTACCGATGATGGTGGTGGCGGCGATCAGCTTGTGAAATTTCTAACTGAGAAGAAGTTGATATGAGCTGCGTATTAATTCTCGCCGATTTTATTGGTGGAAAAAACACTAAGACAACTGCCGAACTTGCCACTGCTGCTGCACGCATTGGTGATGTCTGTGCAGTTGTGCTGGCACCAACTGGTCAAGGCGCTGCCTATGCCGCGGCCCTTGTGCAGGGCCCAATAAGCACAGTCTTAGTTGTCGAGTCTGATGGTTTTGCAGCACATGGCGTTGGCGCAGCTGCCGATGTTCTGACTCAGATAATCGCACAGAAAAATCCAGCGGCAGTTCTAATCGCATCACATGCATTTGGTAAAGAGCTTGCTGGCAGAACGGCCGTTAAAAGTGGTTCAGGAATAATTACCGATGCCGTTGATGTGGCCGCCGATATAACCGCTACCCAGATGGTCTTTGGTGGCTCAACAACTGTTCATTCCAAGATCTCTCACGGAACTCCGATTATTACTCTGCGGCCGAATTCAATTACAGCTGATTTAAAATCTGTGAGCCCAACGATTGAGATGCTCTCATTTGATGTAGCTGAAAGTTCAAAGAAGTCCACGCTCACATCGTCACAACCTCCAGTACAAGGTGGGCGTCCTGAGCTAACAGAGGCCGACATCGTTGTTTCAGGTGGACGCGGTACTAACGGAGACTTCGCAGCCGTTGAAGCTTTTGCAGACTCTCTCGGTGCAGCAGTTGGAGCATCACGGGCGGCAACGGATGCTGGTTGGTATCCGCACTCGCATCAAGTTGGTCAGACTGGAAAGAGCGTAAGTCCACAGTTATATGTTGCCTGCGGAATCTCAGGTGCAATTCAGCACCGTGCAGGGATGCAGACAAGTAAAGCCATTGTCGTCATCAATAAAGATCCAGAGGCTCCTATCTTTGAAATCGCTGATTTTGGCGTTATTGGAGATCTCTTTGCCGTTCTGCCAAAGGCCACGGAGGGTGTTAACGCACGTAAAGCCTAGGATTAGCCCATGCCTTCGATCTATCTCGACCATGCTGCAACAACACCGATGGTTGAAAGCGCATTAATTGCAATGACTCATCAGGCACAAGTTCTTGGAAATCCATCGAGTCTGCATACACATGGTCGTGCAACCCGTAAAACCCTAGAAGATGCCCGCGAAGCTTTAGCTAAAGAAGCTGGCTGCCTTCCGAGTGAGGTTATCTTTACTGCATCTGGTACCGAGGCAAATAACATTGCACTCAAGGGCTTGTACTGGGCTGGGCAAAATAGCGGTAAGAATATTATTGTAATTTCGAGCATCGAACACCATGCAATATTAGATCCAGCTCATTGGCTTAAAACTCATGAGCAGGCAGAGGTAATTCAGTTACCAGTTAGCGATGCTGGTGTTATTGACTTAGATTTTCTTGACAACTTAGTGAAAACGCGCGGAGATGAGATTGCAGTTATCTCGGTGATGCATGCAAATAATGAAACTGGAGTAATCCAACCAATTGGTGAAGTAGTACGAATCGCCGGTCAGATCCCTGTACATACCGATGCTGTGCAGAGTTTTAAGAAAGTATCTCTATCATTTTCTAGCCTAGGTGTTACTGCTATGTCATTGAGCGCTCACAAGATCGGTGGACCACTTGGAATCGGTGCGCTAATTTTAAAGCGCACAGTTGAGATTCCATCTTTGTTACATGGTGGGGGACAAGAGCGCGAAATCCGCAGTGGAACTTTGAATGCACCAGGCATCATCGGATTTACAGCGGCGGCAACGAGTTCGTATTACAACGCTGATGCAGTTGCCGCACTTCGTGATCGTTTTATCTCATCGCTGCAGGCGTTGATTCCAGAGGCGATAATTAACGGCCTTTCATCAGAGCGATTGCCAGGAATCGTTAACGTAACATTTCCTGGAACTCAGAGCGATACCTTGTTATTGCTCATGGATGGCGAGCATATTTCCTGCTCAACGGGTTCGGCATGTAGCGCAGGTGTTCATGAGGCAAGCCATGTATTGCTAGCCATGGGACATAGTGAAATAACTGCACAGTCTTCGCTACGTTTTTCCTTTGGTGCCGCCAGCACACCAAGTGAGTGTGATTTTGTGGTGTCAGTGCTTCCCGATGTAATTACCCGTGGAAGGGCGGCAAACCTCACATGAAGTTAATTGCAGCTATGAGTGGTGGCGTTGACTCTGCCGTTGCCGCTGCGCGCGCAGTTGAGGCCGGTCACGAAGTTATCGGTGTGCATTTAGCGCTCTCTGCCAATCCGCAGAAATATCGCTCTGGTGCACGGGGATGTTGCACCGTTGAAGACTCACATGATGCCCGTCGTGCTGCAGATGTGATTGGTATTCCTTTTTATATCTGGGACATGGCCGAAGAGTTTCATGATGGAGTGGTAGAGGATTTCTTAGCTGAATATGCTGCCGGTCGAACCCCTAACCCATGTCTTCGTTGCAATGAAAAAATAAAGTTTGCCGCAGTTTTAGATCGCGCACGAGCGATGGGTTTTGATGGCGTTGTTACAGGACATTATGCGCGTACAGAGATCGGTGAGAATGGAAAAACATTACACCGCGCAGTTGATCACTCCAAAGATCAGTCTTATGTTCTATCGGTTCTAACTATCGAACAGATATCTGGTGCGATTTTTCCACTGGGAGATACGACAAAGGTAGATATTCGCAGAGAGGCCGAGGCGCGTGGATTAGCTGTTGCACAAAAACCTGATAGCCACGATATCTGTTTTGTTCCATCTGGAGATAATGCAGGCTGGTTGCGAGATCGCTTAGGCAGTGAAGTTGGGCCAATCGTTGATCAAAGTGGCACAAAAATCGGTGAGCATAAAGGGGCATATACATACACAATCGGTCAGCGCAAAGGCCTAGGTCTAACGATTCCAACCCCCGATGGTTCACCACGTTTTGTTTTAAAGATCGAACCCGTGACAAATACCGTTGTCGTTGGTGCACGCGAAGAGTTAGCGATCACAACAATGCGAGGAGAGCGGGCTGTCTGGTGTGGTCCCTCAGTTGATGAGCGCCACCAAAGCGGCTTCGTACAAATACGCGCTCACGGTGCTGCTTTGCCATGTACATACTTTATGGACAATGGATTACTCGTTGCAGTTTTAGAGGCGCCACTTCTGGGACTTGCAACAGGTCAAGCGATGGTTATTTACGATGGTGATCGCGTTGTTGGATCGGCAACTATTTGTGAGACTGAGTAAATGAGCAACCAAGCCCGCCATCGAATGAGCGAACTTATAAATGAGATTCGTGATCACCAGTTTAAATATCATGTATTAGATGCACCATCGATTACCGATGCATTATTTGATGGCCTGCTCCTTGAACTCAAAGGGCTCGAGGCTAAGCATCCAGAGCTGCGTGAGGCCGATTCACCAACACTTGGCATTGGTGGGGGATTTGCAACTTCATTTACTCAGTATGATCACATTGAAAAGATGATGAGTTTAGATAACGTCTTTGATCTGGCCGAGCTTGCAAGCTGGTTTGATCGCGTTGAAAAAGAGGTTTCTAAACCCACCTATCTGTGCGAACTCAAGGTAGATGGTCTTGCAATCAATTTGACGTATGAAAGCAGTCAGTTAGTGCGCGGCTTAACACGTGGCAATGGCGTGACTGGTGAGGATGTAACCCTTAACGTCAAGACGATTAAAAACCTGCCACATGTATTAGTAGGTGCCACAATTCCATCGCTGATTGAAGTCCGTGGGGAAGTATTTTTCCCGCTGGCCGCCTTTAACGAACTCAATGATGCTTTGGAAGAGTTAGGTAAACCACTCTTTGCCAATCCCCGTAACGCCGCCGCAGGATCACTTCGCCAGAAAGATCCTCGCGTGAGCGCCGCACGTCCATTATCGGTGGTGGTTCACGGCATTGGTGCACATGAAGGAGTTGAGTTTGTCTCGCAGAGTGCGGCTTATGCAGCCTTAAAAGAGATTGGTCTGCCAGTTAGTGATCGCTTCACGCTCTGTGCAACACGTGCTGAAGTTGAAAAATACGTTGAACACTACGGATTACATCGCCACGATGTTGAGCACGAGATCGATGGCGTAGTTATCAAAGTAGATTCAACGGCTGCACAAACTCAGTTAGGTTTTACATCCAGAGCGCCAAAATGGGCGATAGCTTTTAAGTATCCACCCGAAGAGGTAACGACGCGGCTGCTGGATATAAAGGTCAGCATTGGCCGCACGGGACGCGTCACACCATTTGCATTCATGGAGCCGGTCAAGGTTGCAGGCTCCACGGTTACTAATGCGACATTGCATAATGGATCAGAGATTGTGCGCAAAGGGATTCTTATTGGTGATCTCGTAGTGATTCGCAAAGCCGGCGATGTGATCCCTGAAGTTCTTGGTCCAGTGATTGAACGTCGAACTGGAAGCGAAGTTGCATTTGTTATGCCAACGCACTGCCCTGAATGTGGATCACTCTTACGTGCAATCTCTGAAGGTGATGTCGATATCCGGTGTCCTAATGCACGCAGCTGTCCAGCACAGTTGCGTGAGCGCATTTATTACATTGGTTCGCGCGCAGCCCTAGATATTGATGTTTTGGGATATGAAGCCGCCGCCGCCCTCCTGGATGCAAAGATTATTACCGATGAATCCGATCTCTTTCACCTGACTAGGGAAAAACTGGCTACATCTGAATTCTTTATGAAAAAAGATGGTAAAGCTGGATCCGTAATAGGAAAGAATGCAGAGAAGCTTTTAGAGGCACTTGCAAAGGCAAAAAGTGCGCCGTTGTGGCGAGTATTAGTTGCACTCTCTATTCGCCACGTTGGTCCAACTGCCGCCCAAGCCCTTGCCACACACTGTGGTTCGATTGCAAAGATATCTTCATCAAATGCCCAAGAGTTAGCTGAAATCGATGGCGTTGGTTCAACAATCGCCGATTCAATAATTGAGTGGTTTAGTATCGATTGGCACCAAGAGATTATTGCCAAATGGTCTGCGGCAGGTGTGCGAGTTCAGCAAGAGGCGCTTGCACAACTTCCACAGACGCTTGCGGGATTAACCTTCGTAGTTACCGGAGGTTTGGAAAGCTATACCCGCGACTCTATTGCAGAGACGATTATCGCCCATGGTGGTAAAGCCGCATCTGCTGTTTCAAGCAAGAGCGATTATGTATTAGTAGGAAGTGATCCTGGATCAAAGTTAGCTAAGGCACAGGAAATCGGCGTTCCAGTCATTGATGAGGCGAGATTTAAAGAATTGCTAGCTGGCAGGTAGTAGGATTTAGTCATGATGAATGTAGCTGCTGAGAGCCTTCGCGAACTTCCAATGCCGGCCTATGCCTATGGCCTTGTAACTTTTGGAATTTTCTCCCTCTTTCTTTACTTAGTACTTCGCTTAGACCGGGATTAATTTGTCCCGAGTTGGTATTTACGGCGGAACATTTGATCCGATTCATAACGGTCATCTGCATGTAATTAGCCAACTCATTGAGAAGAAGATTATTGATCGCTTAATTCTCGTCCCGGCTGGCCAGCCGCTTCTTCGGGAGAATGCCCCGATTGCCTCTGGCGCCAATCGCCGCACAATGTGTCAGTTAGCGATTTCAACGCTGCCGCGGGAAATCTCATCCCATGTTGAGATCAATCCGATAGAGATTCTGCGTGAGGGACCAAGTTATGCAATCGATACCGTTGAAGCGGTGCGAAGTAGCTACCCCGACGATGAGATTTTCCTGATTATGGGCGCTGATGCATATTCAAAGATTGATCAATGGCACCGTGCCGATGAGCTGCACACTATGGTCTCAATCATCTGTATTAGTCGACCGGGATTTCCCGCACATGGCATCGATATCGCCGCCCTGGATGTATCGGCTACTGCAGTTCG
>WLHF01000064.1 GCA_009702835.1 Actinomycetota bacterium
AACTACAGGTTGTTATAAGAAGGCCTGCGTTATGGGGTTAGGTTCCGGAGGACCCGGGCCAACTTCTAGTAGTGATTGAAGGGGTGATTCCGGTCAAGGCCGGATAGCACGATGGCAACCATCGACCCTTCCATTCTCACGCATCTCTCCCACATGCAACCTCAGCTGTACTGGCTTGATGAAGATCCACTTGAGCCGTTGCCACATCCAACGTTAATCGGTGATGCCACAACTGATGTATGTATCGTCGGTGCTGGCTACACAGGTTTGTGGACAGCGCTGCTTGCTAAAGAGCAAAACCCAGATCGTGAAGTAATTGTGCTCGAACAACGTGAAACCGGTGCAGGTGCCTCTGGTCGCAACGGCGGTTTCTGTACTTACTCACTGACCCACGGATTTATGAATGGATACAGCCGATTTAAAGATGAGATGGCGATTATCGAGCGTATGGGCCGCGAAAATTTAGATGGCATTGAAGCCACGATTAAGAAGTACGGTATTGACTGCAACTTTGAATGGAACGGCGAGCTTCGAGTTGCTCTTGAAGAGTGGCAGATGGAGTCGATGGTTGAAGAGGCACGTCTTCGCAACTCATTTGGTGACAATGTTGAACTCTTAACTGGCGCACAAACTCAAGCACGGGTTAAATCTCCGCTCTATAAAGGCTCACTCTGGGATCCAGATGGAACGGCCTTAGTTGATCCTGCACGGTTAGTGTGGGGATTAGAGCGGGCATGTATAAAAATCGGTGTAAAGATATTTGAAAACACTCATGTTGAATGGTTAGAGCCTACAAAAGAGGGAATGATTGTTCACACACCTTATGGAAGCGTGTATGCGCAGAAAGTTGCATTAGCAACCAACGTATATAAATCTCTTATCAGACGTGCTCATAAATACGTTATCCCTGTTTATGACTTCCAACTAGTGACAGAACCGTTAACACCCGAACAACTTGAATCCATTGGATGGAAAGAGCGCGAAGGCTTATCTGATGCCGGTAATCAGTTCCATTATTATCGAATGACAAAAGATAATGAGATTTTATGGGGCGGTTATGACGCGATTTATAACTTCCGTGGCAAGGTGCGACAAGAGTACGAATCCGATGCCCAAACGTATGCCCATTTAGCCGAAGCCTTCCTTGAGACATTTCCACAACTCAAAGGTATTAAATTCACTCATGGCTGGGGTGGTGCGATCGATACATGTTCTCGCTTCTCGCCTTTTTGGGGAAAGGCATATGGGGGCCGTGTTGCATATGTCATGGGCTACACCGGTTTAGGTGTTGGTTCCACTCGTTTTGGTGCACAAGTAATGCTAGATCTTTTAGATGGCGTTGATAACGAGCGAACTCGTCTTACGATGGTTCGAAAAAAACCCTGGCCTTTTCCACCTGAGCCATTTCGCTTTATATTTATTCGCCTTACACAATGGTCTATTAATCGAGCTGATGAAAAGCAGGGTAGGCGCAATCTATGGCTTCGACTCCTTGATTTGTTGGGTTTGGGTTTCGATTCCTAAAGCTTTACACCTATTCTTAAGGCATGAGCAACCACGGGAATATGTACGGCCCTGACTTTACATTTCTTGGCATTGAGCGCTGTGATTTAGACGTCGTCTCTACATATGCCGATGCCGACGTAGTCATCGTTGGTGCACCAATTGATAGCGGCACATCGCATCGCTCTGGTGCAAAGTTTGGCCCACAAGCAATTCGCGGTGGAGATTATCTGCCGCATGATGGCCAGCGTCCACATTTAGCTCTGCGCATTGATGCATTGAAGGCCATGAAAGTCGTTGATGCCGGAGATTTATTAATGCCCGGTGGAGATCTCATCGCCTCTCTTGAACTCTTGGCTCAAGCGACCGAAAAGATTTCACGGGCAGGTGCAATCCCGGTAATTCTTGGTGGAGATCACTCAATCGCATCGGCCGATGTTGCAGGTATTGCACGCCATCGCGGTCTGGGCAAGATTTCAATGATTCACTTTGATGCCCATGCCGATACAGGCGAAGATCAATTTGGAGCATTAATTGGCCACGGCACACCGATGCGTCGATTAATTGAAACCGGCACAGTGCGCGGGGATCGCTTCTTACAACTTGGTCTTCGCGGTTATTGGCCAGATGCTAAGACGCTCGACTGGATGCAAGGTCAAGGGATGCGCTCATATGAGATGACTGAGATTCATCACAGGGGATTAAATACGGTTCTAGATGAGAGCTTTGCAATACTCACCGATGGTTGCGACGGAGTTTTTCTCTCCGTTGATATCGATGTTGTAGATCCTGGTATGGCGCCAGGAACTGGCACGCCAGAGCCAGGTGGAATGACTAGTCGCGAACTACTTGAATCAGTGCGTCGCATCTGTCTTGAGCTTCCAGTTGTCGGAATCGATGTAGTTGAAGTTGCACCGGCATTTGATAGCGCCGACATCACCGCAATTCTTGCCAATCGCGTTGTTTTAGAGGCCTTGAGTGCAATCGCTAAGCGTCGTTCGGGGGAGAAGTACTCACCTACACAAAACCTTCTGGATCGATAAATGCGTGATGTAGTAATTCTTGGTTCTACTGGTTCGATTGGGCGGCAAGGGTTAGAAATAATTGCAGCCAACCCAGATAAGTTTCGTGTCATTGCAATTTCATCTGCCGGTACTAATCCAGCCCTTGTTATTGAGCAGGCCAAACGATTTAACGTTGCCTTTGTAGGTGTGGTCAATAATGCCGAGCTCATACGGGCAGGACTACCCGGCATCAAAGTTATCGATGGGGCATTAGCATCAACGCAGATCGCATCAATCGAGTGCGATGTTGTACTCAATGCCATCACTGGTTCTATCGGACTCGGACCCACCCTTGCAGCCCTCGATGCTGGAAATACGTTAGCCCTTGCCAATAAAGAATCTCTTGTCGCAGGTGGCGAATTAGTGATCTCTAAGGCGCGCGAGCACCAGATAATCCCTGTTGATTCAGAGCACTCGGCTATCTGGCAGTGCGCATTAGCTGGCAAGAGTGATGAGATTAGCCGATTAGTTTTGACTGCAAGCGGTGGGCCTTTTCTAGATCGCAGCGATCTGCGCGGTGTCAGTGTGGCCGATGCGCTCAAACATCCAACATGGAGCATGGGCGCGGTCGTAACAATTAACTCAGCGACTTTAGTTAATAAAGGATTAGAAATAATTGAGGCACATTACTTATTCTCGATGCCATACAGCGCCATCGAAGCTGTTATTCATCGTCAATCAGTAGTCCACTCAATGGTTGAATTCCACGATGGATCAACTATCGCCCAGGCTAGCCCGCCTAATATGAAGGGGGCAATTGCCTATGCACTTAATTTTCCTCACCGCTTGACTCATGCATCACCTGCCATTGATTGGAGTGCTTCACATAGTTGGAGTTTTGAGCCGATTGATTCACAGAGATTTCCAGCCGTTGCATTAGCTCGTCACTGCGGTGAGATTGGTGGAGCGATGCCTGCGATCTTTAACGCAGCCAATGAAGTAGCCGTTGAAGCTTTTATCGCCGAAAAAATAGCATTTACTTCGATAGTTCCACTGATCGAGGCCGTTCTCACACTAAGAGAGCAATCTGCCTCATCGACGCTGCGCGAATTAGCCGATGTCAGTGCCATAGAAGATGATGCCAGAGCACTAGCTCAAAAACATCTAATACGATTGGTCTCATAATGCAGATACTGGGAATCCTTGCCTTTGTCGTTGCCTTACTTTTATCGGTAATGATTCATGAGTTTGGCCATTATTTAACGGCCAAGCGATATGGAATGAAGGTCTCTGAGTTTTTCTTGGGCTTTGGCACCCGTATCTTTTCACGGCAACGGGGCGAAACTGAGTTTGGAATCAAAGCGATTCCAGCAGGTGGCTACTGCAAAATCGAAGGTATGACACCTGGGGATGTAATGCCTGTAGGTGAAGAAAACCGCGCCTTCTATAAAGCCTCATCGGGACGTAAGTTAATTGTCTTAGGGGCTGGATCATTTCTACATTTTGTGATTGGTTTCGTGCTCCTCTTTACTCTCTTTGCAGGAATCGGCACGACGCAAGCTCTGCCAATAATTGGAGAGGTCATCAAGGGCTCTGCCGCACAATCGGCTGGGATCATGGTGGGCGATGAAGTCACATCTATTAATGGTAAGAAAGTAAGCGACTGGTATAAAGATGTCACTGCAATCCGTAATTCGCAGGGCAGAGAGTTAACTCTTGGAATCAAACGTGCCGGTCAAGAGTTGATCATTACTGCAACCCCAACTCTTGAAACCATCGATGGCAAAGAGAGATTCCTACTTGGAATTATAAATAAGGTCGGACTCAAGCGCACAGGGGCAATAACCTCTTTTAAAAACGCCGGAGTTGTTACTAAGGATTTTCTCTTCGAGAGTGTTAAATCTTTAGCCAAACTCCCATCGAAAATCCCAGAGCTATGGGGTCAAACCGTTAACGGAGAAGAGCGTGATACCAATGGTTTAGTTGGCATTGTTGGAGTAGCCCGTGTATCGGGACAGGCCGTGAGCAGCGATGAATTATCTGCAATGGAGCGCCTGGCAACATTTGTTTTAATTATCGCAAGCTTAAATATCTTTGTGGGTATCTTTAATCTCTTGCCGATTCTGCCTCTCGATGGCGGACATATGGCCGTTGCAATCGCCGATGAGATTCGAGCTTTTATCGCTCGCCTGCGCGGACGTTCTCGGCCGGCAGCGATCGATGTGACTGTGCTGACACCGATAACGATGGTGGTCTTTGTGATATTAGCTGCGCTCACACTTCTGCTTCTTGTGGCAGATATCGTCAATCCGCTCGTTCTCAATCTTTAGCGCATCCACGCCTCATACGGCAGAATAGGCCCATGGTTGATTTAGGAATCCCGAGCGCTCCACCACCAGTTCTTACTCCGCGTCGCAAAACCAAGCAGATGATGGTCGGCAAAGTGGCAGTGGGAAGTGAATCACCAGTAAGTGTTCAATCGATGTGCACAACATTGACATCTGATGTCAATGCAACGCTGCAGCAGATCGCCGAACTAACCGCGGCCGGCTGTCAGATTGTCCGGGTTGCAGTACCAAGTCAAGATGATGCAGATGCCCTTGCACAGATCGCAAAGAAGTCACAGATTCCAGTAATCGCCGATATTCACTTTCAACCCAAGTACATCTTTGCCGCAATCGATGCGGGGTGCGCCGCAGTTCGTGTAAATCCTGGCAATATTAAACAGTTTGACGATAAAGTTAAAGAGGTTGCAAAGGCTGCAGGGGATGCGGGAATTCCAATCCGTATCGGCGTTAATGCTGGATCACTAGATCCGCGGTTACTTGCAAAGTATGGAAAGGCCACACCTGAAGCGCTAGCTGAATCGGCGTTATGGGAGGCATCTTTATTTGAAGAGCATGGTTTTTCAGATATTAAAATCTCAGTTAAACACCATGACCCAGTAACGATGGTTAATGCCTATCGCATCCTGGCAGCTAAGTGTGACTATCCATTACATCTTGGTGTTACCGAAGCCGGTCCAATTTTTCAAGGAACAATCAAATCGGCAACTGCATTTGGAATTCTCTTGGCTGAGGGTATTGGTGACACGATCCGTGTTTCACTCTCGGCGCCCCCTGTCGAAGAGGTTAAAGTTGGAATCTCCATTTTGGAGTCGTTAAATCTTCGTCAACGCAAACTAGAAATCGTTTCATGTCCATCATGTGGGCGTGCGCAAGTCGATGTTTATACATTGGCTGAAAAAGTCCAAGCAGGTCTTGAAGGAATGACTGTTCCGCTGCGCGTTGCAGTGATGGGCTGTGTTGTAAATGGACCAGGGGAGGCCCGTGAGGCCGATTTAGGCGTTGCATCTGGCAACGGTAAGGGCCAGATATTTGTAAAGGGTGTAGTCATTAAGACTGTGCCCGAAGCGATGATCGTTGAGACTTTAATTGAAGAGGCTATGCGATTGGCCGAAGAAATGGAGGCTGCGGGCGTTGCATCAGGCATGCCTACCGTTGATGTTGGGTAGGCTCACCTCATGTTGAAGATGTCTACGCTCTTTTTGCGTACGCTGCGCGATGATCCAGCCGATGCCGAGGTCGCAAGCCATCGCTTACTTGTTCGCGCAGGATATATCCGTCGAATTGCAGCAGGAATTTACTCGTGGCTGCCTCTTGGCGTAATAACACTGCGAAATGTTGAAAACGTTGTTCGCCAGGAGATGGATAAGGCCGGCTTTCAAGAGGTGCACTTTCCCGCACTGCTGCCTCGCGAGGCATATGAGACCACGAATCGCTGGGAAGAGTACGGGCCATCACTCTTTCGTCTGCAAGATCGAAGAGGCGCAGATTATTTATTAGGACCAACTCACGAAGAGATGTTCACGCTGATGGTGAAGAGCGAATACTCATCGTATAAAGATTTACCACTCTCTCTCTACCAGATCCAAACTAAATATCGCGATGAGGCCCGCCCACGCAGTGGAATTATCCGTGGTCGCGAGTTTGTCATGAAGGACTCGTACTCATTTGATATCGATGATGCCGGCCTAGATCTCTCGTATCAAAGACATCGTGATGCATATGTCAGCTGTTTTAACCGCCTAGGCATGAAGTACAACATTGTTAAGGCAGTATCGGGTGCGATGGGTGGATCAAAGTCCGAGGAGTTTCTAGCACCATGTAGCACTGGTGAGGATACATACGTTTTATGCCCACAGTGTGGCTACGCCGCTAACGTTGAAGCGATGGT
>WLHF01000065.1 GCA_009702835.1 Actinomycetota bacterium
GCAACGGCTGAAACCTCTGCCGCTTCGAGAGTTAAGAGTGGTGCAATGAGTGCGATGCCCTCACCATTTACGAAACCGATTTGGGATTGTACAAAGTGTAATAGCGGCATAATTGCAGAGCGAGAGCGCGGATAACGCTTGATGATTGAATCCATAGTTGCAAGATCTTCACTGGAGTAAGCCATTAGCGGTCAACACCTCCCATCACAGGATCGATCGATGCTACTGCGCCGATAATGTCGGCGATCATTCCACCCTCACTCATGGCAGATGTTGCCTGTAGATTATTAAAAGATGGCTCACGAAAGTGCATTCGATATGGACGTGTTCCGCCATCAGAGACAACATGGGCGCCAAGCTCTCCACGAGCAGATTCAACAGCTGCATATACCTGACCAGCTGGAACCTGGAAGCCTTCAGTAACTAATTTAAAGTGGTGAATCAATGACTCCATTGATGTGCCCATAATTTCACGAATATGGTTAAGGGAGTTACCAAGACCATCGCCACCAAGTGCTAACTGCGCCGGCCATGCAATCTTTTTATCTGCAACCATGACTGGTGCTCCTTGGAGTTTTTCCAACTTATCCAAGGCCTGCTCAATAATGCGCAGGGACTGCTCGAGCTCATTCATGCGAATTAAGAAACGACCATACACATCGCATGTATCGGCGGTAATGACATCAAAGTTATAGTTTTCATAACCGCAATATGGCTGTACTTTGCGCAAATCCCATGGCAGACCGGTTGAACGAAGTACTGGCCCTGTAATACCAAGTGTTGTTGCACCAGCTAAATCTAAATAACCAATGCCCTGTGTTCGCTTAAGCCAAATTGCGTTGCCAACAAGCAGCGATGTATTGTCTTTAAAGTTCTTGCGCATCTGCGCTACGGCCTCACGAATCTTAGGGATTGCACCATCTGGTAAATCCTGTTGCACGCCACCTGGGCGGATATAGGCCATATTCATACGTAAACCAGAGATCATTTCGAAGAGATCTAAAACGATTTCGCGTTCACGAAAGGCAAAGAACATTGGAGTGATTGCCCCAAGCTCGAGAGCTCCAGTACCGAGTGCGACCATGTGTGAGGAGATTCGGTTGAGCTCCATCATCATTACGCGAATTACGCTGGCACGCTCTGGAACATCATTGGTGATTCCAAGGAGTTTTTCAATCGCTAAGCAGTATGCAGTCTCGTTAAAAATAGGTCCTAAGTAATCCATGCGAGTTACAAATGTTGTTCCTTGGGTCCAGTTACGGAACTCCATATTCTTTTCAATTCCAGTGTGTAAATATCCGATTCCACAACGAACTTCAGTGACAGTCTCACCTTCAAGCTCTAGAACTAAGCGCAGCACACCATGTGTTGAAGGATGCTGAGGACCCATATTGACGACAACACGCTCTTCCTTTGTAGAACCAATTTCTTGTACGAGTGAGTCCCAGTCTCCACCAGTAACTGAGAAGACGGTGCCCTCAGTTGTCTCACGCGAGGGTGCGTATGGATCTAATGGCGTCATTTATAGCTCCGGCGATTATCAGGTGCTGGAATCGTTGCACCCTTGTACTCAACTGGAATTCCACCGAGTGCATAATCTTTACGTTGTGGATGACCTTGCCAATCATCTGGCATCAAGATGCGGGTAAGGCCTGGGTGGCCATCGAAGATAATTCCAAACATGTCAAAGGTTTCGCGCTCATGCCAGTTATTGCCGGCCCAAACTTCAACGAGTGAAGGAATATGGGCATCAGAGTCGGCGACAGTTACTTCAAGGCGAATTCGGCGATTATTAGTTATTGAGAGAAGTGGATACACGGCAACAAGTTCGCGGCCAACATTATTTGGATAGTGAACTCCGGAGACACCCATGCACATTTCAAACTTCAAGCTATCGCGCAGAATCTTTGCAACTTCTACTAATTTTTCACGCTTTATATGCAGCGTTAATTCGCCACGATCAACAACAACACGCTCAATTGCGCTAGAAAACTCGGGGTAGGCACGCTCTAAATCATCGGCCACATCATCGAAATAACCACCAAATGGACGTTCGGACGAGCCTGTTGAGGCAGCGGTACGCACAAGGCCGCCATAGCCAGATGTGTCACCAGTGCCACGTGCGCCAAACATTCCTGAATCAGTCATTTATGCGAGTAAGCCCTTCATCTCATGCGTTGGCTTAGCGTTCATCGCAGCAAGTTCAACTTCCTTAATAACCTGTGCACGGTTTGAACCGAGTTTTTCAACGTTAATCTTTTCATGAAGTTTCAAGATTGCATCCATTAACATCTCAGGTCGTGGTGGACAGCCAGGTAGATAGATATCAACCGGCACTACGTGATCAACGCCCTGCACGATTGCATAGTTGTTAAACATTCCACCCGATGATGCGCATGCACCCATCGCAAGTACCCACTTAGGGGCCGACATTTGATCATAAATCTGACGCAGGACTGGTGCCATCTTGTTAGAGACGCGACCTGCAACAATCATTAAATCTGCCTGACGTGGAGATGCACGAAAGACCTCCATACCAAAGCGCGAAATATCATATTTAGCGGCAGAGCCAACGGCCATCATCTCAATTGCACAACATGCAAGACCGAAAGTCGCTGGCCACAATGAGTTCTTGCGCATATAGCCGGCGAGTTTTTCAACTGTTGTTAATAGAAAACCACTTGGAATCTTTTCCTCTAATCCCATTTTAATCCCACTCCAATCCGCCGCGGCGCCAGACATAGGCATATGCAACAAAGACAGTCCCAATAAAAATCGCCATTTCAACTAAACCAAAGATTCCTAAATGGTCAAAGCTCACGGCCCATGGATAGAGAAAAACGATTTCAATATCAAAGATAATAAAAAGCATTGCAGTTAAGAAATATTTGACTGGAAAGCGGCCCCCCTCGGCAGCTTGTGGTGATGGTTCGATTCCACACTCATACGCCTCCAACTTTGCTCTGTTGTATCGAGCTGGTCCTGCCAAAGCTCCTGCTGCAACTGAGAAGATCGCAAAGCCAAAGCCGATAGCCCCTAGCACCAGAATCGGCACGTATGGATTCGATGTGGATATCACGTACGAAATCTTAAGGTGGTTAGGCCTGTTCCAATGACCGCTATCCCTTTATCCCGCTGTGAACTGCAACAACCCCAAAAGTGAGGTTTCTCCATGTAACCGAGCCCCAGCCAGCAGCCTCCATAGCCACGGCCAACTGGCGCTGATCTGGCCAGGCTCTGATCGACTCGGCTAAATACACATAGGCATCGGGATTTGAGGCCGTCTTTCGAGCGATCGCTGGCAGGGCGCGCATGAGATAGCCCAGATACAGGCTGCGAAACGGGGCCCAGGTTGGGTGGGAGAACTCGACGACGACTATCCGGCCGCCGAGCTTAGTTACTCGTAGCGCCTCGGCGAGCGCCTTGGCATAGTCCACAGTATTTCGAAGGCCAAAGGAGATCGTTGTGAGATCAAAGCTACCTGCCTCAAAGGGCAGATTGAGGGCATCGGCCTTGGAAAAGTTCAGGTATGGGCGTGATTTGCGGCCCTGGGCCAACATCCCCTCAGAGAAGTCGGTAGAAAAAACGGTAGCACCAGCCTTGTGCAACGGCTCCGATGATGAGCCAGGTCCGGCCGCTAGATCCAGGATCTTCATACCTGGGACGGGAGCGATGATCTCTGTTGCCGCTCTGCGCCACGCCTTAGTCCGGCCCAGAGATAGGAGGTCGTTAACGATGTCGTATCGCCTGGCCACTCCATCAAACATCGCTGCAACCTCATCTGGATCTTTACCGAGATTGGCGCGGGACATAGTGGCATTCTCCCTTGAAGTAGGCTCATCCACAACTTCATCGCTCAAGGAGCTCCACTGATGTCATTTCCTGCTACCTCTCTTCGTTCCACAGTGCTCCCACAAAGTTCGATGCTTAGTACTGCTGCATTAGCTGCCGGTGGAGTTCTCTTTCTTGCTGCGATGGCACAGATTGCAATTCCAGTTCCTGGATCACCCGTGCCTGTTACAGGTCAAACTTTAGGTGTTCTCTTAATTGGAACAACGTATGGGTCGGGGCTTGGTTTAGCTACCTTTGCTACGTACTTGTTAGCTGGAATTGCAGGGGCACCCGTATTTGCTGAGGCAAGCTTTGGAGTTGAAAAAATTACCGGAGCAACCGGGGGCTATTTAATTGGAATGATGGTTGCGACTTATCTCTTAGGTCTTCTAGCTAAACGCAGATTAGATCAGAGATTTCTTACATCTCTTCCCTCAATGCTATTTGGTACTCTCATTATTTTTTCATTTGGTCTTCTTTGGTTGCACCATTTCACTGGTAAAGATTGGGCCTGGACTATCGCCGCTGGGTTAACGCCATTTATTGTTGGAGAGGCGATAAAAATTGCTATCGCAGGAACATCGCTCCCAATTCTCTGGCGATTAGTCAATCCTGCGAAGCGCTAAAAACCCACCTATGCCTTTGCTAATCCCCGTTACAACCACGCACTGTGGCGAACATCTTCCACTGCTTGATCTACTACCTGATTCAAATCCAGTGGCCTGGCTGCGTGCAGGTGAGGGCTTAGTTGGTTGGGGTAGTTTTGCGACAACGACAGTGAGCGGTCCACAACGCTTTGCCGATGCCCGTAAATGGTGGCTCAAACAACTCGAAAGTTTTGCCATTACTAACTCTGTTCATGGAAACGGTACAGGGCCAGTGCTCTTTGCATCTTTTTCTTTTTCATCTGATGAGGAATCGATTTTAATAATTCCACAGGTTATTGTCGGTAAAAAAGGCGATAAATCATGGATCACTTGGATTGGTTCATCACCTCAACCAGATTTAAATGTAACGCCACCAGATTTAATTCACAATTCAATTACATGGGATAGCGATGACCAGGCTGATGATGCGTGGAAGTCACGTGTATCTACCGCCGTCGATAGAATCCAAAGCGGTAAGCTTGATAAAGTTGTACTGGCACGGGATTTCACAGGACATTCAGATAAAGATATTGAGCCCCGTACAATTTTAAAGAAGTTAGCCGCCGAATATCCCTCGACATGGAACTTCTCAGTGGCTGGCCTTGTTGGTGCAACACCCGAGTTATTACTGCGCTTATCTCGTAAAATGGTTACTTCACGCGTTTTAGCTGGAACGATTAGCAAAACTGGCAATGATGAGCGAGATTTAGCACTTGCCGCATCTCTTGCGCGATCATCAAAGGATCTAGAAGAGCATCTATACGCAGTGCAGTCCGTAGCCGATGCACTTGAACCCTTTTGCACATCGACAAATGTCCCTGATGCGCCATATGTATTGCACTTAGCAAATGTCATGCACTTAGCAACCGATGTGACTGGGGCGATAGCTGAGAAATTAGCGCACGTAGATGCATTTACGATTCTCGAACAACTTCATCCCTCGGCCGCCGTTTGTGGCACACCACGTGAGCTGGCGGGCCAACTCATTACTGAGATCGAATCAATGTCACGTGGGCGATACGCCGGCCCAGTCGGTTGGATCGATGCCGCCGGTGATGGTGAACTCGGAATCGCACTGCGATGTGGGCAGATTAATGGAGATTCGATAAGGATTTTTGCCGGTTGCGGGATCGTTGCAGGCTCTGATCCAGATAAAGAGTTAGCAGAAAGTGTGGCCAAGCTTGTTCCCATGCGCAGTGCACTGGCTTAAATAGAGTTCATCTTCTCATAAATAGATTTTAAGTTATCGGCATTTGCTTCACGCGATTGAACCTTTGCAACAACTACTGAGATTCCCTTCACGGGTGCTGATAACTCTCTCTTGAGCTCAGCAATGCTAGAGATAGTTGATGCTGCAATACCAAAGGAGCTTGCAATAGCGGCAGGATCTAAACCATGTGGAGTTCCAAAGACTGTTTCAAATCCCTCTGCCCCGCGCTGTGGCAGAGTTGAAAATATTCCACCGCCATCGTTATTTATAACGATAAATCTGCAGTTGATATCCTCCTGTGTAATCAAACCAGTAACGTCATGTAGAAAAGCCAAATCACCTAGTACTGCAAAAGTTTGGCTATGGCCCAATGCAATTCCTAGCGCTGTAGATATATTGCCATCAATTCCAGCTAACCCACGGTTGGCGTAGGTTGTTACTCCGCTGCGTGGTGTTGCAAATCCTTCGAGGTCACGAATCGGGCGCGAGGATGAAACAAAGAGAGCTGCACCATCTGGAATCCCCGCTGCAATCTCTTTAGCTATCGATGCTTCATTCCAACCATCGAGTTCGGTAATTAACCGTGCACAACGTTGTGAGTATTTCGCCCACTGCGAAATCCAATCATCGGATGCCATAACGCAATCTAGGCTTGGAATCTCCGTAAAACGTTTATCTGCCGCTCGATCGCCATCAACGGTTGCAATACGTGGATCAATCACATACGTCACTGGTGCTAACCCGATAAGAGCGTTAACTGATCTGGAAAGCGTGGTGCGGCCAAAAACAATTGCAGCCTGCGGGGCTAAAACACTTCGTACTGCAGGTGAGGTTAAGAGAATTGATGCATGTGCAACTGCATCTGGGAAGGAAAGTGGGTCCTCGGCGATAATGGGCCAGTTAAGTTTTTTAGCAAACTTCGTAACTGCCTCAACGCTTAACCCACCGCGATCATGGCCAATCACCAGAACACCACGACTAGCTTGAATCTTTAAAACCGCCGTCTTTGTA
>WLHF01000066.1 GCA_009702835.1 Actinomycetota bacterium
ACTCGGGGCCAAGCTTTGAGCGCAGACGACGGATATGAACATCTACTGTGCGCGTGCCACCAAAGTAGTCATAGCCCCAGATCTCTTGCAACAACTGGGCACGAGAAAATACACGCCCAGGATGCTGGGCTAAGTACTTCAATAGTTCGAACTCTTTAAATGTTAAATCTAAAACATTTCCCTTAAGTCGGGCGGTATAACTTGCTTCATCGATAACAACATCTCCGGTACGGATTTCGCCCGAGTGTGGATCACTCTGCGCCATGATCACTTGATGTTTGCCAACTGCGATACGGATACGCGCATCGACTTCGGCGGGCCCTGATGTATCGAGCATGACATCATCGACTCCCCAGTCGGCGCTTACGGCAGATAATCCGCCCTCAGTTGCAATAACAATGATGGGGCAGCCAAGACCAGTAGTTGTTAATAAACGGGTGAGAGATTTTGCTGCAGGCAAATCACGGCGTGCATCGACAAGGATCACATCCACATCGGGGACATCGACCAACACACTAGCTTCGGCCGGCAAGATACGAACGTGATGTGCGAGTAAGCCAAGTGAAGGTAGAACTTCCGCGCTCGCCAAATGAGTGTTTGTAAGTAGCAACACCTTGGCCATTGGTACAGACTACCTGCAGCTAATAGCGCTCACCAATTGGATATTTGGGTCAGCATGACCCCAAGCCTAAGAGGCATTAAGGACGTAGAATTGGCCTATGAGTCAAACGAATGAACTACGGGAAAAGGGATTGCGCCTTACCCCTCAACGTGAACTCGTTCTATCGGCAGTGCGTGAACTTGGGCACTCAACACCAGAAGATATTGCTGAAAAAGTTCGTCTGACGCAACCAGGTATCAATCTTTCGACCGTGTACCGCAATCTTGAAACACTAGAAAACGTCGGTTTAGTAGTGCATACGCATTTGGGACATGGTGGGGCGACCTATCACGCAGCCGAAGAGCTGACACATCTGCATCTTGTCTGCGGAAAGTGCGGATCTATCGGTGATGCACCGATAGATGTTGCATCTAACTTTGTTAATGCACTGGCCGATGATTATGGTTTTAAAACCGATGTCACTCACTTTGCAGTGTACGGAACATGTACGGCCTGCCAATGAGCGCTGTTGTTGTAGAAAATGGTGTTGATAAGGGTGCTGTGTGGCACTTTGGCGAGCCCGTTAAAGAACAAAGAGCCCTTGCTGCCGGCAGTGCGTGGGCCGATCTCTCACATTTAAATATCATCGCCGTTGGTGGCGCAGATCGCCTGAAATGGTTGCATGATTTAACGACTCAATACTTAAATGATTTAGGTGTTGGTATCTGGAAACCTGCAATGATTTTAGATCCGCAGGGCCATATCGAATATCAATTCAATCTCGTCGATGATGGTGCAACAACCTGGCTAGTTTTAGATCCTGGATATTCCTCAGCCCTGCTTACATATTTAACAAAGATGAAGTTTATGTTGCGCGTTGACGTGCGCGATGCAACGGCTGAATATGTAGTGTTGCGAGCACCAGGTGCTACAACTGAAATTGGTGGTCCATTTGCACTTGTGCCACGGGCAGAACTCGCTCAGACAAGTGAGGCCTTTAACGCTGTTGCAACTCAGGTGGGAACCTGGGCGATTGATGCTGAACGTGTTGCTGCGCACCGCCCCCGAATTGGTTTTGAAACCGACCACAAGTCAATTCCCAATGAGATTGGCGTATTAAACGCTGCAGTACATATGAACAAAGGTTGTTATCGTGGTCAGGAGACCGTGGCTAAGATATTTAACTTAGGAAACCCACCGCGGCGCTTAGTTATGTTGCATCTAGATGGCAGCGATGTCGGCTTTCCAGCACAAGGCACCAAGGTAGAAAAGGATGGAGCGGTAGTTGGTTTTATCGGCACCGTTGCCCGCCATCACGAATTAGGCACAATCGCCCTTGCAATCGTTAAGCGAAATACACCGATAGATACAATCCTTACAGTTGATGGGATTCCTGCCTCGCAGCAAGTGATTGTTTAACCGCTACTCTTTGTCCATGGAGCTGTTTACCTCGATAATCCTTGGCATCGCAGCCATTGCACTTGGTGTGGCGCTTATTATTTATGCATTCCGTGGCCGCCAATCACAGGCCAGACGCTCGCCACGATTTAGAGGTCGCCCATAAATGGTCTTTACGATTCCTGAAGGTCTACACACCGATTTAAATCCACTTGCCTGGATGGTTGGCACTTGGCGCGGCAAAGGTCGGGGCGAGTATCCAAGTATTGAGCCCTTTGAATTTGCACAAGAGATTGTCTTTAATCATGACGGTCGCCCATTTCTTAATTACTACTCGCGTTCATGGATCCTAGATAAAGAGGGAGAAATTCTGCGTCCCGCTGGCTCTGAAACTGGTTTCTGGCGCATTAAACCCAATAATGTTTTAGAGGTTGTTATGTCACATAACACCGGAATATCTGAGGGGTGGGTTGGAACATTTGATGGCCCAAAGATTCAATTAGTTTTAGATCAAGGTTATTCTGCGCCAACTGCAAAGATTGTTACTGCAGGTGTTCGCTTGTATGGACTTGTCGCTGGTGAGCTTTTCTATGCATACGACATGGCGGCAGAGGGACAAGAGCTTCAGGCCCATATCTGGTCATCACTTGAACGGCAGAGTGAGTAAGTAATGCTCGGCGAAATCCTGGCCGAAGTAGTTCGAAGCGGTGTTGTTGAATCTGTGCACGCCGGTCACTTTGTTGCACTCAATAGCGATGGTTCGATATTGGCACAAAAAGGTGATCCCACACTGCCTATGTATTCCCGCTCATCCCTTAAATCAATTCAAGCATCGGCGATGGTCCGGGCCGGCTTAGATATCGAAGCGCGATTACTTGCCCTTGTCTGCGCCAGCCATGTAGGTACACCAATGCATCAAGATGGCGCCTTAGAGATATTGGCAAAGGCAGGCCTAGATGCATCGGCGTTGATGTGTGTGATGGATCGACCGTTAGATGAATCTCTTCGCCGTAGCGCTGAGCCAACGCGCCTTGCCATGAACTGCAGTGGTAAACATGCGGGCATGATTCTGACCTGCCATATCAATGATTGGCCTATCGACTCTTACCTTGATCCATCACATCCACTACAGCTTGCAATCGCTGCTGAAGTCGAAGCGATGAGTGGTGAAAAAATCTCTCTTACAAGTGTTGATGGATGCGGTGCACCGTTGTTTATGTTTTCACTTTTAGGTTTAGCTCGAGCGATACGAGCACTAACAATTTCAACGGATTATGTTCATCAAAGCGTTACTCAGGCCTGTCGCGAGAATCCAGAGATGGTTTCAGGTGATGGCCGACTTGCAACGCGGATGATGCAAAAGCTCCCAGGTCTTTTTATGAAAGATGGCGCAGAGGCCGTTAACGTTGCATCCCTTCCTGATGGCCGTGCATTTGCATTAAAGATCAGCGATGGAAATGAACGCGCTACTCCCGCCGTTACGCAGGCCATCTTGAAGTTATTTGGCATTGATGCACATGAAATACCTCAACCTGTGTATGGGGGAGGCAAAAACATTGGCTCCATTCGCGCAACCTTCTAACAAGTCGTACCCTTATTCAATGAACGGCCGCATTGCAACCGTAATGGTGCATACATCCCCATTGGATCAACCAGGTATTGGTGATGCTGGCGGTATGAATATCTATGTACTCGAATCGGCCCAGCGCATGGCGGCGATGGGCGTTGAGGTCGATATTTTTACGCGCCGTACAGAAAGTGAATCCCCTGAGATTATTGAATTCTCAAAAGGTGTTCGTGTTCGATACTTTGATTGCGGCCACGGCCACTTAACTAAAGAGCAGATGCCTGCGCACATCCTTGGGCTCTCTAAAGAGTTCCTGCGCATAGTTAAAGATGAAAAGTACGATGCAATACATTCACATTATTGGATCTCAGGAAAGGTAGCTATGCCGGCCGCTGCCAAGCTGCGTATTCCATTAATCCACACTATGCACACAATGGCCCGTGTAAAGAATTTAAATCTCGCCGAAGGTGAAAGCCCAGAGCCAATGATTCGAGTACAGGGCGAGACACAGGTTGCAGCAGCGGCCCAGGCGCTCATTGCCAATACAGACTCTGAAGCGGCCAGTCTTGTATCTCTCTACGATGCATGTCCGGATACGGTCCATGTTGTAAATCCCGGAGTGGATTTATTTACATTCACTCCTGGCACGGGTCGAAAGGCTGCGCGTGAGCAGACCGGCACTCCTGCCGATGCACTGGTAATAACTTTTGTTGGCCGAATTCAGCCACACAAGGGCCCGGAAGTATTAATCCGTGCAACATCAGAGCTGGTAAAACACTCACCGCAAATGCGACCACAGTTGATTGTCAACATTATTGGTGGTGCCTCTGGTGCTAATACCGAAGAGGTTGAGCGACTCAAAGAGTTAGCGACCTGGCTTGGTATCGATGATGTCATTCACTTTGCACCTCCTGTACCGCGTGCAGATTTAGTGCACTGGTATCGCGCCGCAGATTTAGTGTGTGTACCTAGTTACTCTGAAAGCTTTGGTTTAGTTGCACTAGAAGCCCAGGCATGCGGCACGCCAGTTGTGGCAACTGCCATCGGTGGACTGCGCACAGCCGTTGCCGATGGAATCTCTGGTGTCTTAGTCGATGGACACGATCCTAAAGCCTGGTCATCGGTTCTTGCCCGTTTACTGCACGAGCCACAGCGCCGCGTTCTATTATCGATGGGGGCAATCGAGCACGCCTCACACTTTGGCTGGGATGCTACTGCGCGCGGAACTCTAGATATTTACGACCAGGTAATAACGCACAATAATGCAGCGGCAAAAATAGCGGGACAGTAATGGCTGCGATCGACCCCCGAATCACAATCGAAGAGTTTCTTGATTCGCATGATATCGAGTTTGAAAAGAGAGATAGCAATACATATCTCATCACTTTGCCGGGTGAAAAGAAGCTCCAAACACACTGCGCCTTAATTGTTGGCGATCACTCACTGAGCATTAATGCATTTGTGATTCGCAAACCCGATGACAACGAGGCGGCAGTACATGCCTGGTGTATGGCTAAAAATGCCTCGTTATACGGCATTGCATTTGCAATTAATGCTCTGGGCGATATTTTCTTAGTCGGTCGCTTGCCCTTATCTGCCGTTACCGATCGCGAAATCGATCGACTGGTTGGTGCAGTCCTACAGCTTTCAGACTCATCCTTTAATCCACTGCTCGAACTTGGCTTTGCAAATGCCATCCGCCGTGAATGGGCTTGGCGCCTGTCGCGTGGTGAGTCTCTGGCGAATTTAGATGCTTTCAAGCATCTGGTTTAGGATGTATCTATGAGCAGCTTCGAATTAATCCTTCTACGTCATGGTGAATCTGAATGGAACGCCAAGAACCTCTTTACTGGATGGGTCGATGTTGCCTTATCGACCAAGGGTCAAGATGAGGCGCGACGTGGTGGTGCTCTGCTCGCCGAACGAAATTTTCTGCCAGACGTACTTCACACATCGTTGTTAGGCCGAGCGATTCATACAGCGGCGCTAGCCCTTGATGCATGTCAGCGTCATTGGATCCCTGTACAACGCTCATGGCGTTTAAATGAGCGTCACTATGGCGCGCTGCAGGGTAAGGACAAGGCTCAGGTTCTGGCGCAATATGGTGAAGCTCAGTTTGCGCTATGGCGCCGCTCATTCGATGTGCCACCACCACCAATTGATGAGAACGATGAGTTTTCGCAGAGCAAAGATCCACGCTATGCCGATATCACAGTGCCAAAGACTGAGTGCCTCAAGGATGTTATAGATCGCATGTTGCCGTACTGGCACGACACAATTGTTCCTGATTTAAAACAGGGCAAGCGAGTTCTTGTCACCGCTCACGGAAACTCGCTGCGCGCCTTAGTAAAATACTTGGATGGAATCAGTGATGCCGATATCGCAGCTTTAAATATCCCAACTGGTATTCCTTTGTACTACAAACTCAATGCAGATTTCTCACCAATGGTCAAAGGTGGAGAGTATTTAGATCCAGCTGCGGCAAAGGATGCAATGACAGCAGTTGCCAATCAAGGCAAAAAATAAAACTACTTTTTTGCTGTAGTAACGGTATCCATTTGTGCAGTGATTCCGGCGTAAGTGTCACGCTGGTCTCTCACAATAGCCGTTAGGGTTAACTCTCCTCCACGGGCAAAAAACAGTGTAACCGTCACATTTTGACCAGCGACAACATCAAGAGATGGAACCACAGCTTTGGCATTCGCCGATGTGCCTTCAAAGATGATTGGTGAGTTTTTAGACAGTGTCGTATTACCGCTCAACGTTGCAACTTGTGCATTTACAGCTAGTCCCAAAAGTGCGTCATCTGAATCTGATGTGTTAATCAGTGTGCCGACGATAACTCCGGCTTTTTCCGCTGTTTCAACTATTAAAAGATTGCGGACCTTGATCTGAGATTGATCATTGATGATTGCACCTTCAACGCCATCTGTTATCTGCCCAATATTGCGTGTCTCGGCGTTAAAACCAGCCCCACATGCAGTTAGTGAGAGAGCAAGAACTAATGTCAATAGTGCAATACCTGTACGACGCATGGGGCATATTCTCTCACATGAAATAAGTAGTGAAATACGCTGGTTTTACGCTAAATAGCGCGGGGTGACTCAATA
>WLHF01000067.1 GCA_009702835.1 Actinomycetota bacterium
AAAAGATGTGGAGCGGGTGACCGGGATCGAACCGGCATGGCCAGCTTGGAAGGCTGGGGCTCTACCATTGAGCTACACCCGCATGTGGTGCTTAGAGGCTAAAGGTACTGGGTGGGTAAGAGTTGAGTGAAATCTCGTCTAGACTCCTGCATTGCGCCTCGGGGCGTAGCGTAGTGGCTAGCGCGCCTGCTTTGGGAGCAGGAGACCGGGAGTTCGAATCTCCCCGCCCCGACCAGTTCACTCTCGTAGTTCGTAACTTATTTAGGAGCATCAGTGAAAAGCACCATCGAGACACTTTCTCCAACACGTGTTCGTCTTGATATTGAAGTTGAATTCAGTGAGATGAGTTCGCATGTAGCTGATGCATATAAAAAGGTTGCAACCCAGGTCAATATTCCAGGATTTCGTAAAGGAAAAGTTCCAGCGGCGATGATCGATCAGCGCGTTGGACGTGGCACAGTATTAGACGAGGCGATTAATGCAGCGCTTCCAGATTTCTATGGCAAGGCAGCTCGTGAGCACTCTGTAGCTGTTCTTGGTCGCCCAGTCGTTGATGTTAAAGAGTTTGTTGATAACGAAAAGCTTTTATTTACTGTCGAAGTTGATGTTCGACCTGAGGTAAAGCTGCCAGATTTTTCATCTATCACTATTGAAGTTGAAGACCTTGTTGTATCAGATGCCGATGTCGATGAGCAGGTAGAAGAACTTCGTACACGCTTTGGAACATTAACGAGCGTTGAGCGAGCAGTTGCTAAGGGGGATTTTGCGACCTTAGATTTAGAGGCATTTATCAAGGGTGAATTAGTTGATGGTGGACAGGCAAATGATATTTCTTACGAAGTTGGTTCAGATCGAATGATTGATGGTCTAGACGATGCCTTGATCGGTATGTCTGCAGGGGAGACAAAGAAGTTTGAGACTCAACTTGTTGGACAGGCTGAAGGCGAAAAGGGTGAAGTTCAAGCCACTGTTAAGGCAGTTAAAGAGCGTGAACTTCCACCAGTAGATGATGCATTTGCAAAGTTGGCATCTGAGTTCGATACATTGGCCGAACTAAAAGCAGATTTTGTTGTGCGCCTAGGCCGCGTTAAGAAAATGGAGCAGGGAACACAGGCTCGCGATCTTTTAATCAAAAAATTACTTGAAGATTTAGATATTCCAGTGCCAGATAGTTTGGTTGAACTCGAGGTAGCTGATCACCTTGCAGGTGAAGGCCGGAGCGAAGATGCCGAGCACCGCGCAGAGGTCGATGGTCAGGTTCGCTCATCTCTTAAATCAGATTTCTTACTCGATGCAATCGTTCAGGCTGAAGATATTCAAATTACTGAAATGGAGTTAACTGAGTACTTGGTTCGCACTTCACAGCGGTATGGGATGGCGCCAGAGCAGTTTGCACAAGAGTTACAAAAGGCTGGCCAGATTGCACAGCTAGTTTCAGAGGTAACTCGTGCGAAAGCGTTGGCATCGGTGTTAGAGCGCATCACTGTTAAGGATGCATCTGGCAATGTCATCGATCTTGAGGCGCTGCGCCCACAGGCCGCACCCGCTGATCTAGTCGACGAGGCTTAATTACTTATTGCTTTTGCCCAAGGACTTTAGCCCTAAGCGAACATCACGCCGTCTACAGGGCTTTTGAAGCAAATTGGGAAGCATTTAGCGCACAACATTGTTAGCCTCACTACAGGTAATAAACATGCAACCGGAAGGAAGACACGTGGATTTTCTTAACCCACAAGCTGGAGAAATCCAGGCTCGTTCATCGAGCGTTGGAATGATCGGCTTAGATGACCAGGTCTATAACCGCTTGCTACGCGAGCGCATTATCTTCCTTGCCGGAGAAGTACGTGACGATATGGCCAATGCCATCTGTGCGCAGATCTTGCTACTAGCGGCCGAGGATTCAAACAAGGATATTTATTTATACGTTAACTCACCTGGTGGCTCAGTTACCGCTGGTATGGCTATCTACGACACGATGCAGTACGTCAAGAACGATATTGCAACCGTTGGAATGGGAATTGCAGCATCTATGGGTCAGTTCTTGCTTACTGCAGGTGCTCGCGGCAAACGTTATGCAACTCCAAATGCGCGTATCTTGATGCACCAACCACTGGGTGGCATCGGCGGTACTGCAACTGATATCCGAATCCAGGCCGAACAGATGGCGATCACTAAGCGCACAATGGCTGAAATAAATGCTAAGCACACGGGTCAAACACTTGAAAAGATTCTTATCGATTCAGATCGCGATAACTGGTTCAACGCCGAAGATGCCAAGGCATATGGCTTCATTGATCACATCGCAACATCTGATGGTCAAGTATTTGGAGGAAAAGCCTAATGAAACACATCCAAGAGGTTACTTCTCGCTACGTTCTTCCAACTATTGAAGAAAAGACCGCTTACGGTTTCAAGCGCCTTGATCCATACACAAAACTATTTGAAGAGCGCATTATCTTTATGGGCCAGCCCATCGATGACACCGTTGCTAACGATGTTATGGCACAGTTACTGACACTGGAATCTATGGATCCAGATCGCGACATCATGATTTACATCAACTCACCTGGTGGTTCATTTACTGCGCTAACTGCAATTTATGACACGATGCAGTTTGTTCGCCCGGATATCAGCACAATCTGTTTAGGCCAGGCCGCCTCTGCTGCAGCCGTCATCCTTGCAGGGGGTGCAAAGGGAAAGCGTTATGCCCTCGAGCACTCACGCATCTTGATTCACCAACCATCATCTGAGGGTGGCGGGCAGGCATCTGATGTCGAGATTCAAGCTAAAGAGATTGCACGTATTGCGCGTTTGCAAGAAGAACTTCTTGCACGCCACGTTGTTAAATCAGCGGCCGAGATTGAAAAAGATATCGAACGCGACAAGATTTTGACAGCCGCTGAAGCAGTTGAATACGGAATCATTGATCAGGTATTGGCTTCTCGAAAGGCCAAGCCAGTTAAGTAGTATCTATCTATGAAACTATTTGAGGCGGGATCCCTTTGGTCATACAGGGGGTACCGTCTCTTTTGGTATAACACCACCATATTTGTCATAGGTGCGTCGGCATTTCCAATTGCACTTGCAGTGACGGTCTTAGACGCAGGTGGTACTGCGACGACACTGGGCTTGATTTTAGGTGCCCGAGTCTTATCGGCAGTTCTCTTCGCACCTTTTGCTGGCGTTTGGTCTGATCGTTTACCGCGCAAACAAGTAATTATTGCATCTGATCTTTTTCGTGCGGTTCTTGTCTTCGGAATGGTTTTTATATCAGCCCCAAAACTTCCTCATTTTTTATTGGCGGCAGCTGTTTTCTTAATGGGAATCGGAGATGCATTTGGCATGGCATCGGCAGGCGCGATCATGCCTTCTCTATTGCCAGAAGATAAACTACCTGCAGGAAATGTTGCACGTGGCATCGTTGTGCGATCAGCGACAATCATCGGCCCTGGAATCGGGGGAGTATCAGTCTTTCTTATTGGAGGTCGGCTGACATTTCTATTTACTGCTATCGCATTTGCTGCTGGAACCTACTTTCTTACCCAGATCAAAGAAGACATCAACTCTGATAAAAAAGCCCGCGAGCCTTTTATGGTCGAAATGCGTGAAGGGTTGCGAACTGTCTGGGAGATTTCATGGATTGGTGCGATGATTGTTATGGCTTCGATTCAATTGATGGTCGTGCTTGCTGCAGAAAACGTCTTACTTCCAGTTATAACCCGGCGCGAGTTTGGAACCTTCACAGCATTTGCGCTCTCGGCCGCAGCTTTTTCAATCGGTGGAGTAATTTCAGCCATTGCCTGTATAAAACTCAAGATCAAGCACCAAGGTCGGTTCTGCGTACTTGTTTGGATGCTCCTAGTGATTACGACACTCGCGCTGGCATTTCCAATTTCGCAATCCTTTGTAGTTATTGCATATCTACTTGCTGGTTTTTCGGTCGGTCCGTGGGAGGCGTTCTGGAACTCGGCAATCCAACGCGAAGTCCCACGCGAATTACAGGGACGGGTTTTTAGTATCGATCACATGGGCTCGGCGGGTTTGATGCCGCTCGGCATGGTCTTGGTAGGTCCGGCGGTAACTCTCTTTGGGGAGAAGGAGTTTTTAATCGGCGCTTCGATTTTTCATGTCCTAATCTGCTTGCTTGTTTTAGTAGTGCCAGGTGTTAAAGATATGAAAATGCCGCCGAAAACATCGTAATTATTCTCTCGGCGAACAGTTACAGGCACAAATACCAGGGCAAAAAAACCATTAAGAATCTAAACTTTAGCCATGACAAGAATCGGCGAAACTAGCGACCTGCTCAAGTGTTCCTTCTGCGGTAAAACTCAGAAGCAGGTAAAAAAACTTATTGCCGGCCCTGGCGTTTATATTTGCGACGAGTGCATCGAGCTCTGCAACGAGATCATTGTCGAAGAGCTCTCAGAAGCTACCTCACTTGGTTTAGCTGAACTTCCAAAGCCACAAGAGATATTTGAGTTCCTCGATCAATATGTCATCGGGCAAGATCGTGCCAAGAAATCACTATCAGTTGCCGTGTACAACCACTACAAGCGCGTTCAAGGTGGACATCGTGAAGATTCAATCGAATTAGCAAAATCAAATATCTTATTGTTAGGTCCAACGGGATGTGGTAAAACGTTGATGGCACAGACATTGGCGCGCATGCTCAATGTCCCATTTGCAATCGCCGATGCAACTGCACTCACCGAAGCTGGATATGTTGGCGAAGATGTTGAGAATATTTTGCTCAAACTTCTACAAGCCGCTGATTACGATGTTAAGAAAGCTGAAACAGGAATCATTTATATCGATGAGATCGATAAGGTCGCTCGCAAATCTGAGAACCCATCCATCACTCGCGATGTTTCAGGTGAAGGCGTTCAGCAGGCGTTATTGAAGATTCTTGAAGGAACGGTTGCATCGGTTCCACCACAAGGAGGGCGCAAGCACCCACACCAAGAGTTCATCCAAATCGATACGACAAATGTTTTATTTATCGTTGGCGGGGCATTTGCTGGCCTTGAAAAGATTATTGAATCCCGTAGTGGCAAAGCAGGAGTTGGCTTCAATGCAACGTTGCAGGATGCAACTCAAAAGAATCGTCGCGATATCTTTGCCGATGTTATGCCTGAAGATTTATTGAAGTTCGGAATGATTCCAGAGTTCATCGGCCGCCTTCCAGTTCTGACTAGTGTTGAAAACTTAGATAAGACGGCGTTAATGCAGATCCTCACCGAGCCTAAGAACGCTCTTGTAAAGCAGTATCAACGCCTCTTTGATCTAGATAATGTTGAGCTTGAATTTTCAGTCGATGCCCTTGATGCGATTGCAGATCTGGCTTTGATTCGTGGCACCGGAGCCCGTGGTCTACGCGCGATTATGGAGTCTGTACTTCTAGCTGTGATGTATGACGTACCGAGCCGCAGCGATATCGCAAAGGTCTTGGTTACTAAAGAGTGCATCGAAACGGGTTCGCAACCTGAGTTCATCCTTCATACGGGCGATATTCCAAAGCGTTCTCGAGGTCAAAAAGGTCAAGAGGAGAAGAGCGCATAATCTAGACTGCTCCGTATGTCCCGCGAACTAGCTTCCAACTTTTCACCAGCTGATATCGAAGCAGCCCTGTATGAAAAATGGGTCGCCGCCGGATATTTCAAAGCTACTTCAACATCCACAAAACCCGCATTCACAATTGTTATTCCACCTCCTAACGTTACGGGCTCACTTCATATTGGACACGCCTTAGATCACACGTTGCAAGACACGCTTATACGAATGAAGCGCATGAAGGGCTTCGAAGCGCTGTGGCTACCTGGCATGGATCACGCCGGTATTGCAACTCAGAACGTTGTTGAAAAACAGTTAGCAACACAAGGCGTAACGCGCCATGACTTAGGACGTGTAGATTTTGTTAAGAAAGTCTGGGAGTGGAAGGCAGAATCAGGCGGTGTGATTTTAGATCAGATGCGTCGCTTAGGTGATAGCGTCGATTGGTCGCGCGAGGCGTTCACAATGGATGCTGGCCTTTCAACTGCAGTGCTTACAATATTTAAGAGGCTTTATGATCAAGGACTTATCTATCGTGCAGAGCGAATCATTAACTGGTGCCCACGTTGCCTCACAGCCCTCTCAGATATTGAAGTTGAGCACCAGGATGATGCAGGTGAGTTTGTTCAGGTTCGTTATGGAGAAGGCGATATTCAGATTACCGTTGCTACAACGCGAGCTGAAACAATGCTTGGTGATGGAGCAGTTGCAGTGCACCCCGATGATGTGCGCTATAAGGATTTAATTGGCAAGCAGGTTCTGTTGCCACTAGCTAATCGCTATATACCAATCATTGCCGATGAGTTGGTCGAGATGGATTTTGGTACTGGTGCGGTAAAAGTAACGGCGGCTCACGATCCTAATGACTTCGAAATGGCAATGCGCCATAACGTTCCATTCGTTGTCATCATGAACGAACACGGTGTTATGGATGGCTCTGGTACTCGCTTTGATGGCATGGATCGCTTCGATGCACGCAAGGCCGTTGTTGAAGCACTTCGCGCCGAAGGTCGCATCATGGATGAAAAGCGTCCATATATTCACGCCG
>WLHF01000068.1 GCA_009702835.1 Actinomycetota bacterium
CGTCGATATGGATCCAAAAGCTTTGGCCGATCTTGCTAAGGGCCAGACTGGTTTTGCAGTAACACCTGGCAGCTTTGCGGCGATGATGGCCGTAGCTGCGACATGGGTAACTTACTTTGCCGCTCTTTATTTGAACTTCTGCGATTTCTCCCGCTTTAGTCCAAGCAAAGAGTCGCTAAAGAAGGGCAACCTATGGGGGCTTCCAGTAAACCTTATTCTCTTCTCTATCGTTGCAGCACTAACAACTGCATCGGCATTTAAGGTCTATGGCGAAGTACTTCTATCACCTGGAGAGATTGCAGCTAAGTTTGATTCAGTCTTCTTAGCTCTACTTGCAATGTTGACATTTGCTGTAGCAACTCTTGGGATTAACGTTGTGGCTAACTTTGTATCACCTGCCTATGACTTTTCCAACGTTGCTCCAAACAAGATTGACTTCAAGAAGGGTGGTTACATCGCAGCAGGTATCGCACTTGTTTTGTACCCACTTCATCCTTGGGATAACGCACCAGCATTCGTAAATGCCATTGGCTCAACTATGGGACCACTATTTGGAATCATCATGGTTGATTACTACTTGCTTCGTAAGGAACAAGTAGATGTCGATGCACTTTATACAGAAGATAAGAGCGGACCGTACTTCTTCACATCCGGATTCAACATGATTGCAATTGCTGCAGCACTCGTTGGATCTGTCTTCTCTAGCTTCCTGCCAATCTGGGGTCCAGCCTCATATGACAAGTTCGCGCCATATGGTTGGTTCCTTGGTGTATTAGTAGCTGGAATCGTCTACTTTGCACTCAACGGTGGAAAGACTCCTCACAAAAAGTAAGTAGAACAAAAAGAACTGGCCCGGGTCTGCCAAGATCCCGGGTCAGTTTCTTTTTTTTAGCGATAAGTTTTTGGAGCTGCGTAGTGCATTAACGAATGGAGCGCAGAACTGCGGTAACGACTCCTAAGATTTCACAGGTATCGCCATCGATAGGTGCAAAGTCATCGTTCGCTGGCAGTAACCAGATGCGGCCATTTTTTCGAGAAAATGTTTTTACCGTTGCTTCGCCATCGATCATCGCTGCAACGATTTCGCCGTTGTTGCAATCTTTCTGCGAACGGATAACGACGTAATCACCATCGCAGATAGCGGCATCGATCATGGATTCGCCTACGACTTTGAGCATGAATAGATCGCCCTTGCCAACGATTGACTCTGGTAGCGGGAATGACTCTTCAACCTCTTGCTCGGCCGTGATTGGCCCACCGGCTGCGATGCGACCAACGAGTGGAACTAAACGTGTCTTATCGATGGGGGCGCCATGTTCATCAGGGGTTAATTCAAGGGCCCGTCCCTTGCTCTCATCGCGTCGGATAAAGCCTTTGGATTCAAGGATCTCGAGCTGGTATTTGACCGAGGCGGTGCTGGTCAGTCCGACCGCGGCGCCGATTTCGCGCATCGAAGGGGCATAGCCATGCTCACTCATCGAGGTCTGGATAACGGAGAGGATCTCGGACTGGCGTGGGCTCAGGCCGGCTGTTGCTGGGGTATGTGTGCTCATAGGTAGATGGTGACAGATAAAGCTCAAAAATTCAAACACCTGTTCGAAAAATACTTGCTTTTTGTCAGTGGTGTGGTGTTTAATTGGACTATTCGAACACATGTTCGGATACCTTCCCCAAGGTTATTCGCAGTACAGGTACGAGGAGAACGACATGAGCACAGTTACATTTAATTCAGTAGCCTCTCAAAGCAGTGTAAATCAAGGGTTTTTAGCCAATCCCTCCGGTGCCCTAACGCGCCGTGGCCGCCTTGCGCGCACTGTGGTCGTACTCTCGCTCAGCGTTGTCATGGCAGCTGGCTTTGCCGCCCGATCAGGGGCAGGGGATCAGGTTGTTCAGGCAACTTCCTACACAACCGTTGTTGTTCCAGCAGGGGCAACGCTCTGGTCTGTTGCCAGTGCCTATAGTGATGGCGATATCCAGGGGATGGTTGAGGCGATCCGCGAGGCTAACAATCTGAGCGGCTATGACGTTGCCGCTGGCGCTCGCCTTAAAGTCCCCACCTCGTAACCTCTGGAGTTAGTTGAGCCTTAATGGTAGCCTTTACTTATGGCTCCTAAGGTAAAGGTTAAGAAAAGCGCGAAGCGGCCTGTTCCAAAACCTAAAGTTCCCGCCCAACGTGCCGGGCGAACATCCACATCCCGCCTTAGCTCTAAAAATCAATTGACAGTACCCGTAGATATTCTGCGAAGAGTAGGTCTAGAGGCAGGGGATGAAGTGGAATTCGTAGTGAATAACGCTGGTTTTATCGAAGTTTTGAGAGCGCCGAATATTAATAGAGATTTATTGAAATTAGCCGGTAAGTATGGAGAGCTCTTTGCAGATTTTGATTTAGAGGCTGAGCGTGACTCATGGGAGCGATAATTCTTGACTCCTCGGTTGTCATAGCTTTTTTAAACTATTCCGACAAACACCACTTCGCCGCTAACTCTGCAATTGAAGCTTCTAACTCGAGCTTTAAAATCTCGATTCTTACCATCTCTGAGGTTCTAGTGAAGGCTTCAGGGGAGAGTGAGAAAAGAAAGAGCGAGCTACTTGCCGACCTATCCAAAGAGTTCTCTCCCTTCTTCCCCTTTGATCTAGAAGTTGCCGTCCTTGCCGCCTCCGTGAGAGCTAAGAGCCCCTTGCGACTTCCAGATGCGATCATTAGCGCCACGGCCACGATAAATGAGGCCGAGCTCTGGAGCTGCGATGCGCGACTGGCAAAGGCTCACAAAGGCGCCCGTCTAATCGCCTAAGCCATGTGAGCCCTAGCTGCGACACGCCGTTCATCCAATGTTTGCCTACTGAGCAGGCAAACTCTCCTCTTATGCTTTATAGTTCCTACTAGATATAGGGGTCAGAACGAATAAAACTTCCATAAGTAGTGTTTTTACGGTAGTTTAGGAAATCCCCCTTTAGCGCTAAAAAGGGAAAATGCAAGCAGGATGAAGGGAGACACGCCGAGATGCTTTGCCCGTTTTGCAGACACGATGACTCAAGAGTCGTTGACTCTCGCCCTGCCGAAGATGGCACCCAGATCCGCCGCCGGCGCGAATGCCCACAGTGTGGCCAGCGCTTTTCTACCCAAGAGGTCGCCGTCCTTAGCATCATTAAAAGATCTGGTGCAACTGAGCCATTTAGTCGCGAGAAGGTCTTGGTCGGTGTTCGCAAAGCCTGCCAAGGACGGCCAGTGAATGAAGATGATTTGGTTTTACTAGCCCAGCGCGTAGAGGAGGCTCTTCGCGGCACTGGTCAAGCCGAAATTGAGGCCCAAGAAGTGGGTATGGCCATCTTGGCCCCGCTTCGAGAACTCGATGAGGTCGCTTACTTACGTTATGCCTCGGTGTACCGTAACTTTGCCTCCCTTGAAGATTTCGAAGGCGAGATCGCACTACTGCGCGCTCTGCCATCGAATGTACAAACTGCAGATACCCCCCGTGCAGATGCAAGCCGAGAAAAAATCTCTACCAGTACTGCACCATCAAACAAATAACTAATACCAACTAAAGAAATACGGGGAAACACATATGTCAGAGACGGTTATCAACCGACCAGCCAAGATCAAGGCCCACAACACAATCAAGGGTAAGGGCTTAACGATCGAGCGTATCTTCACAACAGCAGGCGTACATCCATATGACGAGGTCAAATGGGAGCGCCGCGATGTAGTGCAGAGCAACTGGAAAACTGGGGAGACCGTATTTGAACAACGTGGTGTCGAGTTTGCAGATTTTTGGTCGGTTAATGCATCAATGATTGTTACGACCAAGTATTTCCGTGGCGCAGTAGGTGCCGAAAATCGCGAATGGTCACTCAAGCAGGTTATCGATCGCGTAGTGCTTACATACACAAAAGCCGGAAAAGAGCATGGCTACTTTGCAACTGATTCAGATGCTGAAATCTTCGAGCACGAACTCACTCACATGTTGCTCCACCAAATATTTGCATATAACTCACCGGTCTGGTTTAACGTTGGCACAGCATCACCTCAGCAAGTAAGTGCCTGCTTTATTCTCTCAGTCGATGACACGATGGAGAGTATTCTTAACTGGTATCGCGAAGAGGGAATGATTTTCAAAGGTGGATCAGGGGCTGGACTTAACTTATCCCGTATCCGCTCTTCCAAGGAGCTATTAAAATCAGGCGGAACCGCATCTGGGCCAGTCTCATTCATGCGTGGAGCCGATGCATCCGCTGGAACAATTAAATCTGGAGGGGCTACGCGACGGGCCGCAAAGATGGTTGTTCTAGATGTTGCTCACCCAGATATCGAAGAGTTTATTGAGACTAAGGTCAATGAAGAGAACAAGATTCGCGCACTACGCGATGCCGGTTTTGATATGGATCTTGGTGGCAAGGACATCATCTCTGTTCAGTATCAGAACGCTAACAACTCAGTTCGCGTATCGGATGAGTTCATGCGCGCAGTTGAAAAGGGCGAGCAGTTTGGTCTGACCGCCCGCGCAACTGGTGAAGTAATTGAAAACGTTGATGCACGTACATTATTTACAAAGATGGCACAGGCTGCATGGGCATGCGCCGATCCTGGAATTCAATATGACGACACCATCAATGATTGGCACACCAACCCAGAGACAGGTCGCATCAACGCATCTAACCCTTGCTCTGAGTACATGTCACTGGATAACTCATCATGTAACTTGGCCTCTCTTAACTTAATGAAGTTTCTTAAGGCCGATGGATCATTTGATGCAAAGACATTTGGTAGGGCCTGCGAACTCATCATCACATCGATGGATATCTCAATCTGTTTTGCAGACTTTCCAACCGAGGCTATCGGCGATACAACTAAGGCCTATCGCCAACTAGGAATCGGATATGCAAACCTAGGTGCGCTCTTGATGGCATCGGGTCTTGCATATGACTCAGAGGGCGGACGTGCATTAGCCGGCGCCATCACATCCTTGATGAGCGGAATTACATACAAGCGATCAGCAGAACTCGCAGGCATCGTGGGACCATATGCCGGCTTTGCGCAAAACGCTAAGCCTCACGCCCGCGTGATGCGCAAGCATGCATCGGCATCAAGTTCGGCAAAGTCTGAGACAACCCTTGATCGCGATGTGTGGAGCGAGGCCAATAAGGCTTGGGATGCATGTCTTTCAACGGGAGATAAGAATGGATGGCGCAACGCCCAGATCTCAGTTCTAGCACCAACTGGCACGATCGGTTTGATGATGGACTGCGATACAACTGGTATCGAGCCTGACTTCTCCCTTGTTAAGTTTAAGAAGCTCGTCGGTGGCGGATCTATGCAGATCGTTAACCAGACAGTTCCTGTAGCCCTTCGCAAATTGGGTTATACGGAGGAGACAATCGAGGCGATCGTCGAATTCATCGCAGCACATGGTCACGTCATCGATGCTCCAGGGTTAAAGCTCGAGCACTACGACATCTTTGACTGCGCACTCGGTGCTAGGTCGATTGCGGCTATGGGCCACGTGCGCATGATGGCTGCATGCCAACCGTTCTTATCAGGTGCGATCTCAAAGACGGTCAACCTTCCAGAGGATGCAACCGTTGAAGAGGTTGAAGATGTCTACTTCCAAGCATGGAAGATGGGCGTAAAGGCACTGGCTGTCTATCGCGATAACTGCAAAGTTGGTCAGCCATTATCTGATGGCAAGGCAAAGAAGAAAGAGATTGAAGTCGAGAGCGCCCATCCTGCAACACCAGTGCGCAAGCGTCTTCCAAAGTCACGCCCATCAACGACGACATCGTTTTCCGTTGGCGGGGCAGAGGGTTACATGACATCGGGTGCATATGCCGATGGCGCACTCGGTGAAGTGTTCCTCAAGCTTGGCAAGCAGGGATCAACGTTGGCCGGCGTTATGGATGCTTTCTCAATCGCAGTATCTATTGGATTGCAGTACGGAGTCCCACTAGAGACTTTCGTAGAAAAATTCACGAACCTGCGCTTTGAGCCAGCGGGCATGACAGATGATGCAGATATCCGCATGGCACAGTCC
>WLHF01000069.1 GCA_009702835.1 Actinomycetota bacterium
TAGGATTGCACCCTCGTACTAACAAAAGGAAAGGACATAGGTTCAATTTGGCGTAATGTTAAGGCGTAATGTTGGTTAAAACCTCCAAAATACGCTCAAAAACATGCCATATTTGATACCTAGGGTCTCCACATGATAACAACTGCAACCCTTCACACATCACTCGGCGACATTGTCGTTGAGCTTTTCCCAAACCATGCACCAAAGACCGTTGCTAACTTTGTTGAACTTGCAACCGGTGCCAAAGAGTGGACTAACCCCAACACTGGCGAAAAAACAAATGCCAACTTGTATGACGGCACTATTTTTCACCGCGTCATCGACGGTTTCATGATTCAAGGTGGAGATCCACTTGGTAAAGGCACTGGCGGTCCTGGTTACCGCTTTGCAGATGAGTTCCACGGAGAGTTGGTTTTCGATCGTCCCTACATCCTTGCTATGGCTAACTCTGGGCCTGGAACAAATGGCTCACAGTTCTTTATTACAACTGCTCCAACAACGTGGTTAAACCGCAAGCACTCGATCTTTGGCGAGGTCAAGGATTCAGCCAGCCAGGCAGTAGTAGATGCCATTGGAAAAGCCAAGACTGGCGCACAAGATAAGCCAGCAACCGACATCACGATCAACAGCATCACCATTGCTTAAACGTTCAGCAACATACTCTTTAATCGCACTCATCTGCGGTGCATATCTGCTGCAAATGGTTGTTCCATCATTAGAGATGCGCTTGGTTTTACCTAGCCTTGATTATCTAAAAGCAACTAACGAGTGGTATCGATTATTTACTGTTGCCCTTGTTCATGCAGGATTACTGCACCTTGGATTTAATATGTATGCGTTGATGGTTTTGGGAAATCCACTTGAGGCCGCCTTCGGTAAGAATAAAATCTTAATAATCTTTTTCTTCTCACTCTTTACTGGCTCTCTAACATCGGCCTACTTTGCCACTTTATCTAGTTACTCTGTCGGCGCATCGGGTGCAGTCTTTGGATTATTTGGAGCACTTGTAATAGTTGGCAAGCGAATCGGGACCGACGTTCGGTCTATCTATGTGATTATTGGAATTAACTTTGCGATTGGCTTTGTATTAGGTGGGGTCGACTGGAAGGCCCACCTGGGTGGATTAATCGGTGGTCTGATTAGCGCGCAGATCGTGTTAAATAAGCGCTAAAACTTATCCACAAGGGTTACCCACAATGTGGAGAGAGTTACAATGGTGTAATTAGGGCCTATCGCCAGCGAGTAGCGAGAGAGAAGCCAACGCCGATAAAACCAAAGCCGATAACCATATTCCAAGCCCCAATTCCTGGGACTGGATACTTTGTTTGAGTGACGTAAAAGGTCACGATCCAAAAAAGACCAATCAAAAACCCTGCGACCATCGCCGGAGCCAACCACTTTGGGCTCTCCAGGGGGGCGTGTGGGGCATCAACGACAACCTGCGCCTCGTGGGCCTGTTTGTCGATGACTTTCTTACGGAGCTTTGATTTAGGCATAGGCGAAAGATACACCATGACGGCGTAATTACCTCTCCAAGGCCTGCAGCCTCAAAAAAGCCGTAGGGCTTTCACTAGTTGTTGGTGCTAAAACTTAAGGCGCTTTATTAATTGTAATTGTTACTGATTTACCAATCGTCTGTGTTGTGCCGGCATCGGGCGCCTGTCTAATAACAATACCTACAGGTTGATTTGCATCATATGCCTCTACCTCTTTAACTAAGAAACCAACCTGTACGAGAATTGTTTTGGCTTGAATCGCATCGATACCAATAAGAGCTGGAACCTCAACCTGACCACTTGCAATCTGCAAGATAACTCCACTGCCGGCCGTGATTGTTGAACCAACCTCTGGAGTAACTTTCAAGACCGTACCAAGTGCTTCATCGGAGGAAACCGCCTCGGTTTGTGCAACTAATAAACCAACGGCGGACAAGGCAGCACGTGCATCAATCAATGACATCCCAATTAATCCACTAGGAACAATCGCATCTCCAGGCCCGTCAGAGATAGTTAATACAACACCAGAGCCCTTCTGCGCACGTATAGTGGCAAGAGGAATCTGACTAGCCACGCGATCTTTCGGAATCCGCGCATCATGGGCTCGTGCAATCGTCACAACATAATCAGATAACATCGCCTGCGCATCGGCCTGTGACAGGCCAACAACATTTGGTATTTCTGGGAAAGTACTTGAGTCGGCTGTTGGTTTAGTAAAAATGAGCCCAGCCGCGATTATTGAGATGGCGATAAAAGATGAGAGCGCTGCGATTAATACTTTACGGCGTGAGAACTTCACCCGGGGAGTTTTAGTTGTTAATACTTGACCTGCGCCAATTTTGTAAAGATCATCGAGCATAAGCCCGGCCGACTGGTACCTATCCTCTGGTTTTTTTGCTAAGGCAACAGTTAAAACGACATCGATGCCTGCAGGTAGATCGGGTTGGAGTGTGCTCGGTGCGATAAGAACACCAGAGACGTGTTGGTATGCGATTGATACTGGAGTTTCACCAGTAAATGGTGGTGCACCAGTTAAAACCTCATAGAGTAGACATCCAGTGGAGTAAATATCACTACGCAGATCTGCAACCTCACCTAAAGCCTGTTCGGGAGATAAGTACTGCGCAGTTCCAACAATGTTCCACGTGCTAGTCAGTGTTGCACCTAAATCGGCCAGTGCACGAGCAATTCCAAAATCCATCACCTTCACATCGCCTTGATCGGTAATCATGATGTTTGCAGGCTTAATATCGCGGTGCACAATTCCGCGCTCATGTGAGTATTCGAGTGCAGCTAATATCCCCTCACCGATTTCAAGGGCGCGCTTTAATGGAACGCGCTCACCTTTATGAATTAATTCGCGCAGAGTGTGCCCGGAGATAAGCTCCATAACAATGTATGGCGCTGGCTCTTCCCCGGAGTCATAAACGGCGACAATGCCTGGGTGGTTTAAAGCTGCGGCGGCAAAGGCCTCTTTCCTAAAACGGGCGACGAAAGAGGGATCACGCGCCAAATCACTACGTAAAACCTTGACCGCAACCTGGCGGGCAAGACGAGTGTCTTCGGCGATATAAACATCGGCCATTCCCCCAGTACCAATCATTTCGCCGAGTTTGTAACGGCTGCCTAACATTGAGTTAATCACAGCGCCGCCCCCAAGAGTTCGTTTGCACTCACCTGTTGGTGCGTGAGATCGGCGATAACTAGCGTGATGTTATCTGGGGCGCCTTGAATATACGTTGCATCGACAAGGGCCTTTATAGCTACCTCTTTGTCACTCTTTTTAAGAAGAGCCTTAATCTCTTTCTCTGTTAGAACAGCTGATAAACCATCACTACATAATAGATATCTGTCACCCTCTTGCGCTTTATAGATTTGCAGAAGTGGCACAATATTTCCATCTCCCATGAGAGCTTGTGTTAAAACCGAGCGTTGAGGATGATCCACCGCTTCAGTTGCAGTGATAGCACCTTGGTTTATTAGTTCTTGCACAACGGTATGGTCATTGCTTAACTGTTCGAAAGTATTTCCACGCAAACGATAACAACGGGAATCTCCAACATGTAATAGTGCAATCGTGTCATTGTGGGCCAATAACGCCGTCAACGTTGTGCCCATTCCGCGCAGCTCTATCGCCTCACGCGCGTACTCTCCGATTTCAGAGTCGATTGTATGAAGTGAGTTAAGTAGTAAATCCTCTGTCGAGTCAGGATCAATAGTTGTATCAGTGAGCATCGGTGTTAGTGATTGGAGTGTCTTAATGGCTATCTTGGATGCGATTTCTCCTCCAGCATGCCCACCCATTCCATCGGCAACTGCGATTAAAGAGCCAGAGACAAATGCTGAATCCTCATTACCGCTTCGGACTAAGCCCAGCGTTGAGCGTGCACTGCTGTCAAAGAAAAAGCCGCCCATAAGAGGTAAGCCTAACCCCTGTTAATCTTTAATCATGAAGATTTACGCGCACCGAGGAGCATCGATAGATTTCCCCGAGATGACGATGCGCGCATACAAGGGCGCCCTCGATGATGGGGCAGATGGCTTTGAATGCGATGTCCGAGTTACAAAAGATAACCAGTTAATCCTCTGGCATGACGCCGATATGAAGAGGGTGGCTAGTTACCCAGGCCGAATCGCCGAGATGGATTACATGCGGATAAAACGCCACTACCCAGAGGTTATTTTATTAGAGGAGCTTCTCGAACTAGCTCGAGATAATAAAAAAGAGTTAGCGATAGAAACTAAACACCCGGTACCAACGGGCAGCGTGGTTGAAAAGAAAGTGATGGATTTAATCGCCGAAGAGGATCCAGTGGCTGAAATAACGATTATGTCTTTTTCATGGCTAGCCCTTGAAAATATTCGAAAGATCAATCCTCTGCAACCAACAGTTGCCTTATTTGAGGATCGGTTTAACAGGCTCATGCGCAGATTTACTTCAGCTCAGTATTTAGGGCCAAGCGTGGGTTATCTGCGCTTAACGCCTGAACTAACCCACGAACACCGCAAACTCTTTGTGTGGACAGTGGATGATGCTGACGATATGCGTTTTTGTTCAGATAATGGAGTTGAGGTTCTGATTACAAATAATCCGTCATTTGCACGCAAGGTACTCGGGTATCATTAGCAAGTGAGTACATATGCATATCTTGGCCCAAAGGGAACATTCACCGAAGCGGCGCTTAAAAAGATTACTTCATCGAATGACTCTTTAATTCCTTACGCAAATGTGACTGCGGCATTAGATGCCGTTCGCGTGGGCAAAGCCCACTTTGCACTAGTACCAATTGAAAACTCAGTTGAAGGTGTTGTAGCACGCACTCTCGATGAGCTTGCAACTGGAACGCCACTATTAATAGTTGGTGAAGTTACCTTGCCAGTCTCATTTGCACTTATGGTTAAAGATAGTTCTGTTGACATCCGACGTATTGCAACTCATCCACATGCCGAAGCGCAGTGCCGGGCATTTATCGCCCAGAACTATCCCAATGCCGAATTAATTGCAACGGCTTCAACGGCAGCTGCGGCAGAGGCGATTGGACGGGGCGAATTCGATGCAGCTATTGCAGCGCCAGTAGCGGCTGCTCATTATGGATTACGAGTTGTCGCCGACAATATCGGGGACACAGTAGGCGCCGTTACTCGATTTGTTTTGGTATCCAAACCAGGGACCTTACCTAAAGCAACGGGTTTTGATCGCACGTCCTTGGCTGTCTTTATCGGAATTGATCACGCCGGTGCCTTATTAGATATCTTGAACGAGTTTGCTAAGCGCAACGTAAACCTAACTTTTATTCAAAGCCGTCCCACAGGTTTAGAGCTTGGCCATTACCATTTCATTATTGATGCAGTAGGCCACTCAACTGATAACCCAGTAAAGGAGACGATCGAGGCCTTACGCGCGATCTGTGAAGACATCCGCTTCCTTGGTTCGTACCCGAGAGAAAAGACCGGCAAATGATCGACATTAAATTTTTACGCGATAACCCAGATGTGGTGCGCGCATCACAAAAAGGCCGCGGTGAAGATGTCACGATCGTCGATAAGGTTTTAAAAAGCGATGAGGCTCGACGTTTAGCTCTTAGCGATTTCGAGACCCTACGTGCTGAGCAAAATACATTATCTAAAGCCGTCGCTAGCGCAAAGGGTGATGAGAAAAACTCACTCCTTGAAAACGCTAAGGCATTGGCCAATAGAGTTAAAGATGCAGATAACAAGCGCGCAGAGCTAGAGGAGGCAACTAAAAATCTAGTAATGCAGTTATCTAATATTTTAGATCCCGCCGCACCAATAGGTAAGGAAGAGGATTTTGTAGTTATTGAGCACGTTGGTACGCCACGCACATTTGATTTCGAGGCAAAGGATCATGTTGAGCTTGGCAAACTCTTAGGTGCAATTGA
>WLHF01000007.1 GCA_009702835.1 Actinomycetota bacterium
GGTTAGCTTGCTCTATGTCACCCATGACATCGGCGTTGTTGCCGAATTGTGCGATGCCATCTCGGTGATGTATTCAGGCAGAATAGTTGAACAAGCAGACGACATCAATAAGGTTTTTTCAAATCCTCGTCATCCATATACTAAAGCGTTGCTCGGTGCTATCCCACGCATCGATGGACCTATCCAACGTCTTAAAGGGTTAGATAGCACAGGGCCATCCTTGACTCAAAGATCCCAAGAGTCGGCACCACCTATGACAAACATCGAGCCTGGTTGGCAAGTTGCTCCTTTCGAATTTGCTGATTTAGATGTCATATGGAGTGCGAGTTCTCATGAGTAGACCAATATTTGAAGCCAGGGATCTCAGCGTGACGTTCAATGTTGGTCGTGGACGTAATAGGAGCCAAGTACAGGCCCTCAAAAATGTATCTCTTGATGTGAATGAGGGAGAGATTGTTGGTCTTGTTGGCGAATCTGGTTCAGGCAAATCTACTTTGGCCCGTGCTGCCATCGGCTTACAAAAGCAGAGTTCTGGTGAGCTTTTCTATGCAGGACAGACTCTTCCAATGGCACGCACATTGGAGGATCGCCGTAAGATGCAGATGATTTTCCAAGATCCATACTCCTCTTTGGATCCGCGTATGAGTGTAAAGCAAGCGATCTTTGAATTACTCGATACCCATAACATCCTGCCTAAGGAGAAACGTTTAGATCGCTGTAAAGAGCTCCTTTCGCTAGTGAAACTTCCAGAGAGTTTGCTCGATAGTCGCCCGTATGCAATGTCCGGTGGTCAAAGGCAACGTGTGGCTATAGCACGAGCTCTCTCGCTGAATCCACATTTTCTGATTGCAGATGAAGCGGTATCTGCTTTGGATGTTTCGGTGCAAGCTTCGATTATCAACTTGCTCTCTGACCTTCGTGATTCACTCAAACTTTCCATTCTTTTTATCTCACACGACCTCGCAATCGTGCGCTTGCTATGTGATCGAGTCAATGTGATTAATCTGGGAGAGATTGTGGAATCTTCCCCAACGCTTCCTCTTTTTGATAATCCGCAACATGCTTATACAAGGCAGTTGATTTCATCTGTCCCCAAACTTGATGCAATCGTTCGAAACACAAACTAAAAGGAGCTGAGATGAGCACTATGTCCAGATTAAAGTTCGACCAGGATCTCTTAAAGGGCGTTGAAGAACTTATGAATAAACCAATTCTTGATGGCAAGTGCCCCGGAATTTATGCCACTCTATTTAAGGGTGAGGAAGTTCTTCTAGAAAAAGGAATTGGTGAGTACAAAGTTGGCCAAGGTGCACCATCTCTTGATACCTCTTTTCGTATCGCCTCATGTACTAAAAGTTTCACGATTGCAGCGTTGCTGATATTACGCGATCGGGGAGCTCTTGATTTGAATCAACCGATCACAGATTTTGTGGAGGAGTATCGATTCAGTCAAATCAGCACCTATAAAACTATTCCAACCGTTGGCCAGCTTGCTGCCATGTCATCAGGTCTGCCATCGGATGATCCATGGGCCGATCGTCAGGAATCGATTTCAGGACAAGCTCTGCGAGAAATTGTTAGTCGCGGTGTACATACAACAAGTAATCCAGGAGCCATTTTTCAATACTCCAATTTAGGTTTCGCACTCCTAGGTCTGGTAATTGAGAGGGCCTCTGGCATGGATTTTCGCGAATTTGTTACTAATGAGATTTTGAAACCTTTAGGCATGAGCGCTTCTGGCTTTGATAGAGAACTCTTTGCTCCAGAGCGCGTTGCTGTTGGCTATCGTAAGAGTGGGGATAGGTGGCTTGAGTTGCCTTTCTCTTCATCCGGTGCTTTCTCATGTATCGGCGGACTCTTTAGCAGTGCACGAGATCTGCGCACGTGGGCACAGTGGATGCATTCAGCCTTTGTTCCTAATGCTGAAAGTTCTGGACCGCTATCTGTGCAATCGCGCCACAGCATGCAGCAGATTGTGACTTCATCACCGTTCAATGCCCACTTAGCAACTGTGTCTTCTAATGCACATCGTGCATTTGGTTATGGTTTGGGGCTTTTTGTTGAGTTCGATCCAAAGTACGGTCAGTTTGTTTCACACTCGGGTGGCTACCCTGGCTTTAGTTCTCACATGCGCTGGCATGTGCCAACTGGTCTATCTGTTGTTGTACTTGAAAATGCAACGTACTCAGGGGCTTGGGCAACTGCCACTGGAATCTTGGATTATGCGCTGGAGAAACTGGGCTATGAGCAACCCCTTGAGGATAAGTGGCCGCAAACACTTGAATTAGCAAAACATGCAGACGCCCTTGTTCGCAATTGGAGCGGAACACTTGCAAAGGAAGTTTTTGAAGAAAATGTTGACATGGATGTTCCTTATGCCGAACGCCAAAGTGCAATCGCAGCATTGATCGCTGAAGTAGGTGGGCTCAGTACCGCATCGACGCTCAATGAAGTAAAGAGTGACTCGGATTCTCCGTTGCACTTTGTTTGGAATATTCCAGGCAAAACTGGATCTTTGCGATGTGAAATTCGATTAAATCCCATCACTCCGATTCGTATCCAAACCCTCAATGTAAAGAAGGTGGAAGCATGAACGTTCTTATCTCAGCAGATATGGAAGGCATTAGCGGAGTCACATCACCTGCAGATGTTAACCCTGGGACCCCTGGATGGGATCACTTTCGAAAGATTATGACGGCTGATGTTAATGCAGCAGTGGCAGGATTTTATGAAGCCGGGGCGCGCAATATTGTCGTAAATGATTCGCACGCCAACATGCACAATGTAGTCGTTGATCTTTTAGACCCACGAGCAACATTGATTTCAGGCAGGCATAAGAAGCATTGCATGGTGGAAGGGGTCACCAAATCCACTGATGCAGTGGCATTTATCGGCTATCACACCGCTGCAGGCCAGCAAGGAATCATGTCTCATACCTATTCTGGAGATATCTACAACGCAGTCTGGCTCAATGAAGAGATTTGCAGCGAGGGATATATGAATGCTCTCTTTGCCGCAGAACTTGGAGTGCCTGTCGTTCTTGTCAGCGGGGATGATCTGACGATCGAAGATGCCAAGCGATACGCACCAGATGCTGGATTTGCTACCGTCAAAAGATGTGTAGATCGCTTCACAGCAGAGTGCATCGTGCCTGAAAAGACATTTGAGATCATCAAGAGCGCGGCTCACGATGGACTATCTCGACTACACAAACCTGAACCGCTGAAGGGGCCATTCACATTTCGTATCGAGTTTGCTGCAGCCAATCAAGTTATTGCTGCTACGCATATTCCGGGAGTCAATCAAACTGGCACTCGCGAGGCTACCTATACTTTCGACACAATGGAGAAAGCGCTGCGCTGCTTTGAAGCAGTGACGATTCTAGGAAACACAAGCCGCGATGCAGTTTACGGATAAGTTGCGATGTCAGATTTAGCTACCTGTGCGCGTTCTTTAGATATATTTTTCTTAGCCTCTACAGTTACATCGACTGATGCGTTCTGTCACAAAATTCCGACTGCGTACCTAAATTGAGTAATACATCGCCATCGGGCCTGCCTCGCGCGAGAGCGCTAGGAATAGTTTTCCCAGGAAAATCAGGAGCACATAATGCAATAACCGATATACCGGGAGTTGAAGTTGGGTATGTGACAAAGATTGAAGGGCAGGATATACGCACGGGCGTTACGGCCATTTTGCCGCGTGGAAAAGAAGGTGTAGGAATTCCATGCAGTGCAGCCTTCTATTCTCTAAATGGCAATGGAGAAATGACCGGCACAATTTGGATTGAAGAGTCTGGGTCGCTTTCGATGCCGATTCTCATTACAAATACGCATGCTGTTGGGCAGGTGCACAGCGGAGTCATTGAATGGGTAGTTGAAAATAAACCATCTGTTGCAGCGCGATGGCTTTTTCCAGTTGTGGCTGAGACGTGGGATGGATACCTCAATGAAATCAACCAGATAGTTGTTTCTAAAGATGATGCCAAGAAAGCAATAAATTCTGCAGCATCTGGAGCTATTGATGAGGGCTCAGTCGGTGGCGGAACCGGTATGAATTGTTATCAATACAAAGGTGGTACTGGGACATCATCACGAGTCGTGGAGTATGCAGATCACGACTATACGGTTGGGGCATTTGTGCAGGCCAATTTTGGTCATCGAGAAGAGCTAACCATTAGGGGCATTTCAATGGAGAACTCAAAAATCCCCAATCCAATGGCAGATGAAGACTGGTTTCAGAAAGATCAGAATAGATATAGGCCACCGGGTGGTGCTGGGTCAGTAATTGTTGTTATTGGAACAGATGCGCCACTACTTCCACTTCAATGCAAAGCACTTGCGAAGCGGGTCCCTCTCGGACTAGCCCGCACTGGCACAACTGGAAGTCATTTTTCTGGAGATATTTTTTTGGTTTTTTCAACAGCTAATGAGGGTTCTTTTGCGAGTGACTTTCCCAGTGGGGAACCAACAGAATCTGATTTTGATACTTCAATTTCAATTCCATGGGGTCGAATGGATGCTTTTTATACTGCAACCGTGCATGCAGTTGAAGAAGCCGTTATCAACGCACTAGTAGTTAACAAAGACATGGAAGGTAGGGGGGGACACAAAAGTTATGCACTCAGGCATGAATTCATTCAATCTAAATTTAGAACTCAACCCCAATCCGGTGATTAAGAATGAAGAGATAGCGATGTGCAAGAGTAGGCTTGATTTATGACTAAGCAGCAAGAATTTAGAGTGCTGCACACTTATGAGGATTTTGAGCTTCGCGAATATCTTCCATGCGTCATCGCAGAAGTCAAAGTTTCTGCCAATTATTCAACTGCAACAAGGAGTGCGTTCTCCTCACTATTTAATTACATTTCACAGGGAAATGAGTCCTCACAGAAAATCGCGATGACTGCCCCGGTAATCACCGCACAAAAAGCAGATAGATCGGATTCCGCCGGATGGTATGTCTCATTTGTGATGCCTTCAGGTAGCGCCTTTGATCACATGCCACATCCCAACGATTCTCAAGTCAGATTACGAGAATTAGATACTGAAACATGCGTTGCCAAATCATTTCGTGGCACAGCTACCGATGAACTATCACGAAAGAAGGTTCAAGAGCTTCGCACAAGCGCTTCTAAAGCCAACATCGCACTCTCTGACGAAACGCGAATCTGTCGTTTTGATCCGCCGTTCAAACCTGGCTTCTTGCAATACAACGAAATCGTGATTCCTATCCACCTGGGCAAGTAGAAAACGTCAGATGGGGACAACAATTAAGAGTTAACTGAAAAAAGGTCAATGGTTATCAATATAAGCGCAAAACAAAGCAAGTATTTATGTCTAGTACATTTAATTTGAGGGATTACCCCCATTGTATTAACCAAATTTACAGTTATGATAGAAAGATGAATAAGAGGTCGTTACAACCCTACCGTTATCACATGAAGCGCACATTTTTATTGCTCTTAATAAGTTCGTTGTCTCTTCCAACTTTATTCTCAGTATCTTCTGCTTCGGATCCGCAAGTTATCCGGGTTGAACAAGGAGCGCTTTCGGAGGCGAATGTTGCTACTGGAAGCCCAAGTTTTTATGTTAACTCTTCGATCGATAGAGTCCCTGATAACTTTAGATCAGGATTTGGCTGGTATTCAAATGCATGGCCGCTCACCGATACCGTTATAGAGGGTATGCAGTTAGGACTGAGTGGCTCTTGGATAACTCCAAATAATGAAAGTGAACCGGACTCAATCGCTCAAAAGGTTTGCGCAAATGCAGCTCAATGGGTAAGAAATGACACCATTAAGACTAGCAATGGATCTCGAGGCTTTGACTTGATCCAAACTATTGAGGGAAGTCTTGGATGGTGGGGCAATCAAAAGTTTAAAACGCTTATGCCGAAATTTACTATCGGCCCAGTTCAAGATTGCTATTCCAATCAATTACAGGGCCCAGGCTGGAATTTCTTTGGCTTTGTATTAGGCGAGGACCCAACCCCTAGAAATAGAACTGGTTTGGTGCAAGTTAGTAATCGCATGTTGATTCCACCTGATGGCTTAACGCTAGAACCTGATTTCAGTGGAGCTCAAGTTGGTTATTCATGGATGTCACTACCTCTGCCCACCTTTAATCACGCCTACAACAATATGGCAGGTGAAAATAGTTGGACGATGTTTATTAACTCTAAGAATTTCAAAGGCCCCTTGGTCTTTATCGCACCACAGTTCTTTGCAGATGGACTTGTGAAAAACCCCGTTCAGAAAGGATTAACGCTAGATGTAAAGGGTGGACGTTTAGGCTCTCTTGCTGCCGAATGGGCTTCAATCCCATTCCATAAATACACCGATACTGCCGGGACTATTTACACAAAAATTCCTGGACTTGAGTTTCCCGTTGATGCAAATGGAAATTTTGCACTCTCTCGTGATCTGACGGCATATGGCTCTTCGGCAATCTCCGATTCATTCAGAAGCGCCTTAGCCTCTGGTGGCGCCTTGCCGAGATCAGTAAATTCTGATGGGATTTTTTCTCCGAAACTAAATGCGCAATCACCTGGCGTCTATCAAGAAGGCAAGATTTTGGGGACTCTATCTAGTTCACTTGCAGTCAAAACATTTGAGTCAGGAGCTGCGTATGGTTTTTCGATGGGTGGAGGTGCTCGATTAGAGAAAATCCCACAGTATTACAAAGAGGTTGGCAGTAGCCGCATTGCAATTAAGGAGTCAGATGCCCCGACTGCCCTAGTTAATGCCAAATTTGGCTCACTGATGCAAACATCTACACATGTTTATCAAGAGCCGAGTTGGTGGAAACAAAGCCCTGCAGCCTCGGGCGATCTAACTGCTGATTTACGAGATGGCTCTCAAGTTACTTACCGCTGGTACAAGTTCGTTGACCAACCATCCTTGCAAAGGTTTGAAATGAATGCTGCAGAAAAAGCAGGCATTCAAGGTGCAATAGAGAAGATGCAGAAGGAATGGAATAATTTCTCAATGATGAAAGATCCTACAGTGGGTTCTCTGGCCAGTTTTGATGAGGGCTTAATGGTTACCCCACCCAAGGGGCTTGAAATTGGCTACGTCCCAATAGTCGTTAAACAAAAGGCCTCCGATAAGTCTGCAGTTGATAAAGCTTTAGCAGCTATATTTTTGGCCGGTAATAACGTTGAGTCAATAATGAAAGCAGCAGCCGATAAAGCAGCAGCCGATAAAGCAGCAGCCGATAAATCAGCAGCCGATAAATCAGCAGCCGATAAATCAGCAGCCGATAAATCAGCAGCCGATAAAGCAGCAGCAAAGAAGCCAACAACAATTACTTGCGTTAAAGGGAAAGTCACTAAGAAGGTAAATGCGGTTAAACCTGTTTGTCCAACTGGCTATAAAAAGAAATAAGTGGGTGGTGAGGGGTTCGAACCCCTAACCTGCTAGTTAAGAGTTAACTGAAATAAGGTCTTAAGAAGGGTTAGCGCATCTTTGGTGCACGAGTTGGCATTGGGCCCTTTGGAATTGGGATTGATAATCCACCAACAGCCTTTAAGCGGGCTCGAACCTCGCGCATCTGACGGGCAGTTAATTTCTTAGGCAATTTTTGTAGATGTTTTTGAAGCTTGCGTAAGGGCACTTGTGACTTCTCGTCGCCAACTACAACAAGTGTGATTGGAACACCGGGTGCAAAACGTTCAGTCTTCTTGCGCTCTTCAGTGAGCATTTGATTGACGCCGTTGGAGCCCTCACCAGTTAATACGATGCCTGCGCGGCCAACGCTGCGATGGACCATATCTTGGTTGCGAGCAACGGCAACTGCTGGGGTAGTGGCCCATCCTTTGCGGATAGCCATGAGCACGCTTGCACCCGCACCGATTTGACCTTCAATCGATGAGTAAGCCGCTGTTCCAGCTTGACGTGTAAAGAACAAAAGTGTCATTAAGAGGGCTAAAGGGAGAAAGATAAAAGCAAAGTAAACCGGGTGACCAAGAGCTATGCCGACACCTATTCCAATTATCCAGGTAACAAGGAAGATGCCGATGAGGGCTAATGTAATCCACGGCTTTACGGTCTTTGTGACGCTATAAGCATCCCGAAAAGTTTGAAAACGTGGGGATTTGATCTTCTTTTCTTTAGCTTTTCTCTTGAACATGCTGGCTAGTTTAGTGGGGCAGGGGCGGTTCCACCAAGACGGGTAGGTGCCCAGCGCTGTCCGACGTGGCTATCAGGATATTGATCCTGAATTTGGCGCAGCATTGCAAGTAGCGTCTGGCGTAGTTGGTTCTCTGCAACTTCAAGATCATCATTTCGCGAATAAGTAATTGGCTCACCAAAGACGACAGTGACTGGAATGTGCTCACGTCGCAGATTTCGCTTTACGCCCTTGGTCCATACACGCTGGCTACCCCAGATAATGGTAGGTATAACGGGAACACCTGCACCTAGTGCAAGACGAACGGCACCAGATTTTAATCCCTTGATTTCAAAACTTGTGGAGATTGTTCCCTCAGGAAATATTCCAATAATCTCTCCAGATTTCAATGCACGCAGTGCTGCAACAAAAGATGCCGCTCCATTTCCGCGATCGACATTGATATGGTGCATTCCGCGCATCAAAGGCCCAGCTAGTCTGTTTGCAAAAATCTCTTTTTTTGCCATAAAGCGCACATATCGGCCTGCAGGTAGCGCCGCGGTCCCTGTAATTGCAAAATCAAAGTAGCTCACATGGTTAATTGCCAGTACTGCGCCACCTTTGCGCGGAATATTTTCATCGCCCTGAAAATCAAATTTAAGTCCTAAGTATTTCCAGAGTGTTTTTATGACTGCAATTACTGGGGGATAAACCAAATCAGCCATGGGCGGCCTTAGCGGCCATCGCCTGCTTGTATAAGCGCCCTGCACGATAACTCGAGCGCACTAGGGGACCGCTCATTACGCCAAGAAAACCAACCTCCGTCGCCTCGGCTGCAAGCTCGACAAACTCTTCTGGTTTAACCCAGCGCACAACTGGGTGGTGTCGATTAGTAGGACGTAAATACTGCGTAATGGTAATTAAGTCGCAGCCGGCGCTACGTAGATCGGTGAGTGCTTGTGAGACCTCTTCGCGGGTTTCGCCAAGACCTAAGATCAAATTCGATTTAGTAATCAATCCAAAATCACGGGCCATGGATATAACGCGTAGGGATTTTTCATAGGTGAAGGCGGGGCGAATCTCTTTGAATATTCGGGGGACAGTCTCTAAGTTGTGGGCGAAGACCTCGGGGCGGGTTTCAAATATCTGATTTAATAGATCTGCCTTGGCATGAAAATCTGGCGCTAACATCTCTACACCACAGCCTGGATTTAACTCATGGACCATTCTGATTGTTTCGGCATATAACCATGCGCCCTCATCGGGAAGGTCATCGCGCGTGACGCCAGTTATCGTTGCATAGGCAAGACCCATCGCCTTTACAGATTCGGCGACCTTACGTGGCTCAGTGTGATCTAATGGATCAGGTTTTCCAGTATCGATATTGCAGAAATCACAGCGTCGTGTGCACTTATCTCCACCGATTAAAAACGTTGCCTCTTTATCTTCCCAACATTCAAAGATATTTGGGCATGCCGCCTCTTGGCAGACAGTGTGTAGACCTTCACTCTGAACCAAAGATCTCAGACGTGTGTATTCAGGGCCCATATTGGCACGGGTCTTAATCCACTCAGGCTTGCGTTCAATGGGAACCAGGGCATTGCGTGCCTCAATACGGATCATTTTGCGACCCTCGGGGGCGATGCTCATGAGCTCACACGCTTTAAAGCTTCAACGATATGAAGTTCAACGATTGGTGTTACCTCATCGATTGTGATTGAACGTTCTAGCTCTCTCTCCATTGACGTTACATCTGCATCTGCGATACCGCATGGAATTATCTGCTTGTAGGCATTTAAATCTGGAGAGACGTTGAGCGCGAAGCCATGCATGGTTACTCCCTTAGCAACTCGAATACCAATTGCAGCAATCTTGCGATCACCTTGTTCATCAAGAATCCAGACACCAGAGCGACCAGAGACACACGTTGCTTTAATCCCAAAATCCTCACAGACATTTATCAGAGCACGCTCCATTTCGCGAACAAAACCTACAAGTTCATGTGGCTGCGAAAGTTTTACGATTGGGTAGCCAACAAGCTGGCCCGGTCCATGCCATGTAATTTTTCCACCACGATCAACTTCAATCACAGGAGTTCCATCCTGCGGTTTTTCTGAATCTAGAGTCCTGCGGCCGGCGGTATAGACCGATGGATGCTCGAGTAATAGCAAAGTATTGGTGCGGATTCCCTGCGCTACTTCAGAGTGAATAGTGCGCTGCATTTGCCAGGCCTGCTCATAATCGATGAGGCCGTGGTGGGTGAGGGCTATTGCACTCTGATTAGGCTGGGTTACAACAGGCACAGCACTAGCCTAAAGGTAGGCTTGCCTCCTAAGCAATTGAAGCCACATGAGACCTCTAGGAAAGGCCGACTTCATCATGTCCACGCAGTCAGTACAAAAAACCCGCAAGCCCTTTGCCATCGCACTCTTGGTAGTAATCGTTTGGTTTGGCATAACAGGCATATTCGGACCTCTTTTCGGCAAGCTCTCTTCAGTTCAAGAGAACAACAACTCTTCTTTTCTGCCTAAAGGCGCTGAAGCCACAAAAGCAGCAGATGTTATTGCAACCTTTTCAGGAAAAGACAGCTTCAATTTTCCAACTTTGATCCTATTTGAAGGCACAACAACTCCCGAGACATTTGCTGCGATCAATGCACATATGTCAACAGTTGGTGGATTAACACTGGATGGAACCGCATCCAAGATTTCTGACTTCCTAGCTCCTGGACAGCAAATAACTGTCTTTCCTTCTCAAGATGGTAAAGCAATTTTGGCAAATATCCCACTAGATGGAAATGCGATATCAAAAACTCTATCTAACGACAAACCCGTCTTGCCTGAAGTTGTAGCAACCCTTCGTGCAGATATCAAACCAGTAGCTGAAGCAAATGGTCTTACTCACTATGTAACAGGTCCTGGTGGATTATTGGGCGATCTCTTCAGCGCTTTTGGAACTCTGGATTCTTCACTACTTTTAACAACACTTGGTGTTGTCGCGATAATTTTGATTTTGGTTTATCGATCCCCAATTTTATGGATTATTCCTCTTCTATCTTCTTTGTTCGCCTTATCTACTGCCGGTGGAATTGTTTATCTACTTGCAAAGAAGAACATCATTGATGTCGATGGGCAATCACAGGGAATCCTCTCAGTTCTGGTTATTGGTGCGGCTACCGACTACGCACTCTTACTTATCGCTCGTTATCGCGAAGAGCTGCACCTTCACGAAAATCGTTTTGATGCGATGAAGAGTGCTTATAAAGGTGTGTGGGAACCAATTCTTGCTTCGGGATCAACTGTTGCTATCTCACTTCTTATTTTGCTCTTTAGCCAGCTAACAAATACCGCTGGCCTTGGACCAATCGGTGCTATTGGAATTGTATGTTCGATGATCACAATTCTTACCTTGCTGCCTGCCCTTCTATTGATCTTTGGCCGCTGGATCTTCTGGCCACGTCGTCCACTCTTTGATGGAGATGACCATGTGATGAGCGGTCCTTGGTCAAAGCTTGCAAATGGAATCGGTCGCAATCCTCGGAAAGCATGGGTCGTCACGGGTTCAGTCCTCTTACTTTTAGCTTTCGCCTCAACCACACTTAAAGCTGATGGCATTGGCACAGTCGATACATTTACTGGTAATCCAGAATCTGTTGTTGGACAAAAACTACTTGTCACTCACTTCCCGGGTGGAGAGGGTGACCCAACTCAAATAGTTGTGGCAGTCGACAAGATAGATGCTGTCACTGCTGCAGTTAAGAGTGCGCCAGGTGTTACAGAGATTCTTCCCCTGGTTGATCCAATGACTAAGGTCCTGAAGGCAGTTAATAACAAAGCCATCTTGAATCTGACTCTAGATAAGGCACCAGATAGCGTTGAAGCTGGAAATGATATTCCTAAGATTCGCGAATTAGCCCATGCGGCAGATCCCTCATCTTTAGTTGGTGGAACAAGTGCTGTTTACTTTGATGTGCGTACCGCAAATAATCAGGATAACAAGACAATTATCCCAATTATTTTACTTGTGATTACGATCATCCTGGGATTACTGCTGCGAAGTATTTTGAGTGCCATAGTCCTTCTTGGAACTGTCTTGCTTTCATACTTTGCAACTCTGGGAGTTTGTGCTCTTGTCTTTAACCATATATTCGGTTTTGCAGGAGGAGACAACTCGTTCCCACTCTTTGCCTTTATTTTCTTAGTTGCCTTAGGAATTGATTACAACATCTTCCTGATGACGCGTGTACGTGAAGAGAGTGGAAAAATTGGAACTCGCGCAGGGATTATTAAGGGCGTGACAGTTACGGGGGCAGTAATTACTTCTGCCGGTGTTGTTCTTGCCGCAACTTTTGCAGTTCTTGGGTTGTTACCTTTAGTGCCGCTAGCTGAGCTTGGCTTTGCAGTGGCATTTGGCGTACTTCTAGATACCATCATTGTTCGCTCAATCTTGGTTCCAGCTTTGGTCCATGAAATTGGTCCAAAGATCTGGTGGCCATCGAAACTGCAACGTGAGGATATTAAGAGCTAATGCGCGTAGGCATTGCTGGATATGGATTAGCAGGACGTTATTTCCATGCACCTTTGCTTAAAGGGTGTGGGTATGAAGTCGCGGCAATTCAAACCAGCAATGCCGAACGGGCAGGTCATGCTGAATTAGATTTTCCGAATGTAGATGTTGTTGCAACCACCGAAGAGCTTGTTGCTCACAAACTAGATCTAGTAGTTGTTGCTTCGGCAAATATCGCGCATGCTCATGATGCCCTGCTTGCAATCAAGGCTGGTATCCCTGTAGTTGTTGATAAGCCGATGGGCCGCACACTGGCTGAAACGAAGTCGATTATCGATGCAGGCCTTAGTGCCAATGTTCCAGTTTCAACTTTCTTTAACAGGCGCTGGGATAGCGATGCACTCACTATTAAACGCGTTATAGCATCCGGTGAACTTGGAGTAATCCACCGAATGGATTCGCGCTTTGAACGCTTTCGTCCGGATTTAAATCCAACATCGTGGCGCGAAAACATGAACGCCGCCGATGGCGGGGGACAGCTACTTGATCTACAGCCACACCTGATCTCGACGGCTATCGATTGGTTCGGTGCAGCAACGTTAGTCACCGCATCGGTCCGGGCTTTGCGCGGAGGAGCCGATGATGATTCGCTTTTAGTGATCAAACATCTCAACGGTGTGATCTCATATTTATCTGCAAGTGCCGTGGTTGGTGCACCTGGACCACGGATTCGAATTCTGGGGACTAAAGGCGCACTGGTGATTAATGATTTAGATCCACAAGAGGAGTTACTAAGAAATGGAATGTATCCCAAGGGTGGTACTTGGAACGTTCCAACTGCATCAAGGGCATTTATTCATCGAGGTAATGATGTAGAAGAGATCGCTGGCGAAAATGGAAATTACGCACTCTTCTATAGCGCGGTGGCAGGTGCGATCACCGGTAGCAGTCCATGGCCAATCGATAACAAAGACGCTCTCTTGGTGGCGCAGATGATCGATCAAGCGCGTCTCATGAATGAGCATGGCTAAAAAATTTGACGTCGTAGTTGTAGGCGCCGGATTGGCTGGATTGAGCGCGGGGCTGCACCTACAGAGCAAGGGCGCAGATGTAGCTGTATTAGAGGCAAGTGATCGAGCGGGTGGGCGTGTAGCAACGGATTCAATACATGGTTTTCTCTGCGATCGCGGATTTCAACTGATCAACTCACGCTATCCATCCCTTGTTGAGCTCGATGTCATCGGTGAGATTGATTTCATCCCGGCCCCACGTGTCATTGAAGTTGCGCTGGGAGATTCTCGTCATGCAATTGGAGATCCGCGCAATGCCCCCCTTGCAGCACTAGATAGAGCTACGGGATCGATTCCGCAAAAGTTAGCGCTCCTGCAGCTTCTGCTATCACGGCCTAAGGCAGATGAGTCCATTGGTGGGCTGCTCGCATCACTAGGTGAAACATATGAACGAGTATTGCGCCCATTTCTGACAGGCGTATTTCTAGCCGCACCAGAAACTGTCGATGCTCGTTATGGAATATCTATTATCCGCTCATTTGTTAACGGCTCACCAGGTCTGCCACGTCTTGGTGTCGGTGAGCTTGCCTTTGCACTTGCAAAGAGATTACCAGAGTTACATTTAAATACACGAGTGGAGCAGATCAACAACTTAACTCTTGAAACCACAACGGGGGAGATCACAGCTGATGCAATAATTGTTGCAACCGATTCCAGCACTGCAGCGCAGTTATTAGATCTAGGTGATGTTAATCCCATGGCCGGTTGTATTACCTGGTATCACTCATGTCAGAACAACCCATCGGGTACGGGCCGTTTAATCGTGGATGGGCAACGGCGGGGACCGGTGATTAATAGTGTTGTTGTCTCTGATATTTCATCATCGTATGCACCAAAGGGTGAACATCTGATCTCATCGACTACAGGATTAAATATTAATGAGTCTGAAGTTAGGCGACATCTAGCGATTTTATGGCAGACCGATACACGCGATTGGCCCTTGATTGCTAAGTATGAAATTCCATCGGCATTGCCTTTGCACTTTATCGGTAAATCACTCTCTAGAGCATTAAAGATACGTGAGAGAGTTTTCGTTGCAGGAGATTACTGCGCAGTGCCATCACAACAAGGCGCCTTATTTTCTGGAAAGTTAGCGGCCGAGCTAGCCCTCCACTAAAACCTTAAGAGCATCAGAGAGATGCGGGTAGTCCCACGTAAATCCAGCATCGAGAAGTGCCTGTGGGATAACGCGTTTGGAGCCCAAGACCTCACCTGAGAAGCCACCGAGTACAGCCTTTAATGCAAAAGCTGGTGCAGGAAATACTGCAGGTCTATGAAGTGCGCGGGCTAAGGCCGATGTGAACTCTTGATTTGTTACTGGATTGGGTGCGCTCAGATTAACTGGACCGGAAATATCCTCAACAAGTGCAAAATCAATTGCGCGAACAACATCGTGCAGAGTTATCCATGACCACCATTGCTTACCGCTACCGAGCTTGCCACCAAAACCTAATCGAAATAATGGAAGCATCTTGCCAAGTGCACCGCCCGTTGGATCTAATACCAAACCAGTTCTGAGCTTTACGGTGCGGACCCCAACTGCTAAATCGGCAGCAGCCTCCCATTCGCGACAGACTGCAGCTAGAAAACCATCACCCACTCGATCCGATTCGATGACTGCGCGGTTACCGCTCTCGCCATACCAACCAACAGCACTGGCCGAGATAAAGACATCGGGTTTAACTTCGGCGACCGCCTTTGCGATTGTGGTTGTTCCCATTAAGCGCGAGTTCAAGATTTCTGCCTTGAACTTCTTACTCCAGCGCTTTTCGTCTACTGGTGCACCAGCTAAGTGAATAATCGCATCGACACCTTCAAGAGCGTTTAAATCTACGTACCCTGTTTGCGGATCCCACGTAACTTCATCGACTGCAACGGGTGCACGACGAACAAGGCGCTGGACAGTATGGCCCTCAGATTTTAAGTGACCAACTAAGGCCGTACCAATTAATCCCGATGATCCGGTAATAGCAATACGCTCTGGAACTCGCACTGGTTTTAGAGACCTAAATCAGATTCGAATGCTCCACCTTCAAGACGCTCTTTGAGGGTTACTAAGAAACGTGCTGCATCTGCGCCATCTACAACTCGGTGATCGTATGAGAGGGCGAGATAGACCATAGATCGAATCGCAATGCTCTCTCCACCATCGTCACCGCGCACAACCATTGGGCGCTTAACAACTGCGCCAAGGCCAAGGATTGCAACCTGTGGCTGGTTGATAATCGGAGTATCAAAGAGAGCGCCTCGGCTACCGGTATTTGTCAGAGTGAATGTTCCACCACCGAGCTCGTCCGGAGTTACTTTGTTATCGCGCGTACGTGCAGCAAGGTCGGCGATCTTTCGTGCAATGCCTCCCATATTTAAATCACCTGCATTTGCAATTACTGGCACCAATAAACCGCGCTCGGTATCAACTGCAATTCCTAAGTGCTCGGTACCGTGATAGGTAATTTGATCACCTTCAACCGATGCGTTAAGTACGGGGTGCTGCTTTAATGCCTCACAGATTGAAACGGCAAAAAATGGCAGGAACGATAGTTTGACGCCCTCGCGTGCCTCAAATGTTGACTTAGCGCGATCGCGTAGTCGTGCAATCTTTGTAACATCAACTTCGACGACAGTTGTTAACTGGGCGCTGACTTGTAGAGATTCAAGCATGCGCGCTGCAATAACTTTACGAAGTCTGGTCATAGTTACTGTTGTGCCACGTAGAGGCGAAACTGAAACGGAAGGCGCTGCCGATGGAACATGAGCTACTGCCGGCGTGCTTACTACTGGGGCAGATAATGCCTCGACATCTTCGCGACGAATGCGTCCGCCAACCCCTGTGCCCTTAACGTTTGCAAGGTTGATGCCTAAATCATTTGCGAGTTTTCGAACCAGGGGAGTCACGTAGGCATCACTTGGCTGAGTAATCGGGGCCGCTGGCGGAACTGCCACGGGTGCTGCAACAACGGGTGCTGCAACAACGGGAGCTGCAACAACGGGTGCTGCAACAACGGGTGCTGCAACAACGGGTGCGGCAACAACGGGTGCGGCAACAACGGGTGCGGCAACAACGGGTGCGGCAACAACGGGTGCGGCCTCTGTGCTCTCTCCGATTACTGCTAAGCGAGCACCGACTGCAACGGTGGAATCGATAGGAACATCGATTGAAAGCAGAATGCCTGCAACCGGTGATGGAATCTCTGTATCTACTTTGTCAGTTGAAACTTCTAGCAACGCTTCATCGACAGCGACTGTGTCCCCAACATTTTTTAACCATCGCGTAACAGTTCCTTCAGTAACACTCTCACCGAGTGCTGGCATGGTTAGTGAAAATGACATATCTATATTCTCCTTGATTATCCGTGTGCGTGGAGCGGTTTGCCTGCAAGTGCCATATGTGCCTCACCCATCGCCTCAGAGAGGGTAGGGTGGGCGTGAATCAAGGATGCTACGTCGACTGCACGCGCCTCCCAGTTAAAGATCAGTTCGGCCTCGGCCAATAGTTCGCCAACACGGGCACCGACCATATGCACACCGAGAATTGGACCATCTTTTTCAGCGATTAATTTAATAGAGCCGGCAGTTCCAAGAATCTGCGCCTTACCATTTCCAGCTAAGTCATAACTGAGCTCGATTACATCATGTCCACGTCTCTTTGCTTCGGCAGTTGTTAAGCCAACCGATGCAACTTCAGGATCAGAGTATGTAACACGGGGGATTCCATCATAGTTAATTGGACGTGGATTTAATCCTGCAATCTCTTCAGCGACCAACATACCTTCGGCAAAGCCCACGTGGGCCAACTGCAATGTCGGTATGAGATCACCAACGGCCCAGATCCCAGGCACGTTGGTGCGGCACTTGTCATCAACTAAAACGTAGCCACGATCCATAGTGATGCCAGCCTCTTCATAGCCCAAGTTGGCTGAAACTGGGCCACGACCGACTGAGACCAGGAGAATTTCGGCGGTGAAGCTCTTTCCATTTTCAAGGGTAACTTCAACACCTTTTTTGCTGGTGGTAGCAGATTTGAAAAATGTTCCAAGCTCGAAGTTGATTCCACGTTTCTTAAATGCACGCTCTAACTGCTTGCTCGATGACTCATCCTCAAGGGCGATTAAATGTGGCAGACCTTCAATGATTGTTACTTCAGCGCCAAATGATTTCCACACAGATGCAAACTCGCAACCGATGACCCCGCCACCTAAGACGATAACGCTCTTTGGAACATAATCCATCTTTGTTCCATGGTCGGATGTAATGATCTGTTTTCCATCGATATCTAAACCTGGCAAACTCTTGGCATAGGATCCAGTTGCAAGAACAATATTTTTTCCGGTGTAAATCTGACCGTTAACTTCTACCGAGTTTTTTGAGACTAACTTTCCATGTCCCTCAACGTATGTAATCGCACGTGACTTAATTAAACCCTGCAAGCCTTTATGAAGACGGGATACAACGCCATCTTTGTAGCTATTGACTCCAGCCATGTCGATTCCATCGAAGCTTGATTTAACTCCAAACTTTGCACCTTCACGAGCACCATCGGCAATCTCGGCCGAGTGCAGCAGCGCCTTTGTTGGAATGCAGCCTCTGTGCAAACATGTGCCGCCGACCTTGTCGGCCTCGATGAGAACAACGCTCTTTCCTAACTGAGCACTTCGCAGGGCGCAGGCATATCCGCCGCTACCCCCACCGATGATGACTAAATCAAATTCTGGCACGTGTACTGCTCCGTTCGTGGGATAACTGCAGGACTCTATCTTGCCGTACGGGGGGTGAAACTGCCCAATGCTTAGTTACTTGACCCTTCAGCCAAGGTCACGAGTGCGCGAAGTGCGATACCGGTGCCACCGACAGGGGTATATCCATGCGCCTTGGCGGTGTTAAAGGCTGGTCCTGCGATATCTAAATGTAGCCACGGCAGATCTGGATGAACAAACTCTTTTAAGAATAGGCCGGCGACCAACATACCGCCACTTCGATCTCCGATATTGGCCATATCTGCAACTGGTGAGTCAAGAGATGCACGTAGTTCTAAAGGTAATGGCATCGGCCAGAACTGTTCGCCACTTGTTGAGGCTGCAGCCAAGAACTCCGATGAGAACTCTTCGTTATTTGTCATGACTGCACTCGTGCGCGTGCCAAGGGCCACAACTTGAGCCCCGGTCAACGTTGCTACATCGATGATTCCATCGAGCCTATTTTTGCTAGCTTGTGCCTTTACTAAGCCATCGGCTAAGACTAAACGCCCCTCTGCATCGGGATTTAAAACTTCAATAGTTTTTCCGCCAAAAATCGTAATGATGTCACTTGGACGAGTGGCTTTATCGCTCGGCATATTCTCAGCAAGAGGTGCCCACGTTTCAATTGCAACAGGGAGCTTGAGCGCTGCAATAGCTAGCGTTGCCGCACATACTGCAGCGGCGCCGCTCATATCTGATTTCATCGCTTCCATGCCAAGGGCCGGCTTGAGAGCTAAACCACCTGTGTCGAAGGTGATTCCCTTACCAACAAATGCGTAACGCTTTTTTATAACACCCTTAGGTGTGTAGGAGATATGGAGTAGACGTGGGGGATTAGCCGAACCTTGACCAACCGCATAAATTCCACCAAAGCCCTGAGATTTAAGTTGCTTCTCATCCAAGATGCTTATCTTTAAACCGGCTTTTAATCCGCCGGCAGCCTTAAATGCAACTGTCAACTTTTTAGTAAAAGAGTCAGGCGTTAAATGTGAAGGCGGGGTATTGATTAAATCGCGTACTAAAAAAGTGTAATCGGCAATAATCTTTGCGCGCGCAATGGCGGATTTTGCTTCTGGCTTGGAGGCAGATTTACTGAAGATGGTAATACTCTTCAACGCCGCTTTGTGCTCAGCCTTCGATGATCCCCTGAACTCATTAAATACATATGCCCCAAGGGCTGCTCCTTCGGCAACAGCGGCGATGGATTCGGTACTGGTGGAAGAGAGGGAAAATGTTGCAGCACCTGTACCGGCCAGAGCGCGTGATGCCGCACCAGCTGCTCGGCGCAATGACTCGTGTGAGTAGGAGTTAGATTTTTTGCCAAGTCCGGTAAAGACCATCATGCTAACTGCGCTACCCGGAGTTTTAATGACCTCATCTGCGGCGCCTGTGGCACCCATTTCAATAAGTGATGCCAGAATTGCTTTTGTATCGATGGCTAAGTCACCGGATTCAATTGCAATGCCGCCCTTGGCGTTTGTAGATGCCAAGCCTAAAACTAGAACTTCATCTTTAAGGAGGCCATCGGAGATTTTTAATGTGGTCATAGGCCTTAGCGTAATAGATGTATTGGTAGGTTTGTACAATGAAGATCTCCCCGCTTAACGACAAGCATGTAGCCCGTACTGCAAAGATGGCTGATTTTGGCGGATGGATGATGCCTATTGAATATCCTGGCGGTGGAGTCATAGCCGAGCACACGGCCGTGCGTGAGCGAGTCGGAATCTTCGATGTATCCCACTTAGGCAAGGCATCAGTGATCGGTATTGGCGCCCTTGATTTTCTCAACACGATGTTCACAAATGACCTCAATCGAGTCCAGGACGGGTCGGCTCAGTACACATTGCTGTGCAACCCCGAAGGAGGAGTCATCGATGATCTGATTGCCTATCGAAACTCCCCAGATGATATTTTTTTAGTTCCTAACGCTTCCAATACTACCGACGTGGTTTCAACTCTTGAATCAATGGCACCAGCAGGAATAACAGTTACCAATCTTCATAATGAGTTTGCAGTTATAGCCGTGCAAGGTCCGCTAGCACCCCAAGTAATGCAATCTCTGGGAGTCAACACTGATATTGATTACATGGCATTTTCCCATGTTGTTATCGGTGGAGCTAAGGTAATTCTCTGCCGTACTGGCTATACAGGCGAACTTGGATATGAGCTTCTTCCAAAGGTCAGCGATGCCTCCCGTGTTTGGGATTCACTCGTTGCCGCCATCGAACCTCTTGGCGGTCTAGTCTGTGGCTTAGGTGCCCGCGATACATTGCGTACTGAGATGGGCTATCCATTACATGGACATGAACTTTCATTAGACATCACCCCAGTGCAGGCAAGTGCATCATGGGCCATCGGCTGGGACAAAGAGAGCTTTATCGGTAGCCAATCCCTGCGCAAAGAGAAGGCCAATCAACCTTTAAGGCGAAGTGTTGGAGTTAAATCCTTAGATCGTGGAATCCCGCGTGGACACATGCAGGTCAAGAATTCAGCAGGAGATCTTCTTGGTGAAGTTACCAGTGGAACTTTTTCTCCAACACTTAAAGTTGGAATCGGTATCGCGCTTCTATCATCGAAGGTGAAAATAGGTGATCAGTTAGTAATCGATGTTCGTGGCCGAGATTCTTTAGTTGAGGTTGTTAAGCTCCCTTTTGTTGCCTCTCACGTTCGATAAATTCAATGGGAGTAAGGAAAGCTGCCCGTACATACGTGCGTCGCAGAGCTGTTAGTACAGGCTGTCCTGCGATGAGTATGAGGCCCGAAGTAAATACGGCCCTGGGTAGATCCCAGGCCATCGCTGTTAGAAAGTGAAAAGTAAAGAAGCGATAAAGATTCTCAGCGATCGGGGCACCGGCAAGGAAAGATAGTTGTGTATTGGCGCCAAGTGCCCAAGGCCAGAACTGAAGATCCATCAAAATCCCAAATAGTTCACTTGCAAAAACTGCAAAGAGCATGAGCATCGCAATCTCTTTGTTACCGCGGACGCTCTTTCGACCTGGTAGCAGTCCTGCGAGAAGGCCGATCCATGCGGCGGCAAATATTTGATAGCCCAGCCATGGGCCAAGACCACCGGTAAGGAGTGCTGAAATAAAAATCGATGTGATGCCAAGAAGAAAACCGAAGGAGGGACCAAATACTCGTGCACTTAATATTATTGAAAACCACATCGGTTCGATTCCAACGGCGCCTGCACCTAGTGGGCGTAACGCCGCAACTAGGGCAGATAAAACTCCGAGGAGCGCAACCGACTTTGCATCTAGCTGGGAGTTCGAAACCTCAGAGATGGTTAGAACCACAGCAACTGTTATGGCAAGCCAGAAAAAAATCTGTGTTCGTGGCAGATTCTCACCTGAGTAGAAAAATGGCCAGAGAAAGCCTGCCACGCTAATGCAGGATGTAATAGTCAAAACAGCTGCGCTACGACGTGAAAATCTAACGACATCTTTTGTCAACATCATGGAGATTTACTCTCAATTGCGGCGATTACATCGCGTACTCGCAACCAGGGCTGTGGCGACATGACCTTGGCAACTTGAGGGGCAAAAGCTGGGGATGAGAGTAGGAGTTCAATCGTTGGACCATCAGCAACGATCTCACCATCTGCAAGAAAGATAGTCCGGCTGGCTAGTTCGGCCACGAGTTCTACATCGTGTGTTGCGATAACAACGGCACGATTAAAGATTGATGCAAACTCAAGCAGTATTCGTGTGAGTGATTTCTTGGCTTCGTAATCTAATCCTCGCGTCGGTTCATCGAGTATGAGCACTTTAGGATTTGCTGAAAGCACAACACTTAAGGCTAAACCCAACCTCTGTCCCTCAGATAAATCGCGAGGATGGGTATGCAGGGAAATCCCAGGGACTAATTGCGCAAGTACTGCGTATGTAGTCCCAGGTGGAATCTGATTGTCTTTATCTGCCTGTTCGCACTCTCTCTCAACTGATTGGGCATAAAGAAGATCACTTGGCTCTTGGGGGATGTAGCCGATAGTTTGCCTGCGCAGCTTGCTATGTAACTCTTTTGATAGAAGTGAGTGCACGCTTACGGTGCCGGTTTGCATCTCATTTACTCCGGCTATTGATCGAAGCAGAGAGCTCTTTCCAGCTCCATTTCGCCCCATGACAGCGACGATTTCATTATCAAAGACTGTGGTCGTGATCGAATCAAGTGCAATTTTACTCCCGTAAGCAACAGTTAGTTTTGTAATCTCTATAACAGGAACTGCGCTTACAGAGAGAGCGGTGGGCTTGGATATTGGTACTGATTCGCGCAAGACCTGGGTTGCACGACGCATGTCTCGTACAGATAATCCAGCATCTTTTAATCCAAGGGCTCGAGCCAAGTGGACAATGGGGGGAGCGATTGGCGAGCTTTCCATTATCTCTTGCGCCGTTCCAACAGTTGTCGCTCCATCACCGGTGATATGAACGATGCGATCTGCAAAATCGATTACACGCTCTAATTTATGTTCGGCGATGACGATGGTAATACTCAAGTCATGAACTAAACGGTGCAAAATCGATAAGACCTCTTCGGCAGCTATTGGATCGAGGGCGCTAGTTGGCTCATCTAAAACCAGAACTTTTGGATGCATGACCAGAGCGCTAGCGATTGCAACGCGTTGTTGTTCCCCACCACTGAGTGTTGCAATAGTGCGCGATCGAAGAGGCACCAGTGACATTAAATCCAGCGACTCTTCAACGCGCTTTCGCATAGTCTCATTTGGCAGATTGAGCGCCTCCATTGCAAAGGCCAACTCCTCCTCGACCGTATCTGCGACAAAGCCATTGATGGGGTTCTGACCTACGATTCCAATTAGGTGTGCTAGAGCCCCGGGCTTAACTTCGCGCGTTGATAGGCCATCAATCGTTATATCTCCAGCCAATATCCCACCGGTGTGGTGTGGCACCAAACCATTTATCAATCGCAATAGAGATGATTTACCCGATCCTGTTGGCCCGATAACAAGTACCAACTCACCTTCGGCGATCTCTAAATTAAGATTTTCGAGAACCGTAGTAGTTGAATTTGGATACACCAGCGAAACATTTGAAAACTTAATCACGATAACCCCATAACTAATAATCCTGAGAGAGCAACTGCGCTATCGCTGATACGCCAACTAATGGGGCGGTAGCGAGAGCGCTTACGGCTGACTCCGTAGCCTCTGGAATCCATAGATGCAGCTAAATCTAGAGAGCGGGCAAGCGACTCTTCGAGCAAGGGAATTGCTACACGTCTGTATGATGCAAAGCCTTTGGTGTTTTGCCCGCGTAGGCGTTGAGCTTGGCGGATTCGAGTCACACTTGTTACTAACTGCGGCAAAACTGATGTCGCGATTACAACTGTTACACCAAACTCATAAACAAATATTGGAAGTACTCGTAATAATCGATGCGGACTCGTGAGCGATGCAGCTGCCCCAAATATCACGATGATGGCACAGATGGTGACGCCTTCACTTAAGGCCGATGAAAGACGCTCCAGCGTTACTGCGCCACCAATGCGTATACCTGGCATCCAATCTGGGAGTGGCACTCTGGGAAAAGTAAAGAGAGTTGTCCCGGGGATCGGGACTCCGATTACGGTTCCAATAAAAGTGCGAACCATCAATATCCAAAGTGCAATCTTTAAAGTCCAGTTAAAGCTCTTACCCCAGGGAGCATCATCGCGTTGTGCCAGAACAATTAATCCCACAACACCCACTGATACAAGTGCAAATATTGGTGTGTTTGCCCTTGCGACCGAGATCGCAATTGCAAAGGACCATATCCACCATGTCAGTGGGTGAAGTGAGAGCTTCTTCATAAGAAGATTATTATTTCTTCTTTGCTAGAGCCTTGGGAGTTGCGATTTCAACACCACACTCTTTAGCTGGGAAGCCATTGAGGCCACAGATCAGACCCGATGAAGCCGCTCGGATCTTCACTACTTGACCCAAGACATCAATTCCCTGTGATGTCTTTGCTGTACGTACGCATTGCGTAATGCTCTTTGCAGGCTTCTCACCTTTGGGGGCCCATGCAGTCGATCCGAAATCTATTACTAGCGCGATCCGCTTAGTGTCTGGATCTGCCTTTGTGCTACCGCAGATTTTATTGAAATCTGGCCTTACCTTTGGTGCAAGCGAAGGAATATCATCACTGCCAAATACAAATGACCAACCTTCAACGGAGCCATCTGCGATATCAACGGTTGGTCCAGTCATTGCCGCTGTCCACTTGGTTTTATCTGGTGCGCTTTGGAAGTATCCCCAGTATCGCCAGCCTTTGTCGGCTGCGGTAGCAGATGGAGTTAAGAAGAGAGAAGATGTAAGAATTGTGAGCGATACGAGTATTGATTTTAATCTCATTGAAGTGGAGCCTCTCGAAAGTTGAAGAGTCTCACAGGGTTAGTACCATCTAAAAGTGCAGAAATCGCACTTGTATCTAGGACCACACCCCGCAAACCTCGGCGGGTGTCATGTCGATTACTGTCTTTCATTAGGTAATCCGACTTAGCGCTTTTCAAAGTGCGCCTTACGGTTGCGGGTCAGCGCCGGAGTTTCACCGAACTTCCCCTAATGAGAAACCTATTAAGTTGTAGGCGTAGGCAACCACACTGTGGTGAGGTTGGCAAATAACCTCGCAGGTTCTAGGGTCATCCCATGGAATATCGTCGCCTTGGCAGTACTGGGATGTATGTTTCTGAGATCTCCTATGGAAACTGGATCACCCATGGCTCTCAAGTAGAGGCCGAAGCTGCAATCAAGTGCGTCAAAACTGCACTTGATGAAGGCATCACTACCTTCGATACGGCCGATGTCTATGCAGGCACTCGCGCCGAAGTTGTATTGGGCAAGGCGCTCAAAGGCGTGCGACGTGAATCCTACGAACTATTTACAAAGGTTTATTGGCCAACAGGTCCTGGAAAAAATGATCGCGGCTTATCACGCAAACATATTATTGAATCCTGTAACGCATCACTCAAGCGGCTGAAAACAGATCACATCGATCTATATCAAATGCACCGTTTCGACGTTGAAACCCCATTGGAAGAATCACTCAGCGCCTTTGACGATTTAATTCGTGCTGGCAAGGTGCATTACATAGGGTTTTCAGAATGGAGCGCTGCGCAGATTGCATCGGCGCTAACAATTCAAGATGCACATGGCTACAACCGATTCGTCTCTAGCCAACCCCAGTATTCGGCGCTCTGGCGAGTGATTGAGGCCGAAGTTGTTCCACTCTCGGTCAAAGAGGGTATAGGACAGATCGTATGGTCACCGATGGCGCAAGGCGTTCTCTCTGGAAAGTATCTGCCTGGTAAGAAAGCGCCAGCGGGATCACGTGCAACCGATAAGAAGAGTGGTGCCGGAATGATTTCAGAGTGGCTTCGCGAGGAAGTCCTTACAGCTGTCGCAAAATTAGCACCTGTTGCTAAAGAGGCTGGCTTAACAATGTCTCAGTTGGCTATTGCCTGGGTTTTACAGAATCCAAATGTCTCATCTGCGATTATGGGTGCAACAAAGCCATCTCAGGTGAGGGAAAATGTGAAAGCTGCAGGTGTAAAATTAGATCCCTCCACCATGAGGGCGATTGATACTGCACTAGGAAAACTACCTGAAAAAGATCCAGCTAAAAATGAAAGCCCAAATCCCCGCGCTTAATTAACGCCGTCGCCAACTTTTCTCTGCGGGTGTGGTGCACGTAGTCGACGCATCTGCGTAGAGCGTAGCCAGGCATACATACCTAGTCCCTTAGTTGGCGCATCTGGAAATTTTGCAGAAACCAGTGTGCGAATTTTTCGGCTCAAGAAAATTCCATCGATTACGGCGATAAGTAAGACACCGTACATAACTGCTATAGCAGCGAACTGGACTGCCGGCTTGGGAATAAGAGTCAGGATGAGGACTACAAAGATAATTGGCAGAAAATACTCACCGATTGAACGGCGAGAATCGACATAGTTGCGCACGAAGCGGCGCTCGAGACCTCGGTCACGGGCGGGCAGTGCGCTTTCATCCCCACGAAGGTATGCAGTACGAGATGCAACACGCTCTTGGCGAGAGGCCACTTTTGCCGCGCGCTTTTGATCCTTTGTTACTACTGGGGCAAGGGAGGATGTGATTCGCTTTGCCTCTGAGATTTTACGTTTAGGGGTCGGGCGCCCCTTGCCAGTTGATTCATTAGCCATGTGACTAACTATATTAGTTTTTCTACCTCTTTGGCGCGCAAGGGTTAGGGGGAGAAGGTAGGCTTATCTCATCTAGTTCGAGGAGAGCCACACATGACTACAGAGACACCAACTGACTCATTAACAACTGCGATTCGTTTAACCGATGTCGCCGCGGTGAAGGTAGCTGCGCTATTGGCACAGGAGGGCCGCGATGACTTAATGCTTCGTGTGGCCGTTCAACCTGGTGGCTGTTCTGGTCTTCGCTATCAGCTCTACTTTGATGACCGCAACCAAGATGGAGATATCATCCACGAATTCGGTGGCGTTAAAGTTATTATCGACAAGATGAGTGATCCATATTTAATGGGCGCTTCAATTGATTTCGTGGACACAATCGAAAAGCAGGGTTTCACAATCGATAACCCAAACGCTGGCGGATCCTGTGCCTGCGGCGATTCATTTAACTAACTCACACTACTTAGACTCTAAGATCGCTACATGAAAATTGGTGTAGCAGGCTCGGTTGGTCTTGACCATTTAATGGTCTTCTCCGGAAAGTTCACCGATTCTCTTGTTGTCGGATCACTCGAAAAAATCTCACTCTCTTTTCTTGTAGATAGTTTGGATGTTCGCCGCGGCGGGTGTGCGGCCAACATCGCATTTGGTATGGGTGCATTAGGTTTGAATCCAGTTTTAATCGCAGCCGTTGGAAAAGATTGGCCAGATTATGAAGCCTGGCTATCGCGCCACGGCGTTGATACCTCACATGTTTTAGTTTCAGAGACGCTGTACACGGCGCATTTCATGGTCACGACCGATGATGATCTCAATCAAATTGCATCGTTTTTCCCCGGGGCAATGAGCGAGGCGAGAAATATTGAGCTCGCTCCCATCATGGAAAAATCTGGTCGTTTTGACATGGTCGTGATCTCTCCCGATGATCCAGAGGCGATGTTGCACTACTCCGATGTATGTCGAGATATGGGAATCCCATTTGCCGCCGATCCCTCTCAGCAGATGGCGCGAATGAGTGGCGAGGCTATTATGCAGCTCATCGATGGCGCGTCATATCTGTTCATGAATGAGTATGAGTTAGCCCTGGCGATGCAAAAGACCGGGTGGAGCGATGCCGAGATTCTGAGCCGAGTGAAAGTGCGGGTTGTCACCCTTGGCTCTAAGGGGGCAAAAGTTGAAACGGCGGCCGGAGATTACGTACAGGTTGAGTGCCCCAAGGAGAGTTCCAAGACCGATCCAACGGGCGTTGGCGACTCATTTAGATCTGGATTTATTGCAGGCCTTGCATGGGGAGTCAGTCACGAACGTTGTGCTCAAATCGGTGCACTTATCGCGACCTATGTGATTGAAACGATGGGCACGCAGGAGTATCGCTTTACAGCCGCGCAATTTGTAGAACGATTTGCGCAGAGCTACGGCCAGAGTGCAGCGGCAGAGATCGCCGCACACATCAATTAAGTAGCGTGTGCTCTCAACCACACCTCTAGCCCAAGATTTCGGAGCAGAGTTTTCTCCACCGCCCTATATCCTTAGCCCATGCGCACACAGAGGGTAAAGGCCCTGGCCGCTTTAGTCCTTATGAGCCCAGTGTTTTTCTTGACCGGCTGTTCGAAAGTCTCAGAGCTAGGATTTCCAGCCGACGTTACAAGTGTTAATGACCAGGCGCTACCGCTGTGGCAAGGCGCGTGGATCGCTGCCGGAGTTGTCGGAGTAATCACACTGATCCTGATTTTGTGGCCAGCTGTTTTTCATCGCGCAAAGGTCGGGGCACCAGAGTTCCCCAAACAGACGCAGTACAACATTCCAGTTGAGATTATTTACACAGTAATTCCATTTATCATCGTTGCCGTAATGTTTTTTTACACAGTTCAGAAGGAAAATGTAATAGTTGCCAAGAGCACAACGGCGATGCATCAGATCGCCGTCAATGGCTTTCAATGGTCATGGCAGTTTTCTTATCTAGACGCTGGCAAGGGCGCAGTTGTCACAGGAACTACTGCTGCGGCACCGGTATTGGTCATACCTCTGGGCGAGCCAGTGCGCTACACCTTTACCGGTAACGATGTAATCCATGGCTTTTGGGTCCCTGCATTTATGATTCAAATACAAAATCTTCCTGGGGTAACAAATCAACTTGAGTTCACGGCCAAGAAGTTAGGTGAATATCCAGGTCGCTGTAATATGCACTGCGGTCGTGCTCACTCCCAGATGCGATTTACCGTAAAAGTTGTAACTCCGACCGAGTACAAAAACTATCTTGAAAGTTTAAAGGGGAGCCAAGCATGACGACGTATGCCGAACGCCCAACAATGAGCTCAGGTGCACCGCCACCCTCGGTTAAGGGAAAAAACTTCGTTAAGTGGATTACCTCAACTGACCACAAGACGATCGGCTATCTCTACCTGATCACCTCCTTCGCTTGGTTTCTAATCGCAGGAGTCTTGGCGCTGGCCCTGCGCAGTGAGTTAGCGCGCCCAGGTATGCAGTTCTTGAGCTATGAGCAGTACAACCAGATCTTTACTATGCATGGAACAATCATGCTTTTGATGTTTGCAACTCCGCTCTTTGTCGGCTTTGCTAATGTAGTCATGCCTTTGCAAATCGGCGCCGCCGACGTCGCCTTCCCACGACTTAACATGTTGTCGTACTGGCTCTACCTCTTCGGCGGTTTCATGGCCTTTGCCGGTTTTCTTACTCCAGGGGGAGCGGCATCATTTGGCTGGACCGTCTATGTTCCACTCTCGAATGCAACCTACTCACCTGGAATCGGTGCTGATCTTTGGCTCGTTGGTTTAGCGATTAGTGGTGTTGGAACAATTCTTGGTGGCGTTAACTTCGTAACAACAATCTTCACTATGCGCGCACCAGGTATGACGATGTTTCGTATGTCGATCTTTTCTTGGAACGTACTTTTGACATCGATTCTCGTTCTTCTAGCATTTCCACCATTTGCCGCCGCTTTACTTGGACTTGAAGCAGATCGCATTTATGGTTCTCACTTATTTGATCCGGCTAATGGTGGCGCGATGTTGTTCCAGCACTTGTTCTGGTTCTTTGGTCAC
>WLHF01000070.1 GCA_009702835.1 Actinomycetota bacterium
ATGGCTACCGCTGGCTTTGCAGTGGGATGGCGCCCCACCTCTGGCTTTATGAGAGTTGCTCTAGGTTTCCTATTTCTCTTTGCTTTTGGTTATGCCCTCTCATGGATTGGTATCTATGTAGGTCTAGTGGTTCGAGATGCCCGAGTCGTTCAAAACGTTGGATTCTTAGTTACATTTCCAATGACATTTTTATCAAATGCCTTTGCTCCAACAACTGGAATGCCAAGGGCGCTGCAGTATGTAGCCGAATGGAACCCTGTCTCTTCGATGGTCGCAGCATGCAGGCAGTTATTTGGTTTAAAAAACGAGTTCGGCGCCACCGCTAGCTCGTGGCCTAGTCAGCACCCTTTGGAGACATCACTTCTCTACATGCTTCTTTTAATGGTGATTTTTATTCCATTGAGCGTACGCAAATACGCTAATACCTCTACTTAAAGCTAGCTACTTTTAGGCGTAAAACTCGGCCGACCTAATATCGACCGTGATCTCTCGACCATTGGGTGCGGTGTAAGAAACTGTTGCACCAATCTCAGCGCCCATCACAGCTGCGCCAAGTGGAGATTTTTCGCTATAGACATCTAAATCACCCGATGCGATTTCGCGAGATCCCAGCAAGAACTTCATCTCATCACCGGCAATGTGGGCAGTGACAACCATCCCGGCACCGACCTTGCCATCGGCACTTGGTGGTGGTGTACCGATGTAGGCATTTTCTAGCATCTGCTTTAGCTGGCGGATGCGCGCCTCCATCTTGCCCTGCTCATCACGAGCGGCGTGGTAGCCGCCGTTCTCTTTTAAATCACCTTCGGCACGGGCGGCTTCGATTTTGGCCGTGATCTCTTTGCGTCCTGGACCTTCAAAGTTTTCTAATTCGGCGCGCAAACGATCGGCAGCTTCCTGCGTCAGCCATGTCTGTGTGCTCATAAGGAGCAACGGTACTAGGTGATTACTTGCGGCGACAACTAATTACATCGGCATTGACTGCAGGACCCCGTGATTGCACGGAAGTAGTCCTCTCAAGCTGTGCAAGCCCTGGCTCAATCTCATCATCGATCTGGCCGACGACATTCTTCTGGAAATCGCGTGCGATGAGTGTGCATATAACTACTGCATCTTTATCATGGCGTTGCACCGAATAGCGCACTGAAATCTCTTTCTCAGAGGTGATGGCATATGAGATGAGTGAGTATCTAATGGGTGGATTTGAGTGGTGCAGTCCGGCCCACAACAGCCATGCGATCCCAGTTACTGCAAAAAAGATAGCTGGTGCAAGCCATCGATTTCCGGGGCGAATCCCGTATCGGTCGTTGTATGAGAACTCAGCTGGCATGGGATGATTATGTCATGCAAAAAAATATCGAGATGGGGCCTGCAGGCTCAATCACTATTGCACTTTTGATTATCGCCGTAGTTTTCTTGATGCGCAGTTTCTATAAGCGCTTTATGGGCGTAGATCGAAGCCATGACACAGACGAAAAGTAACTCTCTTGCTCCACGAATTGCCTCAGGAGTTGGCGTTGTAATTCTTGCCGCAGTTTTTTTCGCACTAGGAATGTGGCAGTTAGATCGGGCAGCTGCCTTAAAGGCAAGTCTTGTCAGCGCAACTACGATTGATAAAAAAGTAGTTGCACTCGAATCTATAGCTACAGCAAATACATCACTGAACCCCAGTGCAATCAATCGAAGTGTGAAAGTTTCTGGACACTATGTCGCCAATTACAGAGCACCGGGCCAGGTCGATGGCTATGGAGAGATGGATGATTGGGAGGTCGCACTTTTGCAGGTGGGCGATACTGAAGGGATTTTGGTAGTACGTGGTCTCTGGTCAGAGCGTCTGCTCAATCCAGATATTCAACAGTCCATGGAGTTAAATATTGTTGGGCTTTTACATGCACATCAAGATGGTGATCGCGCTGATAATTCACTCGGCGTAATTTCGCGCCTCGATAGCGCCGTTATTGTGGGTAGCAGCGATTTAGAATTATTTGATGGCTATATTCTGGCTAGCTCTGAAAACCACAAAGGTAATGAGCTCATTAGGGCCCGAGTTAGTGCTGAAAAACTCACTTCTCGAATCCCAGGTTTTTACTGGCAACACCTCTCATATGTAGTCATCTGGTGGCTCATGGCTGCAGTGGTGCTGTACCTGCCCTTCTATCGCCGTAAGGTAGGCACATGAAATCCGCCGTTCTTCGCTTTCGAGTTATGGCCATCGTCTCTGGCCTCATGTCACTGCTCCTGTGGTTTGTGTATATGCCAGTTAAATATATTTTCGACGCCCCTGAGCTACATAGTTCAATCATCTGGATTCCTATGGTCCATGGCTACCTGTATCCGATCTACATATTAACCGCGATTCAATTTGCCACTAAAGCCCGCTGGCCGATTATGAAGATGCTGGGATTGATCTTGGCCGGCACTCTTCCTGTGGCATCGTTATTAGCTGAGCGCCGAGTTGTACGCAGCTATCCGTAAATTTATAAAGTCACTTCTCTACCCACTCTATGAGTGGCGCATAGTAAGAGATCTAGATTTTTCAAAGACTCCGCATCACGTTGGCGTAATTCTCGATGGAAATCGCCGCTGGGCAAAGGCTAATCCCAATCAGGGCGATCCCAATGGCCACAAGGCCGGAGCTAGCAAGATCATTGAGTTTCTTGGTTGGTGCGATGATGCCGATGTACGCGTTGTAACTCTGTGGCTGCTATCGACCGATAACTTCAAACGTAGCGCCTCTGAAATCGACGAGTTACTGCAGATTATCGGAGATACCGTCGATGAGTTAGCGGCCACAGGCCGTTGGAATATCAAGGCCGTTGGCGCACTGGATTTGCTACCTGAATGGCTCAGTCAAAAACTTAACAGCCTTAAGCCAATTCGCGACGATGGTGTCGAAGTTAACGTCGCTATTAGTTACGGCGGGCGCAGAGAAATCGTCGATGCTGTTAAGAGTTATTTGAGTGAAGAGGAAAAGTCGGGTCACTCACTCGATCAAGCAAAGGCCAATCTCTCGACGGAGGAGATTTCAAAGTTTTTATATACAGCTGGGCAACCCGACCCTGAGCTTTTAATCCGCACATCGGGAGAGCAACGCCTGGGCGGATTTATGTTGTGGCAGAGCGCATCATCGGAGTTCTATTTCTGTGAAGCCTACTGGCCAGATTTTCGTAGAGTTGATTTTTTGCGTGCCCTGCGTGCATATTCCCTTCGACAACGCCGCTTTGGTTCATAACTTCTTCGCTTAGATTTAACACAACGGGCAAGCGTGTCGGAGCGATGTTGAGCCCAACTAGTTCTACATTTTTCATATCCGAAGCAGGTCCCAACTAGTACAACTTAAATCGAGGAGCTCAGCCATTGGCTTCCAAGAGTCAAAGCGGTAAGAAGACCTTTGTTTTAGATACCAGTGTTTTGCTGGCCGATCCTGGCGCGCTCTATAAGTTTGCAGAGCATGAAGTCATTATCCCGATCGCAGTTATTGGCGAGTTAGAGAGCAAACGCGATCACCCCGAGCTCGGATACTTTGCCAGAGCGGCACTTCGCGCCCTAGATGATCTGCGCATTACCCATGGACGACTCGATAAAGCCCTCACTATTACTCCAGAGGGTGGAACACTTTCAGTAGAGCTTAACCACAACGATCTTTCAACTCTGCCCCAAGGCTTCTTGCGCGATGGCACTAATGATTCGCGAATCCTGGCAATAGCCAAAAACTTAATGGGCGATGGCAAGCAGGTTGTCTTGGTTACTAAAGATTTACCGCTTCGTGTTAAAGCATCCTCAGTCGGTGTTGAGGCCCAAGAGTATTTAGCCGAACTCGTATCCAACAGCGGCTGGACCGGCATCGTCGAATTAACTGTGGGATCTAATACGATCGATGATTTATATGCATCCGATCGCGCCGATCACGAAGCTGCCCACGAACTACCTGTTCACACCGGCATCGTTCTGCACTCTGATCGAGGCAGCGCACTTGCTCGAGTAACGGCCGATAAGCAACTGCAGTTAGTGCGCGGAGATCGCAGCGCCTTTGGTCTACATGGACGCAGCGCCGAACAGCGCGTTGCACTCGACCTCTTATTAGATGATTCAGTGGGCATCGTCTCTCTCGGTGGCCGGGCCGGAACTGGTAAATCGGCGCTGGCGTTGTGCGCTGGGTTGGAGGCGGTAATGGAGAGACGCATTCATAAAAAAGTCCTTATCTTTAGACCCCTATATCCAGTTGGTGGACAGGAGCTTGGTTACCTTCCGGGCAGTGAGGGCGAAAAGATGTCGCCTTGGGCCCAGGCCGTCTTCGACACTTTGGGCGCACTTGTGAGCCAGGCAGTGATCGATGAGATCGTCGATCGGGGTTTAATCGAAGTTCTGCCACTGACGCATATCCGTGGTCGCTCTCTGCACGACTCATTTGTCATTGTCGATGAGGCCCAGTCGCTAGAGCGCGGAGTCTTATTAACCGTCCTCTCTCGAATCGGAGCCGGCTCGCGCGTTGTCTTAACTCACGATGTCGCACAGCGCGATAACCTGCGGGTCGGTCGCCACGATGGAGTCGTTGCAGTCGTTGAGACGCTCAAGGGCCACCCGCTCTTTGCCCATGTGACCTTAACTAGATCTGAGCGCTCGCCGATCGCAGCCCTTGTCACCGAGCTGTTGGAGGGCCCCATCGCTGGATAGGGCGGCCAACTCTGGCCAAGCCCCTAAGAAAGCCCTTAAATCAATCTCACAGTCACATTTGGTGCATTTCGGACATTACCTCATCTGACCTGCGCTTTTACCCATCCACAGGGAGCGCCTTTTCTGAGAATCTGCGACTCATGCAGGCTTTGATTTGCCCATCAGCCCACAACAGGGAAGCCTAAAGCCATTCCCCGTTAGTAATAAAGCCTCAGTTGAGGCCGATTGCTCATGGGCAGGTGAGGGGAAGGGGTCAGATGAAGCTTCGCAATAAGTACGTAGCTATCTGGGGCGTTATCGCCTCGATGCTCTTTCTGAGCTCGGTCCTACCGAGTGCCTACGGCCTTGAGTTTCCGATGACGAGCCAGATTCAGATCGAGCCCGAGATTGCGAGCAACGCTTTAGCTGCACAGGTAGCGCCAGCTCTGAGCGCTGCCGCCCTTTATGGCTCTATCGATTTAGCGGCCACACCCGTTGGTGCGATTTTTTCAAGTGAGATGGCACTGGTCTCATCTATCTCTCTTCAAGTTGAGATGGCCCGAACAATCGTCGGCGCCAAAGTTGTAGCTCAATCGATTTTGACCGATGAGTATGGAATGAATGATGGCCAGTTCACCTGCCTCAATAAGCTCTGGACGAGAGAGAGCCACTGGAACTACAAGGCACATAATCCTCGCTCAGGTGCACATGGAATCGCTCAGGCGCTACCGGCTGCAAAGATGGCAGTGATCGCCGATGACTGGCGAAGTAATCCTGTAACACAGATTCGCTGGGGGCTTCGCTACATCACGATGCGCTATGACACCCCATGCAAGGCCTGGTCAAAGTTTCAGCGCAGCCGATATTACTAATCGCTGATTTCCTTTGCAAATTAAAAAATTAGGAGTAATCTTTTTGGCAATACTCTATTAATTACAAGAGTGGTGTGGAGGCTCCACCCCACTTTAGAGTAGAAGTTCTTGTCTAGGGACATGTGATGAACAAACTACTTAACAAGGTAGGCCGCGCTAGAAGGCAGCGATTAAGCACGGTTTTAATTATCGCCTTTACGGCAACAACAATTAACCTATCACCTCCGGCATTTGCCGCATGCCCACCTACATGCGGAGCACCAAGTGGCGGAGCACCAAGTGGCGGAGCACCAAGTGGCGGAGCACCAAGTGGCGGAGCACCAAGTGGCGGAGCACCAAGTGGCGGAGCACCAAGTG
>WLHF01000071.1 GCA_009702835.1 Actinomycetota bacterium
CGAGTTCGCGGATGCGATCAACTGAGGAGGGTTGATTTGGCTCTTCGCCCTTGAATCCAACCCAGTTTAAGAATGAGCTTTTCTCAGCCATCATGCACCTCGCAGTTCGAATGAATAGAGCCTTAGGTTAGAGCAAGGCCTTACTTACTGTAAATCGCCACCGAGATCGCCACATACTGCGAAACCCACGCGGCTAGTACAAATATATGGAAAAGCTCGTGGAAACCAAAGTATTTTGCCTCGCGTCCTGGCCGCTTCAGAGCGTAAAAAATCGCCCCTACAGAATAAAACAGGCCTCCGATAATGATTGGAAGTAATATCCAAAGACCACCTGCACGGTAGAGCTGTGGCATGTATGCAACGGCTACCCAGCCCAGAAGCAGGTAGTTAGCAACGTAGAGCCAGCGGGGTGCACCTAACCAAAAGACTCGCATCGTAACTCCTGCGACTGCGCCAATCCACACAACCGATAAGAGGATCGTGCGGTCGCGACCCTCTAACAGCGTGACTGCAAAGGGAGTATATGAACCCGCTATAAGTAAGTTGATATTTGCATGATCAAATCTGCGCCAAATCTTTTTCTTCGCAGGTGACCATGGAACGCGGTGATAGACCGCAGAGACACTAAAGAGCAGGATCGCAGTGAGTGAATAAATCGCGACTGCAAATTTCAAAGAGGATTTACTTAAAATAAATAGAATTAAGGATGCAATGATGACAATTGGCGTTGCACCGAGATGAAACCAACCACGTAGTTTTGGTGGAGCAATCGGCTGTTCTGTCATCTCCTAAGCCTAGGGCTATTTCTGGAAGTAGTAACTATTTAAAGCTGTACTTGGATGGATCTAAGATTTCGAACTGACTTAACAAGTAATGCCAATACAGCGCACACGAGAACCACCCCACCTGTAACCCAGAGGACCGTATGTACTCCGTAGTACATAGCAAATGGGCCGGCCACGACGATTCCAAGTGGAGCTAGTGCAAAGGATCCAAAGGCATCGTAGGCGGTGACTCGAGAAAAAGACTCTTCGGGTATATGGCTCTGCATCGTCGTACTCCAATTAACTGTGTAGATCTCAATAGCGATGCCAGCCAAGAACGCCCCGATAAGCGTAAGTGGAAGTGGTGCTCGCATGGCTAAAGCAAAATTCCAGATCGCCGATAGAGCAATAACAATCATCGAAAATAACATTGGTCTACTTAAATGAACTCTCAGGGCGATTACACCGCCACAAATCATTCCAATAGTTAGGCCAGCTAGATTCAGTGACCAGTTGCGAGGTCCATGTGAACTCTCATTAAAGGCGAGCGGACCCAATACTTGTACCAAAGCTTCAAAGCAGGCGTTGATCCCAGTAAAGGCGATGACCATGGCAACAAGCCATGAACGAGATTTGAATTCGAACCACCCATCCTTTAACTCGGCAAAGACCGTAGTGCGCTCACGATGCTCCATGGGGGCAACATCTAGGTGCCACACCAAGATACCGGCGATAAAAAATGAAAGCGCATCAACTAGCAAAGCCCAACCAGAGCCAAAGAGTGTCACCAAAGTTCCACCCATTAAAGCACCAACGACATAGCCAAAGTTACTCAGTAAGCCAATAACTGCATTTCCATCTTTGAGTTTCTCTTTTGGCACGAGCGAAGGTAATACCCCTGACATTGCCGGCCACCACATGGCATTGAGAACTCCAAACAAGAAGCCCATAAATATAAGCAGTGGAACTGATGCAAAACCGAAGATGAACGATGCCGCACTAATTGCTACAAAGCTACTTCCAACAATATCTGTCCCACCAACAATACGATTTCTCTTAAAGCGGTCACCAATCACTCCACCAAATAACATCAGAGCAATCATTGGGAATATTCGTGCCGACATAACAAGGCTCAGATCTTTACCATTTGCTCCGTCGAGACTAAGCACACCGTAAGCAAGTGCGATAGGCGAGAGTCCATTTCCAACATTGGAGATAAAGCGCGCAGAAATTAATCGCACAAAACCGCGGTGAGAACTGAGTTCACGCAACTGGGTGGTAATCACCTGGCAATCCTATCTATCGACAATGGCGTTCGGTGCTGGTAAGAATAGCCAATGTCATATAGATCAGAAATCTTCGAACTCAGCGATACATATATCGATCAATCTGCGGCCATGAGCCCTATGTCCTGCACTTATCTTGGTAAAGATGTGAATCAAGATAAGTTAGATGATTTCTCAATTGTTGGAATGGCCAAAGCCGCTACGTTAACTCGCGAGGTTTTGAAGAGGTTACAAGCGCTAACCCCTATCGATGAGATCGATCGAATTGCCAAAACCGTTATGGAAGAGCGTCTGAGTTCGAGCTTGGCACTTCATGATTCTCAAGAGGAGCATGTTCTATGGAACGTATTAACTTCGCCACCATCAAACATCCGCTCAATCTTCGAACTAATGCCCAAGAAAAGTGAGAAGGATTTCGCAAACATTGCATTACGTTTGATTGCAGTAGAAACGGCGCACAAGCAGTGGATAAGTACAATAAGTGAAGTTGCAAAGAGCGGTAAGACAACTGCTCAGCGACAAGTACGTGGAGTGATTACTCAGTTGGAGAGCTATGCCAATGGCGGATATAGCCAGATGTGTAAAAACTTTGATCCAGATGGACAATATCCTGCGATTCATGGTGCGGCACAAGTGGCTGAGAAATCATCGGCACAGACCGCTGCCTATTTAAAGAACGAGTACATGGCTATCGCTAATCCAAGCGATGCCGTCGGTGCAGATCGCTATGCCGTCTGGTCGCGGTATTTCACAGGTGCGAAGTTAGATTTGCGTGCAACCTATGAGTGGGGAATGGCAGATTTAAAGGCGATCAATGAGCGCATGTGGGTACTTGCAGAGCAGATAAAGCCTGGAGCTAAGAGCTTGCGCGAAGTCGCAGATGTATTGGATCATGATCCGAAGTATGTAATTAAAGGCAAAGAGAATGTTATTAAATTTCTACAGGATTTCACCGATACTGCTATGAAGCGTATGGATGGAGAGTTCTTTGAAATCGATGAGCGAATTAAAATCTGCGAAGCACGTCTTGCACCCGAAGGCAGTGCATCGGCGCCTTACTACAACGGACCATCCGAGGATCTATCTCGTCCTGGCACTACCTGGATTCCGATGCTGGGTAAAGATGAAGTTAGCAGCTGGCACTTAGTGTCAACCTGGTATCACGAAGCAGTGCCGGGGCATCACTTGCAAATTGCAACGGTCACGATTGAAAAAGAGCGACTAACGAGATTCCAGCGCACCGCTGCTTGGATTAGCGGATACGGTGAGGGTTGGGCCCTTTATGCCGAACGTTTCATGAACGAACTCGGTGCATTCGATGAGCCAGGAATCGAGATGGGCTACTTATCTGCCCAAGCCCTACGCGCTGCACGAATCGTTGTAGATATCGGAATGCACCTGGGCTATACCGATTTTGATGGCAATGTGTGGAACGCCGAATCATCACGCAAACTATTAAATGAGCAGGCGCTGCTCGATGAGGCCCATTCACGCAGTGAGACTGATCGCTATTTAGGGTGGCCCGGACAGGCGATCTCTTACAAAGTTGGAGAACGGGTTTGGATGGCTGCACGTGAAGATGCAAGAAGGCGTCTTGGCTCAGCCTTTAATATGAAGAAGTTTCATACCTATGCCTTAAAGATTGGGCCGATGGGCCTTGATCCATTTGCCGCCGAGATGGCGCTTTGGGATGGACATTAGCCTCATTTATTGACGGCTTGCGCCACAGATAGCCCGCTCATAGCAGGGATTTCGATCTATCTCAGCGCCAATTTCAAGATGCGGAAAGCCCCAATGAGAGTCACAATTTTCTTACCGATGGTCAATGGGGCTCCTCGAGGTCCTCAATGGCTATGCGGCTCTGGTTCTCACAAGGGATTCAGAAACTAAATAGTTCACGGAGGCATATATTAATGCTGAAATTAGATAGCAACCAATGGAACCTGATCTATAACATCTTCTCGTTTGGTCTTGTTTCAATGCTCGCTTGCACCGTTTACACACTCGTTTCACAGCAGCGTGTATTAGCTAAGTATCGTAATGCTCTCGTTATGTCATCGATGGTTACATTCATCGCTGGATATCACTACATGCGTATCTTTAACTCATTCAATGAGTCATCTGCAGATATGACTGTAAACGTTTCAGGTGCGCAGGGCTCATTCAATGAGGCCTACCGCTATGTGGACTGGCTACTAACTGTTCCTCTACTTCTTGTTGAAGTAGTTGCAGTACTTGCCCTAGCCAAAGCTACCTCTCGCTCCCTCATCACGCGCCTTGTTCCAGCATCTGCTGCAATGATTGCACTTGGTTATCCAGGAGAGATCTCATCAGATCAGAACACACAGGTTATGTACGGTGTTCTATCAACGATCCCATTCCTCTACATCCTCTATGTTCTCTTTGTAGAGCTCGGTAAGTCACTTGATAATCAGCCAGCTGGAGTTGCAGAGACCGTTGGTCGCCTGCGTCTATTGCTGATTGCTACATGGGGTGTCTACCCAATCTCCTACATCCTTGGTATGGGTGATGGCATGGCATCTGCACAGCAGTTTGTTGGCGTACAGGTTGGTTACACCATCGCCGACATCTTGGCTAAGTGCGTATTCGGTCTAACTATTTATAAGATCGCACGCATGAAGTCAATGGCAGAGGGAATGAAGGACGATCACTAATCCTTTATTGATTAGGTTTTGAGCACAAAAAACCTAAAATAGGAGTGTCGCGAAAGCGGCACTCCTATTTGGCTTTCTAGACTGGGCACATGGAGAAATTAACCCCAGCTAGTCAAGATTCAAATACAAACTGGATTAACAACTACCGCATGGGCGGCTACCTTCTATTTGCTTGCGGTCTTATCAATCTTCGATATCAATGGGGCGAAAGTGATGTTGCAATGCGAAGCGCCATAATTTTCATTCCTGGAGCATTAATCATTGGTGCAACCTTTATTCCTGCCGCGCTCAAGGTGTTGGCTAGACGAGAAGTACAGTTCTTACTCACAGCCGCTGGATTAGCGCTAGTTGCATTTGCAGTAACTAATTAGATCTAAAGCCTAGTGTTATTTACGAAAAGATAAATCAGCCTTCTTCATCTCGGCAACTAAGACACGAATGGCATTTGGAGCCATGCCGTTTAGTTCTTTAATTGCAGCCAGGGATACCTTACGTAGATCACTTAATTGAAATAGTCCATCGTCGATTAAAGCCCGCCTAACAGGGGCTGCTAACCCGATCTCGCGCCAGTAGTGATCAACGCTTTCATAGGCATCTAGAACATCACTACTATTTGATACGACAGATTCTCTATTAGCTTTTTTCTCAGCGCGATTTGCTGCACCGGCCCGCTTGGCTTCGGCAGCTAACTTCTTTATCTTTGCCGGTGATTGTTTAGCCATATGTAGAACCCTAACTGGGTATTAAAAAATTAAGTGTGCGGGAGAAGGGACTTGAACCCTCACGTCCGAAGACACAGGTTCCTAAGACCTGCGTGTCTGCCATTTCACCACTCCCGCAAAACCCATATGTAAATAGCTAGCATTCTCATATAGATAGGCTCCAAGATTAGAGGTAAGTTAGCCCTGTATCAAAACGGAGCCATACGTAGCCATTGAGAAAGGCAGATCACCATGTCATTTAACCCCACGCCTGCAGATAGATTCACTTTTGGCCTTTGGACCGTTGGCTGGCAAGCACGTGACCCATTTGGTGATGCAACTCGTGAGGCGATTGATCCGGTGCGCACGGTTAATGAACTCGCCGCACGTGGTGCCTATGGCGTTACTTTTCATGATGATGATCTAATTCCATTTGGAAGCGA
>WLHF01000072.1 GCA_009702835.1 Actinomycetota bacterium
ACTTGAGATAAGAGAAATTCTAGACTTTAAACTTATTATTTTTACGGATAGCTTCGTGATTGTAATCAATTGCTTTGATAGCATTGACTCGAATATGAAGAAGCGCGTCACCAATGCAATTCATAATACGTTTAAAGAGAAAAGAACTGTACGTATTCTTCAGAGTAGTGATCCAAAAATGTTTAAGAACTGGAAGCGAAAAGAATTTGAAATTATTGATACAGCTTTAAAGAATAATCTAGAGGATGTGGAACTACATGAATATCTATTACAATATGCTCTGTAGAATGGACGTAACATCTTGTTAAACGAAGCTGAAGCTTTGGAGTGGCTAAAGTCCTTTGAAGTCTCTGTTAAAAATCGTGATTTCGCAAAGGCTCAAGCTCTATATGACTCGCAGGCCACACTTTTTGGAACATTAGTTGTTATGTCCCAATCGACCGAGGATTATAAAAAGAACCAGTGGGCAGTTATTTGGAATATGAGTAAAAACTTTAGATTTTCAGAAATTCTACGTATAGATGTTTTTGATTCGGTAGCAATCATTTCGGCAATGTGGAAAAACACCACTCTTGTAAATGAAAATTGGATAGAAAGATCCGGTAGAGCCACTTTATGCTTGATTAAGGCCAACGAGCAAGTTAAAGCTATTCACTCCCATTTTTCATCATCACCCTGATTATAAAATGCACCCTGATAGCTAGTGCTACCTCTCAATCAAGGAAAAATGACCTCTGATTTAGATGGAAATATTTTTATCGCTGCTACCTTGTTTGAATGAATGAGCGCGTGCTTGTTGTCATCGATGATGGATTCGAACTTTCAACTCTCGTTCCAGCACTTCGATTACACGAGATGGATATTATCGGTGAGGCGCGAAGTGAAAGTGTCGCTATGAATCTTCTACACAGATTACAGCCAGATGTCGTCCTTCTCGATATGCATATCGCTGGTGTTTCAGCGATAAAGATTGCGGTAAATCTACGTAAATCAAAGCCTAAAGTTGGCATAGTTATCCTGGAGAGCTGCTCTGATATCAGACTCCTTGGCGATAGAAATGTCGAGATTCCAATAGGTACAAAAGTGATTCTTAAGAGATCTGCAACCGATTTATTGATTTTGTGCGCTGCGATAGCAGATTCTAGAGTTTCTGCTGCAGAGAACCATGAGGTCTCATGGATCAATGGCAGTGTCTCGTTAACAGAAAACTCTTTGCACGGACTTCTGGCCCATCTAACCGATGCACAAGTGCAGACTTTGCGCCTAGTTGCCGATGGATTTACCAATGCCCAGATTGGTCGAGTCAGATATACAAGTGAAAAAGCCGTTGAGCAGATTATCTCTCGTGTGGCACAGGAGTTTAATATTCAGCCAGATCGAAATCGCAATATGCGCGTGCAGCTGGTCAATGAGTATTACAAGTGGTTAGGCGCGCCACACCACTAAAGTACATTGCACGTAGTAATCATGGGTAAAATCGCCCTCTATGGAGCTGCGAGAGATACGAGATTGTTGGAACGATGTTCTCGATGCTCTCCTGGCTACCGATCGAATCGCATGGCTAGCTTTCTTTGATGCCCGCTTAGCCGATTTTGATGGTACAACATTGACGCTGGATTTCTCCGATAGTCGAAAGCTTGGTGCAGCTCACGAATACTCCGCTGCGAGGATAAAACAGCGGCAATTACTGATTTCAATAATCAAGGAGTTGCTAAATATCGATGTTGAGATAGCCGAAAAATGAGAGTTCGCGTTCTAATATTTCTAAGTATTTTCTCTCTCATGAGTTTGGCGCTACCAAGTACCATAGCTTCTTCATCCCAGTTATCTATGTCGGTGCGTCAGACTCCATCAACTACCGAAACACTTCTCACTTTCTACGGCGTGATAAAACCTGCTAAATCAGGCATCGCAGTTGCAATCCAAATAAATAGCGCCGGCACATGGAAGCCAACACGATTTAAGACAAAGACCACTAAGGCTGGTACCTGGAAGATCACAGCACTGGCAACGGCGATAGATTCAAAGCTCTCCTACCGCGCTGCTGCAGTTTCAGGCGGTAAGAAGATTTACTCACCGAGGCGATCAATAACAATTAAACAGATACCAGAGGTATTCGAGGCTGATCCAGCAATCGTTATCTCTGCCTCTGGTCCAGGAGGAAGGATTCATGGCGCCGATATAAGTCGCTGGCAACATCCCAATGACAAGGTAATTGACTTTGTAAAAATGTACGATGCAGGAATTCGATTTGTAATGATTAAAGCCTCAGATACACGCGATGATGCCGATGCCTTATCACTTAAATATTTAGTGATGGATCACAGTGCGGCACAGGCTGCTGGTATCTACACCGGCTTTTACCACTATGCGATTCTGCCCGATGTCTCTGATGATGATGCAGTCATCCGCGATGCAACTGCGCAGGCACAAAAAGCGATCTGGCGTCTGGCATCTATCGGTGGATACACCGAACGCGATCTACCATATGCCCTAGATCTTGAAAACAAATGTGTTCGACTCTCATCCTCCGGTGCTTGTCAGAAATATGCAACACGCAGTCAGGTAACACTCTGGGCTACAACATTTCTACGGATTTTAAAGGAGAAGACAGGCAAAGTTCCACTCTTGTATTCATTCCCCAATTTTCTTGAAGGCTCCATGAATCGAAGCGCTGAACTGGCTCAATATCCACTTTGGTTAGCCCAGTATGCAATCGATCCATCGGATCCACTGAATGCGCCGGGATTAAAGGCCAGCGGTTGCTATGTGCACTCGTGGACCGGCGCTAACTGCGATTCACAGTGGACAATGTGGCAGTACACATCTTGTGGAATTGCACCCAAATACGGTGTTCCAGGATCCCGATTAGATCTCAATCTATTTCGAGGAAATGCTGCCGCCTTTCTAGATCTAGTACAGGGTAGTTGGGCGCCTATGCTCATAGATCTCATGCCGAGTAATGAAGCAACGTTTTTATCGGTACTCAAACAGTCGGCATCGACTACTGATAAATTTCTCACTTTCAGTGTCACCGTTACTAGACCAGATCAATCTCCTGTAGTTACTGGCAGCGTAAAATTAGTATTAGATGCAGCTAGCGTTCCGAGTGTAAAACCAACTCAGACGGTACTACGCGCCACGAGTGGTGCATGGACACTTGCCGTTAAGGGTATGCCAGCTGGAACCTATACAGGCAAGATTCTCTTTAGCGACGTATCTAAAACGCACGCCGATAGTTCGCAACCAGTTATTTTTACGATTGAACAGGGGCCGATTCCATCAGCATCTGCGACACCAACTAGTAAGCCAACACCGAAACCATCAGTTGATGGCTGTTCTAAACAGATTAAGAATTAACTTTTTCGCTCTCGCTTAAAAGCTCATCCAAGGCCGCTAGTTCGCGCACTACAAGTGATTCGTAAGCAGCCACAGAGGCTTTGCGCTCTTTAGTAGACCAACCCAAAACTGGGGCGATAATCTCGGCAATCGCATCAGCTAAATCAAGGCCCTGGTTATGAGCTTCAAATGTAATGCGGGTACGGCGCGAAATTACATCATCTACGGAGCGCGCACCCTCATGGCTCACGGCGTAATAAATCTCGGCCTTGAGATAGGGCAGATCAGCATCAAGTTTCTTTGCCAGCGATGCATCCGCTTTAATTAAATCTAAGATCTCGCTGATTAATGAGCCATAACGATTGAGCAGGTGTGTAACTGTCTGGCTATCTAACCCACTTTCATCGGCGATTCGCTCTACCTGTTGTACAAGTGCAAAGTAACCATCGGCACCGATAAGCGGTAGTTTTTCAGTGACCGACTCAGGGCTCAGCTTGCGAAGCTCGTTAACTGCCAGATCGATAACATCTCGGCCCATGATTCGATAAGTGGTGTATTTACCGCCAGCGATACTGACAAAGCCTGGAGCCGGGCGATCAACGGTGTGTTCGCGCGAAAGTTTAGTTGTCACTGAGCCCTTGTTGTTAGCAACCAGTGGACGCAGGCCAGCATAAACACCAATAATGTCTGCAATTTTTATCTGCGGAGTTAATACACGGTTTGCCTGATCAACGATGTACTGAACATCTTCGCGATTGGCAAATGGTTCGGCGCGATCGCCTGTATATGGCGTATCGGTTGTTCCGACAATCCATTTATCTGCCCATGGAATAATAAAGAGAACCGACACCGGAGTTTTAAGAATTATTCCGGCATCAGATTTAATCGCCGATCCTGGCAGAACGATGTGAACACCTTTGGACATTGTCACGTTGTATCCAGGCTTGAGATCAAAGTTTGCATGAAGCTCATCGCTCCAAACTCCAGCGCACATGACTGTGACCGTTGCCTTTATTGCAAGCATTTCTCCACTGATTAAATCTCTGGCATTAACGCCAACCACGCGCTTGCCATTGCGAATGAGGGACTCGGCACTTACGCGGGTGGCGATGACTGCACCATGGCGCGCGGCAGTGCGTGCAACTGAAAGTGTATGTCGAGCATCATCGACTTGGGCATCAAAGTATTTAATCGCACCCATGATGATGTCGGGACGTAGTGATGGCGCAATCTCGTTAATCTGCTTTTGACTAAGATGTTTGTGCCATGGCATCACCCGCTGAAAGCCACGTAATGCATCGTATAAGGCAAGACCCGCGCCAACATACGTGCGCTCTTTAAACTTTTCAGTCAGCGGAAATAGAAAACCAACGGGCTTAACTAAGTGTGGGCAGAGAGTAGAAACTAGAAGCTCGCGCTCGTGCAGAGCCTCTCGAACTAATTTAAAGTCGTACTGCTGGAGATAGCGCAGACCGCCGTGAATCAACTTGCTCGAACGGCTTGATGTACCTGCGGCGATATCTTGAGATTCGATTAACGCAACTTTTAAACCACGAGAGGCGGCATCAAGAGCCGCTCCGACACCATTTACTCCACCACCGATAACAAGAACATCAAAGCTCTCACCACTCAGGGCCATGATGGCGTTCTGATGTTGATCGGGGTTTAATTGCGATAAAAACATATGCGTTGCATCTCCATAATTGCCTTTGTAGAGTTAAGCCTAACCCAATAGAGATGAGTTTGCTTCACGTGAGATACATCGGCAGTTTGGATCAGGGAACGAGCAGCACTCGTTTTATGATCTTCGACCATGGCGGAAAAGTTGTGGGCCAACATCAAGTTGAGCACCGCCAGATACTGCCCCAAGCCGGTTGGGTCGAACATGATGCCAATGAAATCTGGGAGCGTGCGCAGGAAGTAATAGTGGGTGCACTTAAGCAGGCAGATATATTGGGATCGGATTTAGCTGGAATTGGAATCACTAATCAGCGCGAGACCACTGTTGTCTGGGATGTAGCGACAGGCCAGCCCCTATCCAATGCCATTGTCTGGCAGGACACACGGAGCGCTGAGTTTTTAGCCGGGCTAAGTCAGGTTGAGCAGACAACTATTCGCTTTAAAACTGGTTTAACAATTGCTCCCTACTTTGCAGGTAGCAAAATGAACTGGTTACTCACCAATGTGCCAGCAGCTCGGGGTGTGAATGCGCGCTTTGGAACGATTGATTCATGGCTTTTATGGAACT
>WLHF01000073.1 GCA_009702835.1 Actinomycetota bacterium
CGCACAGTAATTGCACTCACGATGCAAAATGTTGATTCATCCGTAACTGTGAGCGGAAAACGGGGCTTATTTGGTTGGCATTTAACATCTACAAATGATCCGCTAAAGCCAAATGCCACGTATATTCCATCGGCCAATGAAGTTGTAAGGCGGATCGCCGACAAATATGGCGGGATCGCAGGTGGACATATTGGCGATCTTATTGATGCACCCTTTACCGCTCACTTTGTAGGTGGATGTGTAATTGGAGAAGATGCCGAGCATGGCGTTATCGATCCTTATCATCGCGTCTATAACTATCCAACTCTGCATATCGTGGATGGTTCGACTATCACCGCCAACCTTGGGGTTAATCCATCACTTACTATTACCGCACAAGCAGAACGTGCGCTATCGATGTGGCCAAACAAAGGTGATGCAGATCTTCGTCCAGTACAAGGTGCGAAGTACCAACGCATTTTCCCCATCGCGCCGAAACAACCATTTGTACCAGCCGGTGCAGTTGGTGCACTGAAGATATCTTAGGAGAGCGATGAGATCTTGGGCATTAGTTACTGGTGCAACTGCTGGTATTGGTGAGAGTTTTACTCGACTACTTGCAGCCAATAACTACAACGTTGTACTAGTGGCCCGTGACTTACCGCGTCTGCACGAGCGTGCAGCTGGACTCCAGAGCGCCTATGGAGTTGAAACCGTTGTACTACAAGCTGATCTTTCTAGCGATGCAGGATGCGCTTTTATTGAAAAATATATTGCCGATAACGAAATCGACGTTCTGATTAATAACGCTGGCTTTGGAATCAATAAGGCCTTTACCGTTAGCGCATTAGATGCCGAGCAAAACCTGCTTGATGTATTGGTGCGCACTCCTATGCGACTCATGCATGTGGCTTTACCTGGAATGAAGGCACGGGATAATGGGATCATCATCAATGTCTCATCGGTTGCAGGATTTATGGCTGGTGGTACTTACAGTGCATCGAAGTCTTATCTCACGGTGCTCTCTGAATCTCTTCATACTGAATTAGCTGGAACTAAGGTAATAATCAGCGCGCTGTGTCCTGGCTTTACTCGAACCGAGTTTCACCAGCGGGGCCGAATGTCTATGAAGGGGCTACCTGCCTTTATGTGGCTCAATGCCGACAAACTTGTGGCAAAAGCTTGGAGCGACGCTCTTAAAGGAAAGGCGATCTCAGTCCCTGGCTGGCAGTACAAGTTATTAACTTTTGTTATGAGTATTGCACCTCGGCCCATGGTGCGAAAAATAGGGATGAGCCTTCGGGTAAAGCAGCGCCGTTAAACTCACATTGAATTCATTGAATCATCGGCGAGTTATCACAGGCTCTTAAAGCCCCATTAGATACAATTCACAGATATTCGATGGAGGTTTTTACATGCGTAAACTCGCAGCAGTTAGTATCGCAATCATCATGGCCGGTAGCGTAATAATTGCGGGCCCAGCCACTGCAGCTGCCAAGATTTCAAATGGCACTGCATGTAAAAAATCTGGTGCAACAACGAGTGTCAGTGGCAGCAAATACAGATGTGCTACCAACCCTTTATCAACAAGCAAGAAATTAACCTGGCTATCTCTTGACTGTATTACAACGGCAAATGCCTATGTAACTGCACTAAAGTCATCAAGTGAGATCTCTACAAAACTCGCTGCTCAGATTCCAGTTATTGATCTTGGAATCGCAAATGAGATTACAAATAAAGCTGAGACTCAAGTAAAATTAGATGAGTCAAATCTTCGTCTTACAGCGGCGCAGACGAAGCTTGCTGCTGCAAAGAGTGATGCCGATAAGAAGATTCTTACAACAGCGATAGGATCATGGACCTCTGCAGTACGTGCATATACAAGCAAGATGAATCGCATTGCACAAACTATCAAAACGCTTGAAGCCTCTAAGTTAAAGGCAACCAATCAGCCAATACAGCTCACTGCAGATGTTGCCAATACAAAGTCAAATGCTCAGCTCATCTGCACGAAGGGCTTCTAAAGCCTAAGGGTATTAAGGCAAAGCTCCGTTACTGACACTAGTAGCAGGGCTTTCCCTATTTAATTCTGTTGGACATGTGCCTAGGTTGAATAAATGCGCACGAGGCTCCTGGTATCTGTCGGTCCCGTGCTTCTGATACTGCATCTACTCTTAAATTTCTTTCCCTCCATAAAAGGAGTGTGGAGCGAGCTCTACCTCTATAACGCTATTGCACTGACTGCAATAGCAGCCGTTATGAACGCCCCACGAGTTAACGACCGCTTTGCCCAACCACTGGTTGCAGCAGCAATTGGATTCTGGTTTACCGGCTCTCTTATCTCGAGTATCTCTTCATACTTTCTTCTTAACGCACCCACACAACTGCTCTCTAACGCCGCATACCTACTCTTCTATCCCTTGGCCATAGTTGGTCTGCCACGCTTACTATCTCCTAGTCGTAAGTTCTCAACTCTTGAGATCTTTGATGCATCTATCGTAGGTCTAGGTCTAACTACATTAGGTACTACATTTTTCCTTAAACCTGTCCTGCCGCACTTTAATGGCGACCTTGCTCAAACATTCTTTGCAATCATCTATCCCATAGCGGATTTGATTGTGTTCTCACTAACTTTAGCTACGATTTTGGCGCAAGGCCTGTCTAGGCAAGGATTAGTTCTTGCAGCCGGCGTTCTAACCTTTTCTATAACTGACTTTCTCTATCTTGGAATGCATGTTAATAATACTTATATCTTTGGATCTCTCATTGACGATGGTTGGCTTTTAGGACTTCTCCTCATTGCGATAAGTTTTTACTGCATGGGCTCTGACTCACTTGATGAAAAAAGCACTGATCCAATTTTGATCACACTCTCTGTTTTCTTAAGTGCAACTCTTTTAGCACTCATTGCACTTCGACCTAATTATTTCCCAAACTTTGTTCTAATCCCAGCAATCGCAACTTTGCTCTTAGCTTTCATTCGCATGACTCTTGCATTAAAGGCAGCTAAGAATATCGGGCATGAAAGAATTCTTGCGCGCACAGATGAGCTCACTGGATTACCTAATCGCCGAAGATTGATTTCAGAGATTGAAAACTTTATAGAAAAGGATGGTTCACTCCTGCTTTTAGATCTTGATGGCTTCAAGCCTGTAAATGACTCTCATGGACATGCCACTGGCGATAAAGTGCTGCAACAAGTTGCGGTTCGCTTTAGCCGCTCAATTCCCCACAGCGCACTACTCGCTCGATTAGGTGGCGATGAGTTTGGAGTTTTATACGAGGGAAGTTACGAGTCTGCTATGGATGTTGCCCTGGCATTACGAGCAACATTGAGCTACCCATTTAAAATAGATAATGAAAGCATCAGTATCGGAGTAAGTATTGGAGTTGCCGCAAATAATGGCACCTCTGATTTACTGCGCCGAGCCGATGACGCAATGTATCGAGCTAAGCGCGAGGGTCTTGGGGTTTGTCGGCTTTAATCTCTTTCAATCGTGCTAATGATTCAAGGCGCTCAAGCGCATGATCTACGATTCTTATGGGGTATGCCTTGCTATAGCCATCGGCATGTAGCCAGGGTTCGTGAATCTGATCAGCGCCCAAATGCGCTAACTCTGGAACATATCTGCGGATGTAGTCACCGTTGGCATCAAAGCGCTTGCCCTGCTCGATGGGGTTAAAGACCCGATAGTAAGGCGATGCATCGGTCCCGCTGCCGGCTGTCCACTGCCAACCATGAGCATTTGATGCAACATCAAAATCAACTAAATGCTGGGCGAAGAACCTCTCCCCTAACTGCCACTCCAAATGTAAATCCTTTACGAGAAATGAGGCTACGACCATACGGGTTCGATTGTGCATCCAGCCCTCATGCACTAACTGGCGCATCGCAGCATCTACAAAGGGATAGCCGGTCTTGCCTTCACACCAGGCTTTAAATTGACTCTCGGGCTTGTCATAGCGCATCTCGGCAAAGCGGGGTGCGTAATACTCCCGATCGGTCATTGGGTTATTAAAAAGAACATCGGCATAAAACTCGCGCCATGCAATCTCTTTTCTAAAAGTATCATGAGCCTTATCCTCTCCGAGACTCTTCAATAAAGTCCGTGGGTGAATCTCCCCAAACTTTAGATATGTACTCATCTTTGATGTGCCATCCATACCTGCAAAATTTCTATTTTCATCGTAAGAGTCAAGAGCGTTTTTGGTGAAAACCTTAAATCGAGATAAAGCCGCCTGTTCTCCTGCCTCAATGATTTCAACACCTTCAGGTAAGGGAAAATCTGGAAAATCACGATATTCAGAAGTTGGTTCAACCAAATTCAAACTCTTTGGCGTGATAGCCGGTGCTCGCCATCCATGTGTGCGCCACGCTCTGTAAAAAGGTGTGTAGACCCTGTATGGAGTTCCATCGCTAGGTTTTATGACTCGCCCTGGAGTAACTGCATAAGGGCTGCCAGTACGAACTAATGTAATACCAGCAGCTTCGACTCGAGCATCACGGGCTGCGCCGTAGCGCTCATATTCTGCAGAGATATGGACCTCTGCAACTCCATACTTCTTAATAAGTGCAGATAGAACTTCAATCTGATCGCCTTCGATAATATGTAGGCGGTTACCAAGAGAGTCGTCAAGCTTTCTCAACGATTGGCTCATGTAGGCCAGGAGTTTTGTACCGGCTGCTTGAATCTGGGATCTATTAAGAATAAAAAGTGGAATCACTTGCTCGCCCGATTCAATCGCAGCTAATAGTGCAGGGTGGTCATTGATTCGTAGATCTCGACGAAACCACATAATTGATGCTTGTGCCTTGGGCATGGCTGAATCCAAGCACTTTTTTGACCTTACTGCAGTCCCTTACTTATGGAGTTGTTCGACCGTGGAATCCCAGCCAGTCACTGATTCGGGAGAGCGAGGGGCCTTGCCGATATAGCGCGCAGATGGGCGAATCAATCTGCCCGTGCGCTTTTCTTCAAGAATATGTGCAGACCATCCGGCGGTGCGCGCGGCGGTAAACATAGATGTAAATAAGTGTGATGGAACTTGGGCAAAGTCCAAAATAATCGCTGCCCAGAACTCAACGTTTGTTTCAAGAACACGATCTGGTTGTCGTTCGCGAAGCTCTTTTAGAGCGGCTTGTTCTAGAGCCTCAGCGATTGCATAGCGCGGGGCATTTAACTCCTTTGCGGTGCGACGCAAAGTACGTGCACGTGGATCTTCGGCGCGATAGACGCGATGACCAAAGCCCATTAAACGCTCTTTGCGATCAAGTAGCCCTTTTACATAAGCAGTTGCATCGCCGGTCTTTTCAACTTCATCAATCATGTGCAGTACACGCGAAGGTGCACCGCCATGTAATGGACCAGACATCGCGCCGATTGCACCAGAAATCGCAGCGGCAACATCGGCACCAGTTGATGCAATAACGCGCGCAGTAAATGTTGATGCATTCATTCCATGTTCGGCGGCAGATACGAAGTACGCATCGATTGCGCGGACATGAAGTGGATCTGGCTCTCCACGCCAACGGATCATCATGCG
>WLHF01000074.1 GCA_009702835.1 Actinomycetota bacterium
ATGAAAGATATGAAACTCACATGAGCTCGCTAGAACTATGAGGTCGTACAACTAGGGCTTGCATGTGCGTTATATGCGGGCCAAGACAGGGGAAAATGTGTCAAAGGTCCGCGTACACGAGTTAGCAAAACAACTCGGTATGGAGAGCAAGGTCGTCCTTGCAAAGCTCCAAGAGATGGGTGAGTTCGTAAAATCGGCATCCTCTACGGTAGAGGCGCCAGTTGTGCGCAAGCTCATCGAGATGTATCCCGATTCAAAACCCGTAGAAGAAAAAAAGCCTGTCAAGAAGGCAGCTGCGAAAAAGACGGCCGCTAAACCAAAAGAGGAGGTTACTGCCGAACAGGCCGCCTCATTGGCCGCCGAACTCGGCGTTGATTTAGAGGCGCTCAAAGCCGAACAGGTTCGCGCCGAGATGCACAAGGCCGAGATGCATGCAAAATCTGAGGCAGTGCGTGCAGCAGAAGATGGGCCAGTAGCACCGATCGAAAAGCCAGCGCCCCGTCCAGGAAATAATCCATTCTCATCTGGTGCTAGCGCAGTTCCACGTCCACCGCGTCCAGGAAATAATCCATTTTCAACTGGTGGAGTTGCACCTCGTCCACCACAACGTCCAACCGGTGCACCACGTCCAGGAATGGCCGGTGCCCGTCCAGGTTCAGTGCGTCCAGGTTTTGCTGCACGCCCACCAAGTTCACGTCCAGCAGCGGGTGCAGGTTTTCCTCCCCGCACGGGCGGTGCACCAAGTGGAGCACCAAGCTCTCCTTATAAAAGTAACTCTCCAGCAGGTGCTCCATCAACCGGTGCACCAACTCGTCCAGGCGGTGGTCGTCCACCACAACGAGGCGGGGCAGGCGGGGCATTTGGAAAGAATGCAAGTAAGAAATCAGGTCGCAAATCTAAGTCGCGTAAAGCACTTCGCGATGAGTTCGACAATATGCAGGCTCCACAACTCGGTGGTGCCGTCGTTCCACACGGTGATGGAAAAACTCCTATTCGTATGCGTCGTGGCTCTTCATTGGCCGACTTCGCCGACAAGATTGGCGCAGATCCAGCTGCCCTTGTTGCAGCCCTCTTTCACTTAGGTGAAATGGTTACAGCAACACAGTCAGTGGATGCAGATACTTTTGAAATTCTCGGCGTTCAACTCGGATATGAAATTCAAATCGTTAGTCCCGAAGATGAAGATCGCGAACTCTTGCAGGGCTTTGATATTGATTTAGCTGATGAAATTGCAGCACTTGATCCCGAAATGCTCGTTGCACGTCCACCAGTTGTCACCGTTATGGGCCACGTCGATCACGGTAAAACATCACTCCTAGATGCCATTCGCAAGAGCGAAGTGATGAAATCTGAGGCCGGCGGAATCACTCAGCACATTGGTGCCTACCAGATTCACCATGATCACAATGGTATTAATCGCGCTATTACATTTATCGATACACCAGGTCACGAGGCATTTACCGCCATGCGTGCTCGCGGTGCAAAGGTAACTGATATCGCTGTACTCGTTGTTGCAGCCGATGATGGAATCATGCCGCAGACAATTGAGGCCCTAAACCATGCTCAAGCTGCAGATGTTCCAATCGTTGTCGCCGTTAACAAGATGGATAAAGAGGGCGCAAATGCCGACAAAGTCCGCCAGCAACTCACTGAGTACAACTTAATCGCTGAAGAGTACGGTGGAGAGACAATCTTCGTGAATGTATCTGCAAAATCAGGTCAGGGCGTTGACGATTTAATCGAATCTATTCTCTTGACCGCCGATGCTGCGATCGATCTTCGTGCAATTGCCGATGACAGTGCTCGTGGTGTTGCAATTGAAGCTCACCTTGACCGTGGTCGTGGGCCAGTTACAACGGTTCTCATTCAGCGCGGAACTTTAAGGATCGGAGATGCCATCGTTGCCGGCGGTTCATTTGGTCGCGTTCGTGCGATGCTCGATGAAAATGGTGACAGCGTTGAAACTGCTGGACCATCTCGTCCAGTTCAGGTTCTTGGTTTCACATCTGTACCAAGTGCTGGAGATACATTCTTAGTTGCCGATGAGGATCGCACCGCGCGCCAAATCGCTGAAAAGCGTCAGGCCGCTGAGCGAAATGCTCAACTTGCTAAGGCACGCAAGAAGGTATCCCTAGAAGACTTTATGGAGCAGTCCAAGGTTTCAACGCTTAACTTAATTCTCAAGGGTGACGTAAGTGGATCTGTTGAAGCCCTTGAAGAGGCGTTGATGGCCCTAGATGTTGGCGCCGAAGTTGATCTTCGCGTTATTCACCGCGGTGTTGGCGCAATTACCAAGAGCGACATTACATTGGCATCGGCATCAACTGCAGTTGTTATCGGCTTTAACGTTAAGCCCGAGCCACAGACTGCAATCTTTGCCGATCAAGAGGGTGTTGAAGTCCGCTTCTACTCCGTTATCTATCAGGCGATCGATGATATCGAGCTCTCACTTAAGGGACTTCTAAAGCCCATCTACGAAGAGTTTGTTCTGGGTAATGCCGAAGTTCGAGAGATCTTCAAATCATCCAAGGCAGGTAACATCGCTGGATCTATCGTTAAGGATGGAATTATCCGACGCAACGCTAAGGCGCGTATTTTGCGTGGAGAGAAAGTACTTGTCGATGATTTAACTATCGATTCACTCAAGCGCTTTAAAGATGATGCAACTGAGGTCAAAGAGGGCTTCGAGTGCGGAATTGGCCTTGGCAATATGAAGGAGATCGCTATCGGCGACATGATTCAAGTATTTGAAATGCGTGAGATAAAGAGAGTATAAGAAAATGAACCCATCACACCGTTCATTGAAGGTAGCAGACCGCATCAAAGTGGTAGTGGCACAGATATTAGAGACGAAGATTAAAGATCCCCGTCTCGGCTTTATCACTGTCACCGATGCGCGCGTTACTGGAGATTTACAGATGGCATCGATCTTCTATACCGTCCTTGGTGATTTAGATGCTCGTGCATCAACGGCTGCTGCATTAGATAGTGCCAAAGGTGCAATCCGTTCAGCCCTTGGTCGAGAGCTTGGACTTCGCATCACCCCATCGCTGGAGTTCTTTGAAGATGGACTACCAGAGAGTGCAAAAGCCCTTGATACATTGCTTGCAAAGGTGCATGAGCAAGATGCCGAGGTCGCAAAGCTACGTAAAAATGCAACCTATGCCGGGGGAGAAGATCCATATAAAGCCCCGCGCATAATCGAGTCGGAGTAATCATCGAGCACGGCTTCCTGGTTGTAGATAAAGAGCCAGGAATGACTAGCCATGATGTTGTTGCAATCGCACGTCGCGCACTTGGCACTCGCAAAGTTGGCCATGCTGGCACGCTAGATCCAATGGCTACAGGGATATTAGTTCTGGGCTTTAATAATGGAACGCGGTTGCTGCAGTACATCACCGATGGCGATAAAACATATCAAGCAACTGTGGTTTTGGGTGCAGCAACGATTACCGATGATGCAGAAGGCGAGATTATTTCAAAGGGCGATATTAGTGATATTACCGATGCACAGATTGAAGTTGAGTTAGCAAAAATGCGTGGTGCGATTATGCAGCGCCCAAGTTCGGTTTCTGCCGTGAAAGTAGATGGCGAGCGTGCCTACGATCGAGTGCGTGCCGGAGAAGTAGTCGAGCTTGCAGCACGAGTGGTAACAATTTCGCAGCTTGATATTCTGAGTATCCGCCATCTGATTTCGAGCATTGAAGTCGATATTGAGGTTACATGTTCGGCCGGTACTTTCATCCGTGCAATTGCACGCGATTGTGGCAGCGCGCTGGGTGTGGGTGGACATCTTTCAGCCCTTCGCCGTAGTCGAGTCGCAGGCTTTGGTCTAGATCGAGCAGTTACTTTGCACGAGCTAAAGAATGGTGGTTTCAGCGCATTGCCGTTGGCCGATGTTGCACGGGCAACCTTTCGCATCCGTGAGTTAGCTGTAGATGAGTGCCAAGAGCTCTCATTCGGTCGCCCGCTTTCGGCAAATCCAACAGATGAGATTTTCGCCGCCATGAGTGGTGAAAATCTATTAATAGCACTTCTTGCCAATAAAGATGGCTTTGCTAAACCTATAGCTGTGTTCGCTGCGGCGAACTAACTGGGGGATAATAAGGCCATGAGCGTTGTTGTAATCGGTGTATTTGATGGAGTCCATAAGGGACACCAGGCTGTACTCAACCGTGCCAAGGCAATTGCCGCAGATGAAAAGATTATTGCGCTGACCTTTGATCCACATCCAGTCAGTGTCTTTGCGCCCGATCGCACACCTACTTTATTGACTATTCTTACCGATCGCATCGAGCTATTAAAGATTCATAACGCCGATCAAGTTGCAGTTATCAAGTTCACACCCGAGTTTGCCGCGATGAGCCCAGAGGATTTTGTTAAGAAAATTCTTGTGCAACAGTTAAGTGCAACAAAGGTCGTTGTTGGTAAGAACTTTACTTACGGCCACAAAGCAGCTGGAAATATTGAGAGCCTTAGAGCCCACACCGAGTTCGAAACTATCGTCTTAGATTTAGCGCCAAGTGAGGGCGAAGTCGTATCATCGACTCGAATCAGGAAACTTATCGTTGATGGAGATGTTGAAAAGGCGCGCGAACTTTTAACTCGCCCACATCGCTTAGATGGAATCGTTGTTCACGGTGAAAAACGGGGACGTGAAATCGGTTATCCAACGGCAAATCTCGGCGATCTTGAACGTCAGACGATTCCATCCGATGGAGTGTATGCAGGATGGTTAAGCGTTGGAATCGATCGTTGGCCAGCTGCGATTTCAATCGGCACAAATCCAACCTTTGCCGGTATTCGAGCTCGCCAAGTTGAGGCCTACGCTCTGGATCAAGTGGGATTAGATCTCTATACAAAGGCGGCAACTATTGAGTTTGGTTGGCGCCTGCGCGATACGCTCACATTTGATGGCCTTGAACCCTTGCTTGTGCAAATGGCCAAGGACTGCGCACAAGCCCGCGAGTTAACCGAGCTCTAAGCCTCGATTTCTCGTATTTACAGGGCGCTGGTAACCTTGGGCTTCAACGAGAAAGCGATTTTCCGTGAGGTACACCGGAAAGCCCCGTGATCACCAGAAAAAATAGGAGCACAACGATATGGCACTAAAACCAGAGGCAACAGCGGCGATCGTCGCAGAGTACGGATCGACTCCTACTGATACGGGAAGTCCTGAAACACAGGTCGCTTTGCTATCCAAGCGCATTGAAGAGATCACCACACACTTAAAGACCAACCCACATGACCACCACAACCGTCGTGGCCTTTTGTTACTAGTTGGACGTCG
>WLHF01000075.1 GCA_009702835.1 Actinomycetota bacterium
CAGTTATTTTTTGCACGGATTATTGGTTTACGAGATCATTCCGGCTTCCTCGGCCCGCTTCCCCTGCCTCAACATCCAAAGTCGAGACCGTTCACCCCCAAGATTTAATGTGCTTTCACACATGGCACTTGGAGAAAAAGAAACGTATTTCTTTTCCCCTATGTAGTTGTCAATACTGCTTGGTTCTGATTACTGCTTGCCGTCGCAACATCGCCCCTAGTTTTTTTAAAACTAAGAAGGTAACGGAAGCGGCGGTACGTACAGTGTAGGTCAACAAGGCAGAGTTTCATAATCTATAAATCGCATACTTGGTTACACAGAGTTAATTAGCCGTACCGGCTCAGGATTGGGTTGCCGCGAGATTTGCAGCCAGGAGTATGGAGAAATCCTATCTTTATCTCAATTACAAGCAATCTAAATATCGAAGATACATCAACTTTCATGGATTTCGAAATACTGCCTGGCGAAAAATTGTAGCCTCTCGCTATGCACTATTTCTCTTGAGATACCGTGAATTAATCCTCGTAGCGCTTGGCGGCCTTGCCGCTCTTGCCAGAGCTGCCCCGTGAAACTACGCGTGCAACTTCACGATCGGCCTCGCGCGCCTTAATCGCTTCGCGCTTATCGTGAGCTTTCTTTCCGTGGGCAACTGCGATTTCAACCTTAGCTTTACCATCTTTAAAGTAAAGCGAGAGTGGAACAAGGGTTGTTCCAGAGTCCTTTAACTTTCCAATTATCTTTGCTAGCTCGGCCTTATTTACAAGAAGTTTTCGTTCGCGTCGCGGAGTGTGATTTGTCCATGTTCCCTCTGTGTATTCAGGGATATGTACGCCGCTTAGCCATAACTCTCCATCATTGATCATGGCAAAGCCATCGATGAGCGATGCTCGACCGAGACGTAGTGATTTAACCTCTGTGCCCGTTAAAACCATGCCGCACTCAAAGACATCCTCGATGGAATAATCGTGGCGAGCCTTTTTGTTTTGGGCAATGACCTTGCGGCCAACCTCTTTCACCATAACCGCATCACCGCCCTCACATATATAAAAAACCTTTGAATCCTCATGCCAATTCTTGACGTGAAGATGCCAGCCTCATTGATGAAGCTCGGTGCTTATTCTCTCATTAAGTGAGCGGTGATTAGAGCTTTCAGTAGCGGTTCAGCGTGATAACTGCTGCAATGCGTGCAAGAGGTGATTAGACCTTTAAGTAGCGACGTAGAGTGATCAGAGATGCTGCGGTGGAGACGAATAAACCAGTGGCGAGTAGATAGCCCGATGCAACCCAGACTTCATTCCAACCAAAGAACTTTGTAAAAGTAAGAAGCGGTGCGACCTTGGAGTCCACCACACTTTTGAGTAGGGCTAATAATCCAGTAGCTAACCCCCAGCCGATAATCGCCGAGATCACACCTTCAAGTAGAAATGGAAGTTGAATAGACCACGATGATGCACCGACAAGCTTCATCACACCAGTTTCACGGCGGCGATTAAATGCGGCGATTCGAAGCGTGTTGCTAATTAAGAGCGCTGCGGTGAGTACCGATGCCAAACCAACGAGTAATGCGCCATTGCGCAGCACCTCTAAGAGTTTAAAGAACTTCTCTAAAATACTGCGCTGATCCTGAACGACATCGACTCCGGGCCGACCAGAGAATGCGCTCACGATTACGGCAAACTGAGTTGGATCCTTGAGTTTGACGCGAAATGACTCTGGAAGTTGATCGGTCGTTACGTTCTGTGCAATGGCAGAGTCTTTAAAGCGCTCCTGAAAACGGGCAAAGGCCTGTGACTGTGATTCATAAAAAACACTATCTACTGCCGGCATATTTTGAATATCCTGTTGAATCCCAAGACGTTGCCCCGAAGTAACCACGCCTCCAGAACACGATGGGGACTCTGAAAGAGAGCCACAGAGAAATACTGAGACCTCAATCTTGTCATACCAATAATCCTTCATGGCGCCGACTTGTGCATTGGCCAGCAGGCCGATTCCAAGCAGAGACAAAGAGATCGCTGTTGTGACGATTACGGCAAATGTCATCGTCATATTTCGACGCAGACCAATTCCTACTTCACTTAAGAGAAAGCGTGCGCGCATATCTATGCTCCTTTGCCGAGGTTATAAATCAAAAAATATGTATCACTTGTTCGCATCTGAGCGCCCACTTATCCGGTGTAGCCATAGACGCCGCGCATTTGATCGCGGATTACGTGGCCAAGATCTAGTTCGATAACGCGCTTGCGCATCTGATCTACGATTCCAGAGTCATGTGTTGCCATCAAAACAGTTGTTCCCTCACGATTAATACGATCAAGTAGCTTCATGATTCCTACGCTCGTCGCAGGATCCAGGTTTCCAGTTGGCTCATCAGCGATCAAAATCGGCGGCCGGCTCACATATGCACGCGCGATTGCAACGCGTTGTTGTTCACCGCCTGAAATCTCAGAGGGCAAGCGATCTCCCTTATCTTCAAGGCCGACAAGTTCGAGCACCTCGGGAACTTCGCGGTTAATCTCTTTCTGTGAATATCCCAGCACATGCAGAGTGAATGCAACGTTTTCAGTAATCGTTTTATTAGGCAGCAGGCGGAAATCTTGAAAAACGGTACCAACCTGACGGCGAAGCTCTGGAACTTTGTGACTGGCAAGTGTGCCTAAATCTTTACCGGCCACATGAATGATGCCCGATGTGGGGCGATCCTCGCGAAGAATGAGGCGGAGAAAAGTTGACTTACCTGAACCCGAAAGGCCTACAAGGAAAACAAACTCACCCTTTACGATCTCAAGGTTTACAGAGTCAAGGGCTGCCCGTTCTTGACCGGGATAGATCTTGGTGACCTTCTCAAAGCGAATCATCTGGATCTCCCACAATAGTTCAGGCACACGTTCTATTTCGCCGTGAGCGCTCTGCCCATAGTTTATGGATGTATGTCGCAAATCGGCACATCTAACGCGCAATTGAGCCTGTGAAAAATGTGAGATTGAGCCAATTCCTCACATGCCATCTAGCAATCGTGGTTAGAGCGGTGAGATCTCAGTGATTAATGAGAGCGGCAGTCGAAGAGATTAACTGGAGCGGCGCCAGCGAATTCCCGCTTCGATGAACTCATCGATCTCACCATTTAAAACCGCCGATGTATTTCCAGTTTCATAATCGGTACGTAAATCCTTCACCATTTGATAGGGGGCAAGAACGTATGAGCGCATCTGATTACCCCACGATCCCGAGTTATCACCCTTTAAAGCATTCATCTTGGCCGCCTCTTCTTGTCGTCGGCGCTCTAATAACTTAGATTGCAATACGGCCATCGCCGTTGCCTTATTTTGAATCTGCGAACGTTCGTTCTGACAGGAGACAACAATGCCCGTTGGAATATGTGTTAAGCGCACGGCCGAATCAGTTGTATTCACACCTTGACCACCAGGACCTGATGAGCGATACACATCGGTGCGTACCTCTTTTTCATCGATCTCAACGTGATCACTCTGTTCTACAACTGGGACAACTTCAACACCTGCAAAAGATGTGTGGCGACGGCTCTGACTATCAAAGGGTGAGATTCGCACTAAACGGTGCGTGCCCTGTTCGACCGATAATGTTCCATATGCATATGGCGCAGTTACGCGAAAGGTTGTTGATTTAATCCCAGCCTCTTCTGCATATGATGTTTCCAAAACATCGACTGGAAAATTGTGGCGCTCGCAATAGCGCAGATACATGCGCATAATCATCTCTGCCCAATCAGCGGCCTCAACTCCACCGGCCTCTGAACGAATTGTGATCAATGCATCGCGATCGTCGTACTCACCATTAAGGAGCGTCTGTACCTCTAACTCTCCGATTGATTTCTTAACGGCATCAAGCTCGCGCTCAGCATCGGCGATCGCACTTCCATCTGGCTCACTAGCTGCTAACTCAAAAAGGATTGGCAGCTCCTCAACTCGTCTGCGAAGTCCGGTCAGCTTATTTATCTCAGCCTGCACGCGCGATAAACGGCTCGTTACCTTCTGGGCCTTCTCTGGGTCATCCCAAAGATTAGGAATTCCCGCCTCTTCCTCAAGAACTACTGACTGTGCACGCAGTTTCGGAAGATCTAAAACTTTTTCAATTGAAACAAGGGTCGCCTCAATGGCATCGATCTCTAATCCATATTCACGCGCGGCCATACATGAAGGATAGCCCAGTACGCATTGCACTCCAGGCATACAAAAGCTAAACCCCACCTACGTGAGTCTTAGCGCTATGCGTTAATTACGATTAATGCAAACGAACTCCGAAGAGATAAAGGCCCTCTTGAACTTGGTTAGTAGTGCCGACCGTGGATGTGAGGATCGCTGAATCTATTCGTGAAAACGGCACAGTAAATGGAAACTTAACTTCGGCATATGTTGAAACCTCAAGGGAAGTTCCATCACACTGTAAATCACTTAAGACAATCCCCTGTAGTTCGTGGCGCTTCATCGATCCATCATCATTGCTCCAGTTGTGGAGTTCGAGCATGACATCAAGGAGTGCTCGGTCGCAGTTGATTGGAATTGGCGTGTGATCGCGATGAGTGATTGCAGCTAGTGGGGCGGTGAAGAGTGTCCCTTTGCCGGTGTAATAGGCCGACTTATCTAATGTATGCACGCCACGTTGAGCCGCCGCCTCAGTAGCTTGGGCTAGCGAGCGTTTAGCAACTAAAACCGCTGCCACATCTGTCATCACTATAAGGCAGGCAACGGTGATAAAAAATACTCCGATAATCACAACGCTTAACGAGCCGCGTTCTTCGCTAATAACTGCGCGAGATAACTTGCTCACATCCATGGGCTTACATGTTCTTGGCTAATAACTGCGCGAGATAACTTGCTCACATCCATGGGCTTACATGTTCTTGGGCCGAACCCTCAATTGTGCGATGTGATTGCGCATCAATATATGAAACCGTTATGCGGATTCGCCCATTTGATGAAAGGCATGGACTATCTGAACACTCATAGCGCGTCGAGAGAGAAGCGATCTCTCTCGGCGTCAATCCTAAGTGTGTAGCAATAACGGAGAGTGCCTGTGCAGATACTTCTCGGCCTGCATGATCACTGTCGCTTGCAACATATGCGCGCAATCCTTCCCGGGCTAAAGTTCTAACGATCGCTTCATTACCGCTTACAGATGCAAAGTTACTGAGATAGATAAAAATTGGAATAAATAGTGGAATCGCTAATACAACAAACTCAACGATCGCACTCCCGCTCTCCCCGGCCAA
>WLHF01000076.1 GCA_009702835.1 Actinomycetota bacterium
GACTTGATATTTGCCACGCTGTGGTACTCCGGACTCTGGTAGTTGATGAAGGGTAAAGGTTACCCGTTCAGGCCTTTAGGCTCAAATTAGGCGGTAATGATGCCTGAAGATGAGGCGCGACGACGCTTGCGAGCTCCCTTAGGAGCGACCTGCACAACTGGTGCATCGAGATTGATTGACTCATGGAACTCGTGCTCAGTGGCATCTTTTTCATCAGCATCTTCATGCTTCGAGGATGGGACATCAAGCTGAGGCATTGGCGCCTTCATCTTGACCGGCTCCATATGAATATGAATTCCGCGACCGCTACATGAATCACATGTCGTTGAGAAGGCTTCAATCAGACCTTGGCCAACGCGCTTGCGCGTCATCTGAACTAGACCAAGAGAAGTAACCTCTGCAACCTGATGCTTCGTACGATCGCGCCCGAGGGATTCAACTAAACGGCGCAGAACCATGTCGCGGTTTGATTCAAGAATCATGTCAATAAAATCGATAACAACAATTCCACCTAAGTCGCGAAGACGTAACTGGCGTGCAATCTCTTCGGCTGCCTCTAAGTTGTTTTTAGTCACAGTCTCTTCAAGATTTCCGCCCTTACCAATGAACTTACCGGTGTTAACATCGATAACGATCATCGCTTCGGTGCGGTCAATAACAAGTGAACCACCTGATGGTAGATATACCTTGCGATCAAAGGCCTTTGCTAACTGTTCTTCAACACGGAAATCTGCAAATAAATCTCCAGTGCCCGTGTATTTTTCAATCTTAGTTGTTAGCTCTGGTGCGATAAAGCCAAGGTAGCTTGTCACTTCATCCCACGCGCTAGATCCCTGAACGGTTAATTTGCGGAAATCCTCATTAAAGATATCGCGAATAACACGTACAGCTAGATCTGGCTCTTGATAAAGGGCGGCAGGTGGATGGAAGTTTGGATTCTCACTCTTTGCATAAATATCATCCCACTGTGCTTTAAGACGGGCGACATCACTTGTTAGATCCTCTTCGCTCACACCTTCGGCTGCGGTACGAACAATTACGCCTGCACTCTCAGGAATTAAGTTCTTAAGGATTGCCTTTAGGCGAGTGCGCTCAGACTCTGGGAGTCGCTTTGAAATACCTGACATTCCACCACCAGGAACATAGACAACGTAGCGTCCTGGCAATGAAATCTGACTTGTGAGGCGAGCGCCTTTTTGTCCGATTGGATCCTTAGTAACTTGAACAAGAACACTCTGTCCACTCTTTAAAACTGTTTCAATCTTGCGTGGCTCCGACTCTGAAATTCCAGCAGCATCCCAGTTAACTTCACCGGCATACAGAACTGCGTTACGGCCCTTGCCAATATCGACGAATGCAGCCTCCATGGATGGCAGAACATTTTGCACTCGACCTAAGTAGACGTTACCCACGTATGAAACATTGCTATTGCGGTTGACATAGTGCTCAACCATGATGCCATCTTCAATAACTGCAATCTGCGTACGATCTGCAATCTGTCGTACTAACATCTCGCGATCTACGTTTTCGCGACGAGCTAAGAACTCGCCATCTGTAATTATCGTTCCGCGCTTGCGATATGGCTCGCGATACTCACTGCGACCACCTCTATCATTGCGATCATTGCGATCACGTCGTCCACTGCGCCGCTCTGGACGTTCGGCACGCTCTGGACGTGCAGCTCGCACCGGACGCTCACGAACTTCCCGAACCTTGACAACTGTTACTACGCCATCTTCTTCAACGCTCTCCCCTGGAGTAACTCCATCGGAGCCAGCTACGCGACGGCGACGGCGGCGATGTGTTGAACCCTCTGCCGACTCTTCGCTTGAATCAGTACCTGTCTCTTCATTCGTGGTTACACCGTCGGCACCTGGCTTGCGGCGCCCGCGTCCACCACGACGGCGACGGCGGTTACGGTTTGCACGATCTTCGGCATCATCTGAGTCGGCGGTTACCACCGTTTCAGCCTTTACCGGCTCTGGGGCTATGGCGGTTTTTTTACGGACCGCCTTTGCAATGGGCTTATCCGGTGCTGCCTGAAAAATCGGAACTGGAACCGCTGCCGCTTTTTTGCGCACAGGTTTCTTTACTTCTTCACTGGTTACCTCGGTAACACTTGGTTCTGCCTTAGCAGCGCTCTTCTTAACCGCACGCTTGCGCGGTGTTTTAGGCCCAATAGCCATCTCACCAAATCCTCTATGCGCTTATTAAAAAACGCTTCTCTGTAAAAAATCCCGTTTAGGTTTTTTCTTTAAACCTGTCCGCGCTGGGCTTTTGCCGCGATGGATTCGCGAGCCGCGCTGAACTGTTGCTCTAAGTATGGCAGAGCAGGGCGAAATTACCTACTTGAGCCCGATATTTAGCCCCGTGAGCGGGCGTGGACGTTCTGCAGGAGACCAAATCCGATCAAAGTGGCAAACATCGAAGAGCCGCCATAGGAGATAAATGGCAGTGGTACACCCGTCATAGGCATTAGCCCCAATGTCATTCCGATATTTTCAAAGATCTGAAAGGCGAACCATGCGATGACGCCTGTCACCATTAATCGGCCAAATGGATCACTGGTGCGCCGAGCAATTGCAAAGGCCCGCATCAAAATTAAAAGATATAAAAAGACAATAAGCCCACTGCCCAAAAATCCAAGCTCTTCACCTGCGACGGTAAAGATGAAGTCTGTCTGCTGCTCTGGTACAAATCGGCCATTTGTCTGTGGTCCATTAAATAATCCAGTTCCAATTAATCCACCTGAACCAACGGTGATGCGGGCTTGTCGCAGTTGATAGCCAGCCCCCTGTGAATCGGCCGATGGATCGACAAATGTCTGCAAGCGATTAAGTTGGTACTCGTTTATTACACCCGTCTTAGTTGCAACTACTGCAACCACAATCGCAAGTACCAGTAATCCGACAACCCAGCGCGATGGTGCACCTGATACGGCAATGATTGTGATGACCGATGCACTAATAATAAATACAGTACCCATATCGGGCTGCACGATAATTAGCAGCGCTGGGATCCCTGCAACTACTAAGGCCTGTAGTACATCACGAGATGTTGGCTCATCACTGTCGTGCGTTCGCTCTGATAACAACAGTGACATTCCAATAATAATTGCGATCTTGGCTAGCTCTGCTGGTTGAATTTGAAATCCACCAGGAAGTGAAATCCATGCACGTGCGCCATTCACGGTACTACCAAGACCCGGAATCAAAACTGCTATCAGCCCAAGTACTCCCAAGCCCCAGAAAATCGGTGTGTATGCCCGCAATAATCGATAGTCAGTAACAGTTGTGCCGTATGCCAAAAGTGCACCAATTGCGATGTTAATAACGTGGCGCTTTAAGTAATACTGCGGATCTAAACCATTGCGCGCATACCAATCGCGCGTTGCCGCATAGACCAGCAAAGTTCCGATGAAAAGTAGTAGCCCAACAGCAATAGTGAGAACTGGATCAAAACCATGAAAGATCGAGGATCTGTTGCGTCGATACAGACGTTGACGGGCAGATATCTGGCTCATGGCGCAACCTTAGGCTTAGTTGCAGGAGAAATCTTAGGAAGCTTTGTTGGGGGTTTTCCGTCAGGAAAGATTGCCGCACCGGGTATTACCTTATTTCCCTTAACGCCAAAGAGTGTTTCATAAATCTTTCGAACTCCGACACCCGATGTTGATGCTCCAAATCCACCCTGGCTGACCATCATGACAACTGCATAGCGGGGTTTATTACTTGGCGCATAGGATGCAAACCACGATGTGTTGTCTTTAAGGGAGCCATTTAAGTTGCGTCCAAAGACTTCGGCTGTACCAGTCTTACCGCTAACAGCAACAGGGAAACCTGCAAATGCTCCAGCGCCAGTACCTGCGATTACAACTTCGCGTAGTGCTCCATGTAGAAAATCTAAGGTCTCCTTAGATGCAGTTAATGTTCCCAACTGCTTAGGTGTCATAGTCTTAACGACTGTGCCATCGGTCTTTACAATGGCCTTACCAACCATCATCTGCCAGATCGTTCCACCGTTACCGATAGCTGCATACATCTGGGCTAACTTAAGTGGTGTTACAACGGTGTCACCCTGGCCGATGGCAAAGTTAACGGCATCTCCTGCGCGGACCTTATCTCCATCGACACAGTTTTCCTTGGCCAATAAAAGTAAAAACGCAGTCTGTTGGGCTTTAGTTGCGCGCTCCTTATAGTTACAGTAAAAATCCTTATTTTGCTGATACCAACTCTTTTTATAGCTTCGGTCGGCTAAACGGGATGATGATTCAGAGGGTAGATCGATACCTACCTTTTGGGTGATATTAAAGCTCTGTGCAGCTTTAAAGAAGTAGTCGTTAGGGCTTGATTTTGGGCGTAGGCCACCATCGCGCAACCACTCATCAAATGCGATTCGATACCAAATTGTGTCGCAGGAAACTGCAATAGCTTTCTTCAAACTCATAGTTCCCTGCGCTCTGCTTTCAAAGTTCTGAAAGGCGCGGGTTCCCACCTGAACTTCGGCGGGACAGTTATATGAAGCGTTGAGGTTATATCCGGCAGATGCCGCCGCTATAACCGAGACTGATTTAAAAGTTGAAGCCGGTGCATATAAACCCTGCAGCGCACGTGAAAGTGCTGGGACAGATTTCTTCTCACTAAATAAATCCGATGCCTGCGCAACCGTTAAGCCCTTTTCAAAAGCATTAGGGTCATAGGTTGGATAAGAGGCAATAGCTAAAATCTGACCATTTCGTATATCCATAACAACAGCGGCACCTGAGTCAGATGTATTTCCATTTGCACGACCACGCTTTACCGCATCGGCTAGTGCGACTTCAACGGCTGCCTGTAAGCGAGCATCAAGGGATGTCACTAAGTGATCACCAGCAATAGGGGATGTACTTTCGCCCTGCGCCGTAATGGCCTCTTTACGATCAACTATTAAGGTGCGGATTCCAGGGATACCGCGCAGGTACGAGTCATACATAATCTCTAAACCAGATTTGCCAATTGTTTCGCTGCGGTAATACTGCCTGCCATTACCTTTTGCAAGATCGCTCTCAGTCAAGGGGCCAACATAACCAAGAACATGTGCACCGTTTACACCAGCTACTCCTGGATAGTTTCTAATTGCAATCGGCTGAGCATCTACTCCAGGAAATTGATCTGAGCGCTCAACGATTTGTAGTGCAATATC
>WLHF01000077.1 GCA_009702835.1 Actinomycetota bacterium
AACACCTGGAGTGTTGCGAACGGCCGACCATGATTCATCGCTGAGATCCATGCGGACCAAAACATAGCCAGGATAGATATTGCGCTTTACCATTTTGAAAGCGCCGTTCTTGAGCTCTTTAACCTCTTCTTCAGGAACTTCAATCTGGAAGATGTAATCCTCCATGTTGAGAGATTGAATACGAGTCTGAAGATTTCCCTTAACTTTCTTTTCATAGCCAGCATATGAGTGGACTACATACCAATCACCAAGGGCGGTACGAAGTGTGCGGCGGAATTCGGCGTTGGGATCGTTCTCGTCGGATTCGACATCGCCATCTTCATCCGTTGCCAGCGCAAGCTCGGAGTCAGTTGAGGCCTTTGGCTCGGCAATAGCTGCAACTTCCTCTACTACTGGAGCCGCGATCTCTGTTGCCGATGCAGCAAGTGCTGCCTCAAAGGCATCAGGCTTCTGTATCTCTTGGTTTAGCTCGTCAGTCATATCTCTTCCTTATCCAAATACCAAGAAGACGATCTTTGTTAAAACAAGATCGAGAAGTGAGACGACTGCGATGATGAAAGTTACGAAGACCAATACAACAGAGGTATAGGTCGTTAATTGATTTCGGGTTGGCCAAACAACCTTTGTAAGCTCATTTGTAACTTGGCGGTAGAAAAGGCCGAAGCGCGCAAATAGACCGAGCTTCTCGGCTACCTGCTCAACTGACTCTGTCATCACTTTTCCTTTTCTCGTACGTTACTTATCTAGTACAACTTGCAGGGCAGGAGGGACTCGAACCCCCAACCGGCCGCTTTGGAGACGGCAACTCTAGCCAATTGAGCTACTGCCCTTCGCACGAAGGCATGACAAAACCATAGGGAAAAGCAAACCCTCGTGAGCGTGCAAGTGTAGAGGCAAGATGGGGTTCAGGTCTAACTCGCATCTGAAATACGGCAGACTTAGGGCTATGAGCTCACGTATTTCATCCCGAATCGCTGCCATTGCAGAGTCTGCCACGCTAGCCGTCGATGCCAAGGCCAAAGCCCTTAAAGCACAAGGTCGCCCGGTTATTGGCTTTGGTGCAGGCGAGCCTGATTTTCCAACACCGGATTACATTGTTGATGCCGCAGCTGCTGCAACTCTCGTTGTATCAAACCACCGTTACACACCAATTCCGGGTCTGCCCGAACTGCGAGATGCGATTGTTGCAAAGACAAAGCGTGATTCCAATTATGCGATTACATCTGATCAAGTTTTAGTGACCAACGGTGGAAAGCAGGCTGTGTATCAAGCCTTCGCAACAATCATTAACGATGGGGATGAGGTTTTATTGCCATCTCCATATTGGACAACGTATCCAGAGTGCATCAAATTAGCTGGCGGCGTTGCTATTGAAGTCTTTGCAGATGAGACACAGAACTATTTAGTTACCGTCGAACAGTTAGAGGCAGCACGTACGGCGAAGACAAAGGCGATTTTGTTTTGCTCTCCATCTAACCCAACTGGCTCTGTCTATTCGCCCGCACAAGTTAAGTCAATTGGAGAATGGGCGCTTAAGAATAATATCTGGGTGATCTCAGATGAAATTTACGAACACTTGTTATATGACGGTGCAACTGCGCCAAGTATGCCCGTGCTAGTGCCTGGCCTTGCCGACATGTGCATCATCATTAACGGTGTTGCAAAGACATACGCGATGACTGGTTGGCGTGTGGGTTGGATGATTGGACCTAAAGATGTCATTAAAGCTGCAATCAACCTGCAGTCTCATTTAACATCAAATGTTTCGAATATTTCACAGCGCGCGGCGATCGCCGCTGTCAGCGGAGATTTAAAGGCTGTTCATGCAATGGGAGAGGCATTCAACCGTCGACGAACATTAATTGTGGGTCTACTCAATGAGATCCCTGGCTTTATCTGCCCAACACCAACGGGCGCTTTCTACGTCTATCCATCGGTTAAAGGAGCGCTCGGCAAGGCAATCCGTGGAAAAACTCCACATACATCAGCCGAACTTGCAACGATTTTGTTAGAAGAGGTTGAAGTTGCGGCGGTTCCGGGTGAGGCCTTTGGGCCCTCTGGATATTTACGTTTTTCCTATGCAACAAGTGATGCCGATATCGTTGAAGGTATTGGGCGTATCAAAAAACTACTTACAGAGGGCTAAAGCTCAACTCCGATTAGATTTACTTCGGCAATTAAAGTTATTCCAAATGCTTCCTTAACATGATCGCGTGCGCGCTTAGCTAAGGCGGCAATATCGGCGGCCGTTGCGGTGCCTGAATTAGTAAGTGCTAAAACATGTTTGGTAGATATACGTGCACCACCGATCTCATCGCCCTTATGTATTCCTGAGTTTTCTATCAACCATGCCGCAGAAACCTTTACGCGACCATCAGTCAGTGGCCATTTAGGTGCGGCATTAGGCAGGGCATCTGCGGCCTGCTGGGAAATAATGGGATTAGTAAAGAAAGAGCCGGCCGACCATGAATCATGATCATCTTTAGATAAAAGCATTCCTTTACTTGCGCGGAGCTCTAGAACTGCAGCCCTGCAACTAAGAACCGATGCCTTATCCCCAATTTCAATCTCAAGTTTTTTCGCAAGCTCGAGATATGTAATAGGTGCGCTCATCTCACCAACGCGCAGTTGAAATGCGACATCTAAAACAACATAGCGGCCAGGGTGGGCTTTAAAATATGAGTTGCGATAAGAGAACTCACACTCGGCATTGGTGAAGGTTTTGACCACCTTTGTAAGGCGATCATAAGTACGAACGCGCGTAATCAACTCACTGACTTCGTGGCCATAAGCTCCGATGTTTTGAATCGGTGCAGCACCGACTGTGCCAGGAATTCCGCTCAGAGTTTCTAGGCCAGCAAAACCACGTTTAATACTTGTCTCCACAAAACTATCCCAGTTTTCACCGGCGCCAATAGTCAACGTTGCACCACTACATGCGTCTACTTCGGCCTCAACGGAGTTGTTTGCAATATGAATAACAGTGCCGTCAAAACCGCTATCGGCAAAGAGAATATTTGTTCCGCCACCCATAATAAAAATAGGTGAATCCCCAGCAGCTTCAATCGCTGCAATGATTTCAGCCTGGCTTGAGACGTGAACTATCGTCGTGGCAGGGCCACCCACACGCAGGCTGGTGTACTCAGAAAGCTCACTCATGGCTAAAGATTAGCGACGTGGCGACAAAATTGCGCTTTTACCTCTAAAGCGCTCGAGAATGCGATCGTAGTTCTTCTTCGATTGTGCCTCGCGGTAATCAGGATCGGCATCGTGATAGCCATGGTGGCGTCCCTGCTCTAGCGGCAACTCCATCTGCAAAATCCGCCCACCCGCTTGGCGAACTTTAAGAGAAAACTCGATATCTGCATTTCGATAATAGAGAGCGCGAAGATTGAATCCACCGGTTTCTAATACCGCTTCTCGATTAAGGGCCATAAAATATGAGAAGAGAACATCAACTTCTCCATCACCTTTATCGTCAACACTGCGCCACTCATCATCAACATTAATTAATCCCCCGCGCCAACCGACGGCTACATATTCGCCCTTTTCTAACTCGGCAACTACCGGTGTAATTGCATCACCGATAAAACGTGTTGAGGGATCCATAATGACGACATATGTACTCTTGATCTTTGCCAGCAATGTATTTGCGCAATCACCCCATCCAGCACCTGGTGCAACTGCAAATAAATATGTACGCGAATCCATAGCCTGTACAAGTGCGCCGGGATCGCCAATCGAAAGAATTACAACCCCACAATCGCTGTTGGCTTTAATAGCCTCAACTGATTCGAGAGCATCGTCGGTAAAACCCTCAACGATTAATGCCACCGTTGTCTCTTTCTCCAGATCAATCGGGCGGATATCACGGGCAAAGGCCAGTGTAATAAAGGCGGCCTTTTCAATGAGTTCGAAGCCATCGACTACATCTACGACTTCATATCCCGAGTTTGCAATTGTGGTGCGCAAAGTATCTGCAAGTGCCCAATTCTTATCGGCACGCGCTGCCATGCGCGCATTGGCTAGCTCTATAACAAAATCTGGGGCGCTCATTGGATGATGACTGCTTTAGCCATTCCTAAAACTTTTACCCCAGCCGATGTCGCTGCACAATCTAACTTAATCTTTGCTCCATCTATTTCAACAACGGTAGCAGTAACTGTTAAATCAATTTTTTCGCCGGCCGGGACAATAACCGGCTTAATAAAGCGTGCCGAGAACTCTTTAACGTTGGCACTGCCTCCGGCCCAATCTGTAATAAATTTACCGACTAGGGCCATCGTTAACATTCCATGTGCAATCACATTAGGGAGCCCGACAGATAGAGCAAACTCTTCGCTCTGGTGAATCGGGTTTTGATCTCCGCTTGCATCAGCGTAAGCCTTCAATAGCCCACGATCGAGATAGAAGACCTTTGTGGGAAGGATTGTTCCGACTTCAATCATCCGCGCACCACCAATGTCGCCCATGATGAGACGACCAATTCGGAGCCATTATGTAAGTCAGAGCGCACCGAGATAATCTCATTGCCAGCGACCGAGCGTAAAGTTTCAATAGTTGCCGAGCATTTAAAAATATCGCCTGCTATTACCGGGCGATAGATTTCAAACTTTTGATCACCATGTACCAAACGTTGCCAATCGACACCGATTTCGGGTTGAGTCAAAATCGATTCAAATTGGGAGAGTGTGATCCGTATTGAAAAAGTCGGAGGTGCAACACGAGTATCGGTTTCGCCAATGACGACAGCAAAAGCATCAATTTCAGATTGCGTAACGGTAACTAAATCTGCACTATCAAAAGTGCGCCCGACCGAATCGGGATTGATCATTAGCGAGTTTCGCGGTGAAGCGTCGATGACTTGCAACGTGGACAGAACTTCTTGAGCTCCATGCGGTCAGGATCGTTGCGGCGGTTCTTCTTGGTAATGTAGTTGCGCTCTTTGCAGTCGACGCAGGCCATGGTGATCTTCGGACGAACGTCCGCGCTCTTACTTGCCATGGTCTTACTCCTTCATCGGTTATCGAAGGGCCAAGGTTACCCGAGGCCCGTCAATGCGCGAAATTCGCGCGGGTAGTACTAGTAGCGGGAGCGGGATTTGAACCCACGACACAGCGATTATGAGCCGCTTGCTCTACCAAGCTGAGCTACCCCGCCAGGGG
>WLHF01000078.1 GCA_009702835.1 Actinomycetota bacterium
CTTCTTTGGAGCAGCCTTCTTAGCTGCTGCCTTCTTGCGACGCTTTGGAGCAGCCTTCTTAGCTGCTGCCTTCTTGCGACGCTTTGGAGCAGCTTTCTTAGCTGCTGCCTTCTTGCGGCGCTTTGGAGCTGCCTTCTTAGCTGCTGCCTTCTTGCGGCGCTTCTTTGGTGCAGCTGCTGGAGCTGCTGCCTTCTTGCGACGCTTCTTTGGTGCTGCTTTCTTTGCTGCGGCCACGTACTTCTCCTATCGGAATGGTTCGGATCCGTCACCCAAACCTTTTCGTGGACAAGCGTGACACTAATTAGGAGAAAATGCCACACTGTAAGAGAAATAATTTAGCGCGTGTCGCAAATTCTTTTTTATTTTTTTTATGCATTCACGAAAGAATTGATGAGAAAAATTACTCTCCCTTTTCTCGCAGTTCATTTTCTCGGAGTTTTGCGAGGGCAAATTCGTTGGTTTTGGCGTCATAGCGGCGAAATTTGGGCATAAAACCCGCCAGTAGGGCTACAACAACCACGCAGATTACTCCGCCATATGTTACTGAAATTGACAAGGTAGTAACGGCCGCCATTGCAGCTGCACGCATCTGTCCTGCTAGTGGGCCAATTGCATATGAAAGCAGTTCGATGCCGGCAAGACGACCTCGATAACTATCGGGGATTGTCTGGTTCCACATCGTTGATCGAAAGAGGGCGCTGACCATGTCAGATGCTCCGGCCAGAGTTAGAAAAATCAGAACGAGAATAAGTGAGTTCCAGATACCGGCCAAGGCGATCGCTGTGCCCCAACCCATGGCCGCCCACATGATGGCCCGACCATGGCGTGAATAGTTTTTAGTCCACCCCGATGTCAATGTGATGATAATTGAACCAACTGTACCGGCGGCATACATCAGACCTAATGCCCAGGGAGTACCAAGTTGATCGGCCCAAAATGGAATCAAGGCAGTTGGCATTGCAAAAAACATTGCAGCTAGATCTATGAGGTAGGTGCCAATTAAATCTTGGCGCTTAAAGGCATAACGGATTCCCTCTAATAAGCCTGCCAGAGATGGCTTTTCAGCCTCTTTCGATGCGGGTATGGATCGAACACGTGATAAGAAAAAAAGTGAAATAACAAATGTAAAAACATCGGCGGCATAGCCAATGGGAATCGAATAGGTGGAGATAATAATTCCACCGATGGTCGGACCGATGATTACACCTAACTGCCAACGCAGACTCATCAAGGCACTGGCCGCGGGCAAATCTTTATGTTCGACTAATCGGGGCAGGGCTGCATCCATGCTCGGGCGTTGTAATCCATTGACGGCGGCAAATAATCCTGAAACGACATAGATCAAAACTAAGTTGGGCTGGGGCAGTAGGGCGTTGATTAAAAGTATCGAGGTCAAGATTAGGGAGGCCGCCTCGGTAGCCCAGACCATTTTTTTACGGTCTACGGCATCGGCTAAGACTCCTCCGTAGAGACCGAAGATAATGAGCGGCAGGATTTGAACCAGACCGCTCAAAGCAACGGCTACGTAAGAATGGGTCAACTCTTTGATTTGAAAAGGTACAGCAACATAGGTAATCATCGAGCCCATATAGGTAATAAGCCCAGCGGCCCACAGATTGCGGAAATCTCGCGAGTTTTTAAGGGGCGATATATCTATCGCGATGCCTGCCACAGCCGAAAGGTTAGTTGAAAGTTTGGCCTGGGCCAGGGAAATCGCCGGATTTAACATCTGCGGCAAATTCGCTCGCTGCCGCCAGCATCTCAGCGCGAAGATTGCGATAGGCCTTTGCAAGCTTCGGCGGATTCTTTGTTAGACCCATTAAATCTGTCCAGACTAATACCTGGGCATCGCAGTTGACTCCGGCTCCGATTCCGATAGTAGGGATCGATAGTGCGGCGGTGATTTTGCCTGCCAATTCGGCCGAGACAAGCTCTAAGACAACTGCAAAGGCTCCGGCTTTTTCAATGGCAAGGGCTGCCTCCATAATCGCATCGCCATCTGTGCGGCCTTGAACTCTGTATCCGCCAAGTTGATGAAGGGCCTGCGGAGTAAGACCGACATGGCCCATGACGGGAATCCCAGATGCAACAAGTTTTTCAATAGTTTTAACATGGGCACCTTCAAGCTTTACACCCATCGCCCCGGCCTCTTTGAAAAAACGTGTGCATGTGGCAAGTGCTTGTTCGGGGGAGGTTTCATAGGATCCAAATGGCAGATCTGCGATCACCATGGCGCTGGTAGATGCGCGCACGACTGCGCGGGTCAATGGAATGAGCTCATCGACGGTTACTGGGATTGTGTTTTCAAGGCCAAGAAAATTATTGCCAGCGCTATCGCCAACGAGCAAAACTGGGATTGCCGCCTCATCAAAGATCGCCGCAGTCATCTCTTCGTATGATGTGAGCATCACCCATTTTTCGCCGCGTTTTTTCGCTGCAGCTAAATCCAGAATCGTGACACGTCGATGCATCGCCCCGCCATATAAGGCTTCCATGTGATGTCCTCTCCTCGGTGCCGACAATCGCCGGTCCCCGGGTACGGGGCTAAGGCTACCCCTGTTACTCTTGAAAAATGAAGCTGCGTCTGGCGCTAGCCCAGGTCAACCCAACCGTGGGAGATCTTGCAGGCAATGCCGCACTCATCGCCGCAACCGTTACCTCTGCCAAGGAATCTGGCGCAGATATCGTGGTCTTTCCAGAGATGATTGTGACTGGATATCCAGTTGAAGATTTAGCCCTTCGCCCCTCATTTCAAACTGCGAGCAAGGCCATGATCACCGAGATCGCTGCGAGCATCAGTGGCAAAATCGTTGCAGTGGTTGGATACCTAGATACCTCAAAAGATGGTGCACCACAAAACGCCGTTGCCATTATTCATGAGCGCCAGATCAAGGCCCGCTACGTCAAACGTCACCTGCCTAACTATGGTGTCTTTGATGAGTTTAGAAACTTTACGCCCGGAGCTTCAAGCCTTGTTGTGCGAATAAACGGAGTCGATGTCGCCATTGCAATCTGTGAAGATATCTGGCACTCACTGGCCGACATAGCTGCACGCACTCCTGGTTTAGTAGTTGTGCCTAATGGTTCACCATATGAGCGAAATAAGGATGATCAGCGTTTAGCTCTTGTTCACAAGCGCGCTCGCCAGGTAGGTGCGCCTCTGGCCTATGTCAATATGAGCGGTGGCCAAGATGATTTAGTTTTCGATGGCGACACAATCGTTGTCGATAAAAATGGTGAGTTGATTGCGCGGGCACCACAGTTTGAGGATCTCGTAATGTGTGTGGATATTGAATGCGCCGCTGGCACTTCAACGCCAGATGTCATTATCTCTACCGATGTTTCATCACATGCAAACGAGCTCGCTCCTACTATTGCACCTCGCTTGGGCGATGAGGCGCAAATGTGGCAGGGACTTGTCGTGGGCCTTCGTGACTATGTGAAAAAGAATGGATTTAAATCGGCAGTACTTGGCCTATCAGGTGGAATCGATTCCGCGTTAGTTGCAGCTATCGCAATCGATGCGTTGGGAGCAAAAAATGTGTATGGCGTTGCTATGCCAAGTAAATACTCGTCGGGTCATTCGGTGGAAGATGCTCAGGCTTTGGCTGATGCAACAGGAATTAACTTTCGCACTGTCTCGATTGCTCCTATGGTCGATGCCTTTATGTCCAACCTTGATTTGACTGGCTTAGCCGAAGAAAATCTGCAGGCCCGCGTGCGTGGCACCACTTTGATGGGAATCTCTAATGCCGAGGGCCATATTGTTTTAGCAACGGGCAACAAGAGCGAGCTCGCCGTTGGTTACTCGACGCTCTATGGTGATGCCGTAGGTGGCTTTGCTCCGATTAAAGATATATACAAGAGTGATGTCTGGGCTTTAGCCAGGTGGCGAAATTCAGTGGCATTAAGTGCAGGGCTGAGGCCACCGATTCCAGAGCGCTCGATTACTAAAGAGCCAAGCGCCGAACTTCGCCCAGATCAGAAAGATACTGACTCACTGCCAGATTACGCACTGCTCGATCAAGTACTGCGCTTGTATGTCGATGAAGATCACGGCTATGAGGCTTTAATAAAGGATGGCTTTGATCCAGCCCTTATTATCCGGGTGATAGGCATGGTCGATAGGGCTGAATATAAGCGCCGCCAGTATCCACCAGGCACAAAAGTTTCATCACGTGCCTTTGGTAAAGATCGCAGATTGCCGATGACCTCACACTGGAGCCAGAGCTAACTCTGCAAATCATTTGCAAGTGGCTTAAATGAGGATTGTCGGTAAACTTGATGCATGCAATCGATTATCACCTGGTTTTTCACACGTAACCGGATAGTTGATTTCTGCCTGTCTACTTCTTGCAGCTGCTGATTTCCCGCAGCCCTCATCCGTTTCAAATTTGAATTAATCATGTCAATTTATTTCTAGGGAGAATTATGAATATTTATAACAGCATTACAGAGGCTTTTGGAAATACCCCACTGGTTCGCATTAATAAGTTAGGTGATGAGGCACAGGGACATATCTATGCAAAGTTAGAGTTCTATAACCCAACATCATCGGTTAAAGATCGTTTAGCGATAGCAATGATTGATGCCGCCGAAAAAAGTGGTGCGCTAAAGCCCGGTGGAACAATCGTTGAGGCCACTTCGGGCAACACTGGCATTGCCGTAGCGATGGTGGCCGCGGCTCGTGGATATAAGTCGATTTTTACTATGCCAGAGTCGGTTTCAAAGGAGCGTCGCAAACTCATTCGCGCCTTCGGTGCTGAACTTGTTTTAACACCAGGGGCAGATGGCATGAAAGGCGCAGTTGCTGAAGCTGAAAAACTTGGCGAGTCTGGAGCAGTCTTGGTTCGACAGTTTGAAAATGAGGCTGGACCAGCCATTCACTATGCAACAACTGGACCAGAAA
>WLHF01000079.1 GCA_009702835.1 Actinomycetota bacterium
TAAGCCTGCAGTACGGGCAGCATCGATACCGGCAAAGACATCGTTAATGCGATCTCTGAAAGTTAGCTTTTTAAAACGTTCACGATCGAGGGTATCCAAAGAGATATTGATTCGGCTCAAACCCGCATCAACTAATGGTTGTGCAAGCTTTGCAAGTGCCAAGCCATTTGTAGTCATCGAAAGTTTAGGTGGATTAGAAATCCCATTAATTCGTGCAACGATCTCAACGATATCTGGACGCAGCAGCGGCTCTCCCCCAGTTAAACGGATCTCATTAATGCCTTGTGAGACTGCAGCTTCTATAACTGCAATGAGCTCGTCAGTTGTTAATAACTCCTGACTAGGCAGCCAGGCATTGAAATCATGAGGCATGCAATAGGTGCAGCGAAGTGAGCAGCGATCGGTCAGCGAGACACGCAAGTCGCGATGGGCGCGGCCATATGTATCGATGAGGGCGCTCATATGGATCTGCTTCGGCTCAACATTTGGCTGATTCTACTATGACGGTCAAGGCCCTTAGATACCTCACATCAAGGCTTTCGAGCACGATGGACTGCCTATTGAACTGGAAATGTTGGTATTAGTTGTTATGATTTCTCACATGACTACAGATAGCGAGCAAGCCTTAGAGGTACTTCGTACTGTCTGGCAAGGCCAACCAAGTTTGGCTCCAGATCTTGAACTTGATGAAGATTGCAATCCAAACAAATCATGCAAGAACATGAAGGAAGTAACCTTCGATGGCTTTGCCGAGCCTGGCCAGGATTTAGGGACTGCATGGCGTGAAAAACTTGCTCGCGAGGGAAAGCTCAATACCTCTGGTGGCTCTATTCGCGATCTCATTCTTGGCTCAATCCAACCTAAATAATTTAGAGCAATAGCCAGTTATTTAATGTGATGAGTAATTCAATCAACCCGCAATCTCTTTCAGTGGACTCTTTAATTACCGATCTTAAATCTCTGGGTTATATCGCCGATCGTGGACTTGCAACATCTATTTTTATTTCAATGAAACTTGGTAAACCGATTTTGCTCGAAGGCGAAGTTGGAGTCGGAAAGACTGAGTTAGCTAAAACTTTAGCCGCCCTCTATGGCCGCCAATTGATTAGGTTGCAATGCTATGAAGGTATAGATACAAATCACGCACTCTATGAATGGGACTACGCACGGCAAATGTTGCAAATCCGTGCCATGAACCAAGCAGATGATACTCAAGCCTCTGTTGAAACCCTCTTCGGTCCCCAGTTTTTAATTGAGCGACCACTGTTGCAAGCAATCCGTGCCGGAGATCAATGTGTTCTCCTCATCGATGAAATCGACCGTGCCGATGATGAGTTTGAAGCCTTTTTGCTAGAACTCCTCTCAGACTTTCAAATAACTATCCCTGAGATTGGTACCGTGAGTGCTGCTACTCGCCCGATTATTATTCTGACTTCAAACCGCACGCGCGAACTCCACGACGCCCTGAAACGACGCTGCCTTTATAGCTGGATAGGTTTTCCAAACCCTGAGAGAGAGATTGAAATCGTTCGCTCCCGTATTCCCCAGATTGGAGAGCGTCTGGCGCAAAAAGTTGTGGCCGCGGTTAATCGCCTGCGCGATATGGAGCTTGAGAAGGTGCCAGGTGTAGCTGAAACTATCGATTGGGTTCAATCCCTTAACGCCATTGGTGCCGATGATTTAGATGAAGAAGGCGCTGCGCACACATTAGGTGCCGTAATTAAGAGCCGTGATGACATGGATTATGCAAAAGCAAACTTGAAAGACATAGTCGCTGGTGTCTAAGAGCGCCTTCGATGAGTTATTCGTCGAGTTTGGTGCATTTTTGCGCGATGCCGGGCTCGGAGTCGGCACCGATGATGTCATTACCTTTTGTAAGGGAACTGCTGAATTAAATCCAACCGATGTCATGGATATCTACTGGAGCGGGCGCACAACACTTGTTCGGCGCAAAGATCAGATTCCAACCTATAACGCGAAGTTTCGCGAGTTCTTCTTAGACATTGCAGATGATGAGCCAGATCAACGTAAAGTTAAAATTAAATCATCATCAAATACTGCCGCCACTATTGAAATTCCCTCGGTTGAACCTGGCACCCCGGGCAATGGTGAAGAAGAGACGAAGATGGGCCATATGGCATCAGCCTCTGATACATGGAAGAACAAAGCCTTTGCTCAATGCACTCCAACCGAACTAAACACTTTAAGGAAGTTAATTTCAACTTTGCGGGTATCACCACCGGTGCGCCGAACCCGACGTATTAGACCAAAACTTCGTGGCAGCAAACTACATATGCGCAAAATGGTGCGAGAGACTATGCGTACTTTTGGGGATCCAAATACCTTGTTCTTTACACAACGAAAAATTAAGCTACGTCCGATAGTTTTTATTTTAGATGTCTCTGGATCAATGGCTGATTACTCTAGAAACCTTCTTCAGTTTGCCTATTCGGCCAGGCGCGCAAATGCGAAGGTAGAGGTCTTCTGCTTTGGATCTCGCCTGACACGCATCACTAACTCCTTAAGTAAGCGCAGCCCTGATGAGGCGATGGAGAAAGCCGGTAATGAGGTTCTGGACTGGGATGGTGGAACTCGAATAGGGGATAGTTTAAAAACCTATGTCAATGACTGGGGTCGCACACGAATCGGTCGTGGGGCAATTGTGATTATCTGCTCTGATGGATTAGATCGTGGATACCCTGAGGTTTTAGCTAAGGCGATGGATGATTTATCTCGCCTGTCCTATCGAATTCTCTGGATGAATCCGCATAAGGGCGATGCGCAGAACTTTGAACCCAATACGTTGGGAATGATCGTGGCCGACCCCTTTATCGATGAGGTTTTCTCGGGCCATAATTTAAAAAGTTTAGAGGAATTCAGCCATAGACTCGTCAGCCTACGTTAGGAACTCCAATGAAATACTCTGTCTCTATTGCCGCAGAAGGTGATCGCGTTATCTTCCTTGAGGAGGTTGTCGAGTTAGCCGATGCTGTTGCACCCTTTAGTGGAATCGCCACTGGTGCTGCAACACAATCATATGGCGCGCAGATTTTAGTTGAGGCTGAGAATCTAGATTCGGCAATTGATAAGGCGATGGAGATTTTTTCTAAAGCAGTAGTAACTGCCAAACTCCCCATCTGGCCAATCACACGTGCCGAGGCAATGAGTGAAGATGATGATTGGGACGACTTCGACCAATGATTCGACTTGGTTCATTGGCTGGTTATCCATTTGAAGGTCCCCGCGCGCTAGCTGGTTGGACTGCAATGAAAATTCCAGCTGTCTATGCGATTATGTCGCGCAACGAACCTGATGCCAAACCACAAGAGTTTTCAGTTATTTATGTGGGTCACAGTGATGATTTAACGCAAGAGGGATTTCCACTGAAACATCCACGTACACCTTCATGGGTTGCACGTGCTGGAACTAAATATAATCTGCACATCTGTTGGTATGAAATCCCAGGCGGTCTACCCACTCATCGCGAGCAGATTAGCCGTGAATTAATGGCCATCTATCAACCAAGTTGTAATACTGAAAAATATGATCAGGCTTGGAAAGATGAATGGATCGGTGAGTATTCCAATGCTTTCACCGACCCATTAACTACCAAACGCGATCCAAACTCGTCTAGTTAAAACTACTTACCTATAAATCCAACGCCATCGAGCATTCTTGAACGGCGAGTACCCATAGCTGGAAAGTTAGGTTGGGGCACTGCATGTGGATCTGCTTTATATGTTGCGCCAACAACGATTGCCTCAGCCATTCCATACAACAAAGGCAACGCTCCGGCAACGACTCCACCCGTAACATTGATGCGCTCTAAGCCTGGTTCGATGATGTCGGCATCGGCCTTAATCTTCCAGACCAAATCAGCTGCCTCTTCGAGGTTTCCTGCTACCTGGGCTAGCTGCTTACCAACGATAAAGAGGTAGATAGCAAGGCCTGCGATGAGTGCAGCGATATCGATAACGCTAAATAACTGAAGTGATGTCATGAGCGCACCTTCTCTAGTACTCGACCTAAGAACAGGTGATGCTCAAGTCCCTCTGCCAATACTGCATCTACACCAACGGCAGTCTCATCGATGAGCTTAGTATGTGAAGTATTGGCCTGTGCTGCAGTAAGTGTTGCCTTAATTAAGGCAACACGCTTATTAATAACGTTAACGAGAATAACTAAAATCGTAAGTAGTGCAGCAACTGCAACTACTACAACTGCGCCAAGAATATTGGCAATGAACCACAGTGTGTGTACTTGATCGCTCATGATCAGCCCCCCAACTTTTTTCTGCCACGATTTAGACCAGCAACGATCGCGGTGGCATATGCGATCGTTGTTTTAAGATCTTTCAGGGCGGCAGTATTGACAACTGCGCCTTCTAGGCCAGCGTTGATTCGCGCAGCCTGTCCGCCAATTTTGTGCGCTAGGAGCAAGATCGGAACTACAAGGGCTACAACAACTAGCACTACGACGAGTGCGATGATGTAACCCAATAGCCAACCGCTATGTGAGGTGAAATCCATTTCCTCTGCCTCCCTAAATAGATTCTGCGAAGTCGCGGACGGGCTTCAAGCTTGCATTCACTGATGCAACCACTGGCTTGACCGTGGCGGTCTTTGCAACGATGACTTGGACTCCGCCATCTAAGGCATCGAGAGTCTTAGCGACCGCGCTCAAGTGAATAATCACGCGAGTCAGACCCAGGGCTGCCGCTGCGATGATAAGTGTTGCGAGAATTAGCGTTACTACGGCTACTGTTGGCATTTTTCCCTTACCCGAGCAACTTAGAGACAGGACCGGCGTAGCGAACTGCGCCATTTGCAACTTCTTTAATCACATAATCA
>WLHF01000008.1 GCA_009702835.1 Actinomycetota bacterium
ACCAATTGCATTCACGCCGCTTTCGCTTTGAATCTTCTTCAAGCCATCGGCAGCATATGCAATCGCCTCGGCCCATGAGACCTCTTTCCATGGATCGGTAATTGCGGCGCGAATCATGGGCTTAGTGATGCGATCACTATGAGTTGCATAACCATATGCGAAGCGACCCTTAACGCACGAGTGACCCTCATTAGCACCACCTGCTTTAAGTGGAACCATTCGGACAAGTTCTTCACCGCGCATTTCAGCTTTAAAGCTACAGCCAACCCCACAGTAGGCACATGTTGTAATAACCGATGATGTCGGTGCACCGATAGTAAGCAGAGTCTTTTCAGTCAGCGCACCAGTCGGACAAGCCTGTACGCAGGCACCGCACGATACGCATTCGCTCTCAATAAAAGATGTACCCGATGATGAGACACGTGCTTCAAAGCCACGGTTCTCAATCGTTAGGGCAAAAGTTCCCTGAACCTCATCACAGGCACGCACACAACGGTTGCAGACGATGCATTCGGTAGAGTCAAATGTAAAGTATGGATTACTCTCATCTTTTACTAAATCTAAATGTGTCTCACCCTTTGTATATCGACTTGTAGTGATACCGATCTTCTTTGCAATACCATGAACTTCGCACTCATCCCCTGTTGCGCAATCTGCTGGGTGATCCGATAGGTATAACTCCATGACGCCTCTACGGATGCGATCTAGCTTTTCAGATTGCGTCGAGACTTTCATTCCTTCGGCAACTGGAGTTGTGCACGATGATGGCGTGCCATTGCGTCCATCAACTTGAATTACGCATAAACGACATGAACCAAAGGCTTTTAATGAATCGGTAGAACATAGCTTTGGAATATCAATTCCTGCAGCTAGCGCCGCTCGCATAATCGATGTATCGGCAGCGACTGTTATTGCACGACCATCGATTTCAAGGTTTACCTGATCTAGTTTGTGGCTAGCAGGAGTACCGAAATCTGGCTCGAAGATCATCGTCATCGTGCTGCTCCCGTAAAGTCGGATGGGAAGTTAATCATTGCACTCTTTACAGGCATTGGGGTTAAACCGCCCATGGCACACAGAGATCCATCGGTCATAACCTCACATAGGTCCAGTAGAAGCTTCTTGTTCTCATCCACTCTTACGCCTTGAATAATTAAATCAATGGTTTCAGCTCCGCGCGTTGAACCAATTCGGCAGGGCGTGCACTTGCCACAGGATTCAATTGCACAAAACTCCATTGCAAATTTAGCTTGAACCGCTAAATCCACAGTGTCATCAAATACAACGATTCCGCCGTGACCTAGCATTCCACCGGCTGCAATAAGGGACTCGTAATCCATAGATGTTTCAAATTGATCGGTAGAGAAATATGCACCGAGTGGGCCACCGATTTGTACTGCGCGCAGTGGACGTTTAGTGAGCGTGCCACCGCCGTAGGTATTTATCAACTCATTGAGTGTGATTCCAAAGGCGGTTTCAACGATTCCACCAAAAGCGATATTGCCAGCTAATTGAAATACTTGCGTGCCAAGTGAGCGACCAACTCCACGGGCCTTATAAGCAGATGCGCCTTCGGCCAGAATCATAGGAACGGTAGCTAAAGTGAGTACGTTATTAATAATTGTTGGCTTACCGAAGAGACCTTCAATTGCGGGTAGTGGTGGCTTAGCACGTACTACTCCACGTTTGCCCTCAATACTCTCTAGCATCGCAGTTTCTTCACCGCATACATAGGAACCTGCACCGATACGGATCTGAATATCAAAGGAATACGTCGAGCCAAGAACTGATTTACCTAACCAACTATCAGCTCGCGCAATATCAATTGCCTTTTGCAACGTGGTAATTGCATAAGGGTATTCAGAGCGTAAGTAAACAATGCCCTGAGTTGCACCTACTGCAATACCAGCGATTGTCATACCTTCAATTAAAGTAAATGGATCGCCCTCAATTAACATGCGGTCGGCGAAAGTCCCGCTATCTCCCTCATCGGCGTTACAACAGATATATTTTTGATCACTCGTAGCCTGTGCAGCAGTACGCCATTTAATGCCGGCAGGAAAGGCGGCGCCGCCGCGTCCTCGCAGACCGGACTCAGTTACTTCGGAAATAATCTCGTCGCCAGAGAGTTCAAGAGCCTTAATCAGGCCCAATAGGCCGCCGTGAGCACGGTAATCACTGAGCGATAATGGATCAATGATTCCGACGCGTGCAAAAGTGACGCGGTCTTGATTTGCTAGCCATTCAATCTCATCGGTTTTTCCAAGTGAGAGAGGATGAGTACCTCCATGTAAGAAATCTGCATCAAAGAGTGACTGCACATCATCCGGTGTGACTGGCCCATAGGCGATCCGCCCGGTCGGAGTTTCAACCTCTACAAGGGTTTCAAGCCATAAGGCACCGCGCGAGCCATTGCGCACAATCTCAATAGTTGAATCTATACGTGCGATTGCAGCTGCAACTTCATCTGCACCAATTGAAAGAGCGGCACTATCGCATGGAACGAAGACTCTCATGTTCGCGCCCTCTCAATCTTTGCAAGTGTTGCTCGACCAATAATCTTTCCATCTACCATAGCTGCAGGTCCTAGGGCGCAGTTGCCAAAGCAGTAAGCATCATGTGTTTCATTAGCAAACTTTGCTTTTACTTCCTTTTCAAGTGAGCGAGCACCGACGGCCTGACATGCCTCAGCTACACAAATAGATATCTGATGCTCAGTCGGTGGTGTGGTTCGCAAGTCATGATAGAAAGTTAAGACGCCATGAACATCTGCCCGTGATTTATTAAAGAAGTTCGCAATGAGCTCAACGCATGCCTTATCAACATAGCCAAACTCTTTTTGCATTAACTGCAGAGCCATTAATACAGGGCCCTTTTCTTCGCGCAGGCTCGCAAGAAGTCCAAGTGCTGCCTCTTGTGAGAATGGCGAATATTTCATTAGAACAAACCTACGACCTTTCCATCGATGTAATCAATACGCTCTGCAGCAGGCAGCTTTGGCAGACCTGGCATGGTCATAATCTCTCCGCAGATCATCACGATGAACTCGGCGCCTGCCGAGAGTTTTACCTCACGGATATTAATCGAATGACCACTGGGGGCACCGCGCAGTGCAGCATCGGTACTAAATGAGTACTGCGTCTTTGCCACACAGATGGGGAATTTTCCATAACCTGATGCCTCTAACTCCTTTAACTTCAGGCGCACCTTTGCATCGGCTGTGACCTCTTTAGCGCCATAAATCTTGGTTGCTACAGCGTTTATTTTTTCCCAGAGACTCTGATCATCTTCGTAAACAAAGCTCATCTGCTGTGGCTGTTCACAGAGTTCAACTACGGCGTGAGCGAGATCGGCGGCGCCTTTTCCACCATCGGCCCAATGTGTTGCAAGAACGATCTTCACGCCCATCGCCTCAACTCGTGAGCGTAGAAGTTCTACTTCGGCCTTAGTGTCACTTGTAAAGTTGTTAATTGATACAACTAGTGGAAGGTTATAGACATCTTTAATGTTATGAATGTGACGCTCTAAGTTAACAATACCTGCCTCAAGTGCAGCTAAGTTTTCATCGGTGATCGTCTTAAGATCGGCGCCACCGTGATACTTGATTGCTCTAATCGTTGCAACAAGTACACAGGCAGAGGGACGAAGCCCTGATTTACGGCACTTAATATCGATGAACTTCTCAGCTCCAAGATCGGCGCCAAAGCCGGCCTCGGTGACAACGTAGTCGGCTAACTTCATCGCAGAGGTTGTTGCAACGACTGAGTTACAGCCATGTGCAATATTGGCAAAAGGCCCTCCATGAATAAATGCTGGAGTGTTCTCTAACGTCTGAACTAAGTTAGGTTGAAAGGCATCTTTTAGGATAACTGTCATCGCACCTTGTGCATTGAGCTCACTGGCTAGCACGGGAGTCTTATCGCGCTTATATCCAACGACAATCTTGCCGATCTTCTCTTTGAGATCCTCAATCGAAGTTGCCAGACAGAAGATAGCCATAATCTCTGATGCAACGACGATATCAAAACCATCACTGCGCGGATAACCATTGCCAACGCCGCCGATTGATTGAATAATCTCGCGCAGTGCACGATCATTCATATCCATGACGCGCTTCCATGTCACACGACGAATATCGATTGCTAACTCGTTTCCGTGGTGTATATGGTTATCAATAAGGGCTGCAAGTAAGTTGTTTGCAAGGGCGATTGCGTTGAAATCTCCCGTGAAGTGCAGGTTGATATCCTCCATCGGAACTACCTGGGCATAGCCGCCACCTGCTGCTCCGCCCTTCATTCCAAAAACTGGACCAAGCGATGGTTCGCGGAGCGCGATCATTGCGCTCTTGCCGATATAGCGCAGCGCATCTCCTAAGCCCACAGTCGTAGTTGTCTTTCCCTCACCTGCAGGTGTTGGAGAAATAGCCGTTACTAAAATTAACTTTGAATCTTTGCGCTCTGGAAGCGCGGTTAAATACTTCAGATTAACTTTAGCCTTATATTTTCCATAGGCTTCAAGGTTTTCAACATCGATACCAAGGGATGCACCAATATCGTTGATTGGCTTCATGGTTGCCGCTTGTGCGATTTCGATATCTGACATTTTTTATCCCTTGGCTTGACGTATGGCGCTTGTAAGCGCAGGTATCACTTGATGTAAATCCCCAATAATTGCGTAATCTGCATACCGTAGAATCGGTGCCTCAGGATCTGTATTAATCACAACAATCGTTTTACTGTTCTTCATTCCAGCGATATGTTGCATGGCACCTGATATTCCGGCAGCGATATAGAGATCAGGTGCAACTTTTGTGCCGGTCTGTCCTACCTGCTCGGCATGTGGGCGCCAGCCTGAGCTTGTGACAACGCGAGAGCAACCTACAGTTCCGCCTAGGAGTGCGGCTAACTCTTCTAAGTTGCCGAAGCCATCTGGGCCACCAACACCGCGACCACCTGAAACGATTACCTTTGCATCATTGAGTGTTACTCCGCCTTTGCTTTCACCAGCATCACGGCTCAATATCTTTACCACCGAATCAGCAGGCTCTAGCGCTGGCTCGAACTGTGCAAGCGTTGCTGGCGCTCCATTGACCGATTCAGGCTCTGTTGAAAAACTCAGTACTGTCGCAATTAATAGTTCGGCGTGAACATTTGCCGACTCAATGAGATTACCGGCCCATCGGGCACGCAATACATGATGCGGTGAGCCCAATGTAATCTCTGAACACTCAGCGGCCATTGGAATATCTAAAAAGGCGGCTAAGTGAGCCAACTGCTCATTTCCCCGTGGGCTACCAGCGGCTAATACTGCAGCAGGCTTTAGTTTTTCCACTAACTCTTTAAGGGCGCGCCCTGAGGCCATAGGTGTGTAGTCAGTAATTGCAGCATGGGATGCAACATGTAAAAGCTTTGCACCATATTCGCCAGCGACGGCGGCAAGTGCTGCGCCATCACTACAAATGACTATCGCCTCGACATCTTGGCCTAACTTTCGGGCGGCAGTCAGAGCGCGTAGTGAGAGTGGATCGATCTCTCCGCGATCATGATCAAGTAAAACTAGAATCATTAGAAGGCTCCAATCTGCTTTAAGACTTCAACTAAGGCCGGTACCGCATCTGCACCTTTGCCAAGAATCTCTGCGCCTTTATCTTTAGATGGTGCAAGTGCGAGGGTAACTTTTTCAAGCTTTGGGATTCTTGCCTCAGTTTTTTTCATCTCAACTGTTTTTTTACGTGCCTGCATGCGACCTGGGACCGATGGATAACGTGGAATATTGAGACCATCGCGGACTGTAATAATCGCTGGTAGCGGTGCTTCGTAATGCTCTCGACCATTTGCTACGACGCGATCACAGCTGACAGTGCCATTTTCAACCTTCATGGATTTCACATTGGTCACGATAGGCAGGCCAAGTGCGTGAGCCATACGGATATGAATCTGATATCCGGCGCTATCGGCAGACTCTGCACCGAAGATAATCAAATCAAACTTTGTCTCCTCGGCTTTTATTGCCTCAACTAGCGCTGCCGCTGTGCCTTGTGGATCCCACTCTTGGCCATCGGTCTCAATAAGGACTGCACGGGTCGCACCGATTGCTAACTGAGAACGCAACTGTTCTTCAGCATCACTTGGTCCAAGAGTCAGAAGTGTGAGAGTGCCACCCATCTGTTCGACTAACTGGACACCGGCTTCAACGGCGTTTTCTTCATGCGGACTAATACCAAAACCTAAATGCTTCGTCTCGATATCGCGTGCATCGGGAGTCAGAATTAATGTTCCACCTGCCAGGGGAACGCGCTTTAAACAGACAAGTATGTCCATTAGGCCATGATCCGTTCATTTGAGGGGTCAAAGACAGATGTGGCGCCTACTTCAGCGATTGAACATGGGTAGTGCTCCCCCAAGTATTCGACGATGAACTTATTGCCAGCAACGGCAAGCTCTGTTGGTAGATACGACATCAGAATGTGTTTACCAAGTGATGGGGCCGACCCTGCACTAGTAACGTAAGAGCGACGGCCATGCGCATCAACAATAGGCTTCTTATCTAGAGTCAGGATTGGTTCGTTACCCATCATGTAGCGCTTCTCGCCAGTTGATGATGAGTGATCATCAACAAAGAGAGTACAGAGCATCGTGACGGGCTTTTCACTGCGATGCTTGATATGAGCCTCTTTACCAATAAAGTCGGCCTCTTTTAATTTAGGTGATTGCATTCCAGCCTCAACCACGGTGTACTCAGTTTCAAGCTCTGGGCCATATGCGCGGTAACATTTTTCAAGTCGACCAGTTGTTCCATAGACACCAATACCAACTGGAATCATCTCGTGCTTCTTGCCGCTCTCCCATAACATCTGCCAGAGTTTTGCGCCCTGTTCGATTGGGATATAGAACTCCCAACCTAAATCTCCGACGTAGGAGATACGTGATGCAAGTACGCGAAGCGGTCCTACCTCAATCGTTTTACAGGTACTGAACTTAAATGCCTCATGGTTCATATCGTTCTTGGTAACGGCTTGAATAATCTCGCGGGCTTTAGGACCCCAGATTCCAATTGTTGTATAGCTAGATGTTAAGTCAGAGATTTGCGCCGAACCATCTGCTGGAAGTAGATCGCTAAACCATTTCTTATCGGCCATTCCATGTGCACCACCCGTGACTACACGGAAATGATTAGTATCAAGGCGCATGATGGTTAAATCTGATTTAAAACCACCGTTTGGACCCAGAACTGGTGTGTAGACAACACGACCAATTGCAACATCCATCTGGCGCAGAGCTGCTCTTTGAACTACTGCTAGTGCAGAGGGTCCCTTCACATCAAAGATAGCAAAGGCCGATAGGTCGACGATGCCGGCGCTTTCGCGCATTTGAAGGTGCTCTGCATTGATAATCGGTGACCACCAGCGCGCCTCCCATTCAGAGCTGCGTGGCATTACCCTCTCGCCAAACTTTGCGAGCAGGTTCTTATTTGATTCATACCAAAATGGTCGCTCCCAGCCAGCTGTCTCATAAAAGACTGCGCCCAGCTCTTTCTCTACTTCAAAAAATGGGGAGAGGCGAACATTGCGATTCGATGCATACTGCTCTAGCGGGTGCACAATTCCATATGTCTTGTTAAAGCTCTCATCAACGCGGGCTTTAATATGGAACTGCGCTTTTTGATGCTCGTGAAAGCGGGCAATATTGGATGAGTGCAGATCGATGTGTGAATCTCCAAGAACCATCCATTCTGCGACAGATTTTGAAGTCCCTGGGCCCTCTTTAATCCAGACTGCAGCAACTGACCATAAACCTTTAACCTCGGGAGTCTCACCAAGAATCGGCATTCCATCGGGGGTGTAAGAAAGAATTCCATTACATGCATATTTTTCACGGACATTTTCATCACCAACGATTGATGGCATAAGCTCATATGAGTGCTCATCCTGTATATCAAAATCTGCTTGTGTAAAAGCAAACTCAGTTGGAGACAATGTTGCAGTTGCATTTGATGGCAAATCATCTGGAGTATAAAGAATCGGACGGTGAGCATAGGAGCCGATTTCAAGACCTGTACCGTGTTGGCGCTCATACATAAAGACATCCATATCGCGAACGATTGGCCATTCAATATCACCTTTTGTCCCTGCAAAGAATGGAACGGGACCGATATCTTTCATCTGATGGACTGCAGGTGTCAGCGGAATGTGCGCACCTGCCATTGCTGCAAGCTTAGGTGACCAGCATCCAGTTGCAATAACAACGTAGTCGGCCGTTATTGTGCCTTGATCTGTAACAACACCGGTGACGCGACCATCAACTACGGTAATGTCCAAGACTTCAATATTTGCAAATGACTGTGCTGCTCCCATTTTGGCGGCCTCTTCACGCATCAATGTTCCGGTACGAAGTGAGTCAACTACGCCTACTGTGGGCTGATAATAACCACCAAGGATGATGCTCTCGTCGATGTAGGGAACTAGCTCTTTAACCTGGGCGGGCGTCAGGATTCGGCCACCATCGATTCCCCATGATTTGGCAGATGTGATGCGGCGTGCAAGCTCTTGCATTCGCTCTGGGGTGCGTGCAACTTCAATTCCACCTGATTCAGTAAATGTTCCAAACTCTTTATATTGACGCATACTTTCAGCTGTTATTGCAGTCATCTCTTTTGAGTGATCGACTGGAAAAATAAAGTTAGATGCATGTCCTGTGGAGCCACCAGGATTTGGCAGAGGTCCCTTATCAATCTGCACGATATCTTTCCAACCCAGCTTTGCAAGGTGATAGACCATGCCGTTGCCGACAATACCTGCGCCAATAACGACGCACTTTGCCTGTGCAGGTAACTTACTCATAGCTCTTATCCTCGTTCTTATTAGTGGTGGGTTATAAAGATTTACGAATCGATGCTTCAAAACCTTCAACGTGATCGCGCATTGCTTTGCCGGCAGCCTTTGAATCACTACTTGCAATAGCCTCAAGGAGTGCGCGATGTTCGATAATTGCCTCAGTTAATCCGGCAACACGATTGAGTGCTAAAAACCAGATTCGCAGCGCGTGTGCGTAGTAGTTATCTAAGGCCGATGCTAAAAAATCATTATGTGTGCATTGATAGATATGATGATGAATGCGCTGATCGAGTCCTATTAACGTTGCCATATCTACATTGCCTTTGAGGTTTTTAATTTCGGCTATCAAGGCCTTAGTAATCATCTGATCGGCAGGAGTCGAGCGCTCGGCAGCTAGTTCGGCAGCTTTAATCTCAAGGACTGCTCGGGTTTCAGAGAGCGCTGAAAGATTATGAACATCTACACGGGATACGAACATTCCACGGCGAGGATAAACTTCGACTAATTTCTCATTAGCTAGCGAGCGCAGAGCTTCACGGATTGGTGTGCGGCCAAAGCCGAGCGTGGACATTAATTCACTCTCGCTAATTAATGATCCAGGGACCAGCTCTAAAGTAATAATCATCGAGCGAATGCGGCTATAGGCCTCCTCTGACAGGGAGGTGCTTTGGCGACTGAGGATGTGGATGGCCTGGCTCACGGCATTGATGATATATCAGTGATATACCAATTGCTACACCCAAGCTGAGCTTTTATCCCAGGTAGTACTTCTTAAAGAGCCAGGCTGAGGCGGCAAATCCAACGGTGAGAATGAGGCCTCGATAGAGAGCCTTGGGCATCCGCGCCGCCCAGCGCCCTCCAACGGTTCCACCGATGCTGGCACCTAAAAATAGTGCGATCACAACGGGCCAGTCGGCGCGGCCACTAAAGATATAGATGATGTTAGAGATTAAGGAGGTCCACCCAACGATTAAGTTTTTGGCGGTGTTGAGAACCTTAGGGTCACGGCGAATATCGCGTGCCAGTACTGCAATGACCATCACTCCTTGACCTGGGCCAAAGTAACCGCAGTAGAGCCCACTTCCAGCGATCCCAATTTTCTCTAGCAGGTCATGGCGTGCACTGCGGTCGGGCTTTGCCTTTATAAGAAATGAAAGACTGGCAAAGAGAAGTAGAAAAGGCACCATCTTTTCAAATACACCCGGCGGTACCGTTAATAAGGCAACTGCTCCCACGCTCGAACCGATGATAGAGACGGTGATGAGCTTTTTATACTCCTGGAAATAGGCCCGCATCTGGTGGCGCACTGGGATGAGTGCAAAGAAGTTTGCAGGTGTGACACCAAGAGCGTTAGATATCGCCGCATTCACTGGTGACATTCCAGTTGCAAGCAGTACTGGATATGAGATGACCGATGCTCCGCCGGCCATTCCATTTATTGCACCGACGAGGATTCCGACAGCAAAGATCAAGATGTACTCGAGCATGGCTTAACCATACAATGATGATATGAATAAAGGCGTAGAACTCCGATTCTTTGCATCGGCCCGCGCCGCTGCAGGCGTTGATACAGCTACGTTTCTATCTGCGCCTCTTGCCTCGATTATCGCCCAAGCCTGTGAGTCAAATCCAGCGCTGGCCCACGTGGTTTCACAGTGTAGTTTTCTACTCGACTCAGTGGCAGTCCATGATCAGAATATTGTTGTACGTGATGGAAGTGTGGTCGATGTTCTTCCACGTTTTGCCGGCGGTTAATTAAGCCGTATTTACCCATTCATCCGTGCCATCGCTAAATACTTGATGTTTCCAAATAGGTAGTTGGGCCTTAATCTGATCTACTAATGCCGAACAGGTTTGAAAGGCACTCTCTCTGTGTACCGCTGAAACCGCTACAGCAAAGGCCGTCTCCCCTATTGGAATTTCACCATAACGATGGGATACGGCGACTTTAACTACATCAGCATTCTTTACAACGGCCTGTGTAATTTCAGTAATTTTATCTACGGCCGATGGGTGAATCTCATATGTAAGTGATAAGACCTCTTTACCACCATCGCGATTTCGCACATCACCAGTAAAAGTTACAACTGCCCCACATCTCTCATCAGCGACAAGTGCGCTTAATGCAGTGATAGAAATCAGATCGGTCGTAACATCTGCACGCATCAACTCTGGCATCAGTGATCTACTCCATCAATTTGATCCAGAATATGCCCAGCTAATCGTTCAATAATAATTAAGCCATCTCGAACGGCGCCCGGGGAGCCTGGAAGATTGATAATTAATGAGTTCGCATGTGTGCCAGCTAAACCGCGAGTTAAATCTGAGGTAGGGGTTTTCTCTCGAGAATAAGCTCGAAAGGCCTCCATGAATCCTGGAATCTGTTTTTCGATAAAGGGTGCGGTGGCTTCAGGTGTTATATCCATCGGTGATACACCCGTACCGCCAGTTGTGATAATTAAACGAAATTTATTTGCAAGGGCTTGAATAATCTGGGCTGAGATAGCTTCGACATCATCGGCAACAATTACCGGTCCACTCACTTTATAGCCCAGTTGATGCAGACCAACTTTTAACGCCTCACCGCTTAAATCTGCATAGATACCTTGAGATGCACGGTTGCTAGCGGTAATAATGAATGCACTACGTTGATTCACGCGCGCTTCCAATCACCATTCTTGCCGCCAGACTTTGAATCAATACGAATATCGGTAATAGTAGCTGCAGGATCTAGGGCTTTGACCATATCTATAATAGTTAAGCCGGCAACGCTGACTGCAGTGAGCGCCTCCATCTCAACACCTGTGCGATCAGATGTAATAACACGGGCTTTTATTGCAACACCTGAATCGGTGATTGCTAAATCAATACTTATTGTATTAATCGCGATGGGATGACATAGCGGAATTAATTCGCTCGTTTTCTTCGCTGCCATGATTCCGGCAATGCGCGCTGTAGATAAGACATCACCCTTTGGCGTTGCACCATCGCGCAAGAGCGCCACAACAGAGTCCGATAGATTCACCTGGGCCGATGTATCGGCGATGCGCACAGTAATCTCGCGCCCAGTAACATCGACCATATGGGCCTGACCCGCGCTGTTCAGGTGTGTTAATCCATCGCTCATAAAGTTGAGTCTAATTCCTTAGGGCAGAGATAGCCAACGTACAGATTCACCTGCGGCCGTGAGCTCTTTAGTAACCACTGCGAAGCCAGTTGAATGCGCCAAGCCCCTGAGCATTGCCGAACCCAAGTATTGGCCTACTTCAAACTCTCCATTAACAATATTTCCGATTATTAATCTCGTGAAATCTGATGGCGCCGTTAGTTCATTACTAGTTATTACAGTTGGCAACTCCTGCTGGATTTGTCCTAACATCGATGCGATGACTGGTGCCCCGAGTGAGACCAGGGCAACAATTGCAGACTGTGGGTTGCCGGGTAGGCCAAAAATTGCACAGGTATCAGTTCGTGCAAGGAGCATTGGATGTCCTGGACGCACGGCAACGGTATCGACAAGTATCTCGGCATTAATGTGAGTCAGGGCTTCATGAAGAAAATCACGCGGACCTTGAGCAGTACCGCCAGTTGTAATAACGATATCGGCCAGAGCACAGGCCTTACTAAGGGCTTTGACCACATGTGAAATCTCATCGGGAATATATTGGGTCGCCACAATTTCACAGCCCATTTTTTCTAACCAACCCGGTAGCTGTGGGCCCAAGGCGTCTCGGATTAATCCATTGGCTGGAATACCTTTCAATTGAATTTCATCGCCCAATAAAATGAGAGCCACTCGAGGTTTTCTAACAACTTGTATGTGATCTAATCCCGCGGCAGATAGCAGGCCAATTTTCCCAGGATTTAAAAGAGCGCCAGCTTTGACTAATAAATCCCCTGATTGACATTCATGGGCCGCTGGCCTTATGTCTTGATTCTCAACAACGTCACCATTAAGGATGCTTTCATTTACCTTCGCAATCTCCCAGCGAATAATGCCAAATGTTCCAGCAGGAATAACTCCACCAGTTGCAATTGCAACTGCGCTTCCATCTGCTAACGCGCCTTTCATCGGCAGGCCAGTTTTTACTTCACCAATAATTCTCCAAGGACCTAATCCTGCAACTGCATAACCATCCATTGCCGAAGTTGCATACGTTGGTAAATCACAGAGTGCATGTGCATCGCTGGCAAGAGTGCGCGCTACACCATGACTTACGTCGATAATCTCCTTTGGTAAAGTATTAAAAGAGTGAGCGGCAACAGTGCGCGCAGCATCCCAACTGCCCTCTATAAGTGCGCTCATGATGAGGAATTATCCTTTACCTTTGCGGCAAAAGCGATCGCCTGCTCTAGATCTGCAACTGTATCGATATCCACCAGGGCCAGTGCGACCTCGTCGCTCATTTCGATTTCTTGGATATTTAGGTGAGAGACCAACTCTCGCATCGACTTACCATGTAGCTCACCCATATCTGTAAGAGCTCTTTCAACTGATTTACTTCGATACACCGCAGCCAGTGGTTGATTAAAGCCCTTGGCATCCACATACATAACGGCATCATCGTGGGTTCTTATGGAGTTAATAAGATTCAATACCGGCCCGCTCGCAAAGGGCATATCCGTTGCAATCAGTGCGACTAATTCGCTTTCAGATACATCAAGGCCGGCTTTAAATCCTGCTAGTGGCCCACCGCCAATTGGCTCTTCAAGCACGCATTGATATTGAGAGCTTTCAATCTTTGGATCTTCTCCAACGATCACTACTTTAAACTCTGATGGAATCGATCCAAGGATTATGGCAATTAAACTTTTGCCCGCAATTTTGGCCTGCGATTTATCTGAGCCAAAACGTCTACTAGTTCCGCCACTTAAGACGATAACGCTCGCACTTTTGGTTTGCATCTAGCTAGGATACTGACTATGGCATATGCCCGTGGTGAAGCTAACTCATTAGGCTGGCGTGACTTAGTAGTTAGCCCAGATGAGAGCCACATCGGCCACCAGTTTCCTGCAGTAAGTACTCCACTATTGCTGATGCATCACTTATCAGATCTGCATGTCTGCGATGCTCAATCTCCCACGCGTCCTGAGTATCTAGATCGTTGGGCAGACCCCGACAGTCCTATCCGCGAACAAGTTGGCACTATCGGTACCTACCGTCCGCAAGCGATGCTTTCACCTCATGTTGTTGAAGCAATGATTCAATCACTTAACACGATTACTACTGGTCCACTCTCTGGACATCCGATCGATGGTGCCATTATTACTGGAGATACAACAGATAACGCTCAACTCAATGAGGTGAGCTGGTACTTGGCGATTTTAGATGGTTTAGATTTTCGCCCCGATTCCGGTGATTACAAGCGATATGAAGGTGTCATCGATGATGGCGCCGAACACTACGACACACGATATTGGCATCCACACGGAACCCCTGTAGGAAAAGAAGATGATGATGCGCGGGCAAAGTATGGATTTCCCGTTGTGCCCAATCTTTTAAACTCTTGTCGCACTCCATTTAAAGCTACAGGACTTCAATTTCCTTGGTATGCCGTGCATGGAAATCACGATGCACTCTTACAAGGCACGGTTGCACCCGAAGCAAATGTTAATGCGGCGATGATTAGTGATAAGCGCTATACAGATCTGCCCTCGGATGTGAGCCTTGCCGATGTACTCTCGAGTTTTCAAGAGATTGGCCCGGCGAGTTACCCACCAGCTTTGGATGCAGCTTTTACGCAAGTCACCGCTGATCTAGAGCGTAGAGCCGTTAAGCGCGGTGAGTACGCTGCGATGCACGTTGCATCTCCTGGGCTACCTAAAGGTCATGGCTTTACACAAGAGCACATCGATAAGAAGCATATGTATTACTCAACACTCATTGGCCAGATAAAACTTATCGTTATTGATAGCGTCAATAAATTCGGTGGTTGGCAGGGCTCTCTCGATGTCGAACAGTTCGAGTGGCTAGAGCGCGAAGTTGCCAATGCGGATCGACCTGTAGTCCTTGCCTCTCACCACCCATTAAGCAAAATGTTTAATGGTTATGCACCCAGTGGGCGGCGCGTCTGTGTGGAGGAGATCCAAGAGATGCTCCTGAAATATCCAAAACTCATCGCATGGTTTGCAGGCCACGAACATCGCCACCACATTAAGTGGGTTGGAGCCGAAGAGGAGGTGCGTGGTTTCTGGCAGATTGAAACTGCATCACATGCCGATTGGCCACAGCAGTCGCGCACAATCGAAATAGTTAGAGATTCTGCTGGAGATATCTACTTTGGACTTAGCATTGTTGATCATGCAGGCGGCAGTGGATACGGTGATGCGACAAGCCCACTAGAAATCGCAGCGCTATCTAGAGTTTTGAGTGCAAATATCTGGCAGAAACGGGCTGAACTTGGTGCAAACCATGATGTCAACTGGTGGTGTGGGCGAGCAAGCGATCGAAATGTGATCTTAAAGCTTAATAAACGCTAAGAGTCGTGCCGACCCTTTGTTCTTTCAATAACATGTGTTGAGCGCAAAATAATTAAAATAACTATCGTTAAACCAGCCCCAGCAATCTGAAAACCTAAACCGACTGCAACGCCTACTGCAGCTGCGGAAAATACTGTAGCCGCTGTTGTTACACCTTGAATTCCAGATGCCTGCTTGTCGGTAAAGATTAATCCCGCGCCGAGAAAGCCAATACCGGTCATGATGGCGTGCAAGGCTCGAGTGGGATCTCCAAAATTAGAGTTTGCTCCAACTACCGCTCCTATTGCCACTATCGTCGCCGAGGCCGATCCAACCAAGGCCATGGTGCGAGGTCCTGCAGACTTACCCGCCCGATCACGCTCCCAACCAATAAGTGAGCCAAGAATCGCAGCGACAACTGCGTCGATAATCACCGAGAATTGTTGCCACATATCAATAGAGTGCAGATTAATCATGCGCCTAAGGCTACAACTTTTGAGAGTGAAGAGCCATGATTTCGCCCTATAGAATTAGCCCTATGAGTCAATATCAAATCATGCGCTGGCGTGAAATACCATCGATGGTCATTGCACGTGAAGGCGAAGCAACTATTAAGGTAATGCTTGCTTCCCGCTTCCAAGAGGCAATCGATGAGGCAGCTATGCGCCTTGGCGCGATCGATGCAGATGCTTATACCGCTGGTTGGAATCGTGATCCTTGGGTTGAAGCAACCGATACACCCGATCTTCTTGCAGCACGTATCGCTGCTGAATTAGAGAATGAACTAAGCGTTGAAAAACTAGAGGCGCTACTTCAAACTATGGGAGAAAAATAATGTCTGCAATCTATGAGGCTCTTGAAAAGGCAACGCTGACATCCGATGGTGCGATGGGGACAATGTTACAAGATCGTGGATTAACCGATGGCGGTGCTCCTGAACTTTGGAATGTTGAAAAGCCCGAAGAGATTGAGGCAGTTCTTGAGGCATATGCCGCAGCTGGTGCGCGCTTTATTACAACAAATACTTTTGGTGGCACTCATGGCCGCCTTGCAATGCATGGACTTGAAAATCGTCTCTTCGAACTCAATAAAGCTGGCGCCGAAATTGCACGCAAAGTAGCTGACCGTCATCCAGGTTGTTTCGTTATGGGAGATATCGGACCATCTGGAGATTTAATGGAGCCGATGGGCACTATGACTCTTGAGAGTGGTCAAGCACTATTTGCCGAACAGATTCGCGGCTTAGTTGCCGGTGGAGTCGATGCGATTCTGATTGAAACAATGTCTGATTTAGGTGAGGTCGAAGCGGCGGTAAAGGCGGCACAAGAAGTTGCACCTGGCATGCCAATCATCGCAACTATGAGTTTTGATACCAATCTGCGCACGATGATGGGTGTTAAGCCAGGGATTGCCGTTACGCATTTAGCGGAACTCGGTGTTCGTATCATCGGTGCTAACTGTGGACGTGGTACCGATGAGATGCAGGTCATTGCCCAAGAGATGGTGAACGCTCGTCCAGATGGGGTATTTATTATTGCCCAATCAAATGCAGGTTTGCCAAAACTTCACGGTGATGAGTTTATTTACGATGGCACACCCCAAGAGATGGCCATGTGGGCGGTAAAGATGAAGCAGATGGGTGTCAATGTTGTTGGCTCGTGTTGTGGATCCTCTCCAGCTCATACTGCAGAGATTGCCACAGCGTTAGCGTAAGGAGGCACAATGAACTTTAATAAGGTCATTCTTTACTACGCCTTTGCACCCATTTCAGATACGCAGGCAGTTAAGTTGTGGCAGAAAACTCTCTGCGAATCTCTTAATATAAAGGGTCGCATTCTTATCTCCCCCCACGGGATTAATGGCACGCTTGGTGGCGCTATGGAAGATATTAAGAAATACATCAAAAATACCCGCCAATATCCAGGCTTTAAGAAGATTGATTTCAAATGGTCTGAAGGCACTGGCAATGACTTTCCTAAGTTAAAGATTAAGGTTAAAGAAGAGCTTGTTGCCTTTGGAAATCCCGGTGAAATTCAAGTTGATGAAAATGGTGTCATCGGTGGTGGAGTGCATCTGCGACCAGAAGAGGTTAATAAGTTAGTAGAAGAGCGTGGTGATGATGTCATCTTTTTTGACGGCCGTAATGCCTTTGAAGCTAAAATTGGCAAGTTTAAAAATGCCGTAGTACCTGATGTCACTACATCTCATAACTTTGTTAAAGAGATTGAAAGTGGAAAATACGATCACATGAAAGATCAGCCCATCGTTACCTACTGCACGGGCGGAATTCGATGTGAGATCTTGAGTGTGGTTATGAAGAATCGTGGATTTAAAGAGGTTTACCAAGTTAAGGGCGGCATCGTCCGCTATGGCAATGCTTTTGGTGATGACGGCCTTTGGGAGGGCTCTCTCTACACATTCGATGATCGCCTAACCATTGATTTCAGTGATCACACCAAGTTAATTGGAGAGTGTGCCCATTGCAACGCGCCAACTAAAGAGTTTAGAAACTGCCAAAAAGCTGAGTGCCATCAATTGGTTTTGCTCTGTGATGCCTGTTATGACTCGCACATGGAGCGTCCATGCAAACATGATCGCGAGATCAAACGCAATCGCGACCTAGTTGGTTAAAATGCTTGCTGTAGATTTAGGACAATCTGGCACACGCATTCGTATGAGTGATCTCTCGATTAGCAGCACGAGAGGCAAATTGGCTGGCGAGCTTCCACTAGCGGCATTACGAGCAGTATTTGCATCCACTGAGAAATTATCGGCCGAGGTTGTTTCTCTCTCCTGTTCGGGTTTTTTTGGAACCGTGAGTGATCCCGCTCCATTTCTCGCACTTTGCAATGAGTTTTTTGGCGCAGATAAAGTCGCAGTAATCGATGATGGTTTAGCTGGATTTGTTGGTGCGCTGCAAGGCTCTAACGGCGTTGTGCTTTCAATCGGTGGAGGCGTTGTATCTGTTGGTGGTCGCGATGGAAAATTTGCTCATCGTGATGGTCTAGGAAGCACCTTTGGTGATGAGGGAGGCGGATTTTGGCTTGGTAAGTTAGGAATCACTAAGGCGCTTGCCGCTAGACAGGGTCGATGTGATGAACCGAGTTTTCTTGAGTTCTTTGAGGCCCAGCTAACTAGTTACGACAATCTCGTAATTAGGGATTCTTCAGATGCTGCATCTCTTGCCATTGCTTCGGCACAAACACTCTTAGATGCAGCTGATGCGGGAAGTCCCACTGCAATTTCGATTCGCACTGAAGGTGCCTCTCTTTTAGCAAAAACTGTTATTGCCACATGGTTAGGTGCTGGTGGTTTGCGAGATGATGCTCCAGAGATCGCTATACATGGTGGACCATCAGGAAATAGTAGTTACGTTCGAGCAATCCAAGGATTTATTGCTGCAGATCTTCCGAACGCTTCCTTTGTTAGTGCCCGTGGCGATAACTTGGATGGCGCACAGTGGATCGCTGAGAATATGTTGGCCGATGCCCCACCTCTGCTTCGGTGGGGCAATGAAGTTTAATCAACTGCGAAACTCCAAGGGCTGGATAGTTCTGCTGGCAACCCTCATCGGTCTTGGCTTTGGTGGCTATACATTTGTTAATCGTGCAGTAACTGCACAGGTATATGTCACCAACTGCGGAATCTTGGATTACAAACCAACCGCTATCCTTAAGTTTTGTGCCGATACTAGCGTTGGAATCGACAAAATTGAGTGGGCAACATGGAGTGCAGAAGGAGCAACTGGTGAAGGCATCTATCAAATTAATGACTGTGAACCAACCTGCGTTGCTGGAAGACTTTACTTTGCTGATGTAGAGATTATTTTGAGTAAAGGCAAGAGAATTGATGATAAAAAAGCGTTGACTTATATTTCGATTAAGACCAAGGATGGGACAAATCTTCCGCTGAGTAATTCACATAATGATGAGTGGCCTATGGAGCTGGCAGGTTAAAGATTTATCGTGGCGAGGTAAGCAGCAGCGTTGCAGCGAGAAAGAGAATTCCAATAGCTGAAAAGGCCGTCAATGCACGTCGAACCTTAGGTTTGGCCAAAGTGATAGTAGCCCTTCCAATAATGCTAATTAAGAAGGAGTACCACGAAGCCGATGTGATGGCTTGAACGATAGATAAAAGGAAGATTCCCCATCCTAAGTTGAAATCTGATGGGACAAATGCAGGGATAAAGGCAACTGCAAATACTGCTGCCTTTACATTTGTTAAATTTGTGAGTAATCCCAAGCGAAAAGCTGGAACGAACCCACATGTTGCACTTCCCTCATAATCAAACTTGCCAAACTCTTTGCGCAAAGACCATAGCGTTTGAAGGGCTAAAAAAATCAGAAAGGCAACTCCAGTAAATTTCAAGACCGTATAGGCCGTGTGAGATCTAGCAAAGATTTGAGATAAGCCAATAGCCGATGCCCCACCCCAGAAAATGAGTGCGGTGCTGGTACCAATAACTGTTGTGTAAGCAGTTTTTGTGCCACCCACAATTGCTTGGCGCAACATCATTGCAACGGTTTGGCCTGGCACTAGGGCCAATAAAAAGGCAGTTGCAATGAATGCCGGAAGAACTTTCATCAGTGAAACCATACGTAGCCCCGAAGGGATTCGAACCCTCGTAGCTGACTTGAGAAGCCAGAGTCCTAGGCCGCTAGACGACGGGGCCGTGCCTGTAAATCTTTTTTAACTAGGACAAAATATACTTATTAAATTGTAGAGCGTTGTAGAGCTGTACTGCGCTGGGGTACCAGGACTCGAACCTAGACTTACTGAACCAGAATCAGCAGGGCTGCCAATTACCCCATACCCCAATACTTCAAGCGGTAAGAATACCTTATCGATTAGAGAGTTATCGCCGCTGCGATGCGGGCTAAAGAGGCCTCTTTGCCTAGTAATTCCATTGATTCAAAGAGTGGTGGAGAAACTGTGCTACCAGTCGTTGCGATACGGACTGCGCCAAATGCGATTCGGGGTTTTAATCCCATCTCATCGATCAGTGAAGCACGTAGTACAGCTTCAATTTCACTATGTGTCCAGCTACTAATTGGCTCGAGCTCTTTTAACGAGCGCTTGAGAACATCCTTTGCACCGGCATCGGTGACTTTAGCAAGGCTATCTGCTTCGATAGCAAACTCCTTTACAAAAAGAAAGTTAAGCATCGCTGGGACTTCACTAAACATAATGATGCGCTCTTGAATGATAGGTAGGGCACGTTTTACAAGTGCAACTTCATCGGGTGTACCCGTGATGACGTTAGCCTTAATCAAAAAGGGTAGTACCCACGTTAAAAACTCATCGATTGTCAGCGCACGAATCTTGTCACCGTTAATCGCCTCAAGCTTCTTCATATCAAAGCGGGCCGGTGAACTATTAACTTTCTCGACTGTGAAAAGATCACACAACTCTTTCATTGTTACATTTTCACGATCATCACCTGGTGACCAGCCCAATAAAGCTAAATAATTACAGATCGCCTCTGGTAAAAAGCCCTTATCGCGATACCAGGCTATTGAGACTTCTCCGTTGCGCTTAGATAATTTAGCGTTATCGGCACCCATAACAAAGGGAAGATGGGCAAAGACTGGATAGTCCTCTTCTTTAAGCCCCATCGCTTGATAGACACGGATCTGACGTGGTGTTGATGATAATAAATCCTCACCGCGCAAAATATGCGTAACCTTCATTAAAACATCATCGACGGCAACAGCCAATGTATAAAGCGGTGAACCATCGGCGCGTGCTAAAACAAAGTCAGGGACAAACTTATGATCAAATGCCATCTCACCGCGGATTAAATCGTTAAAGGTTGTGCCACCATCGGGCATGCGCATACGCACAACCGCGCCGCGGTCCTGTGCCTTATAAGCGCTTATTTGATCTGGAGTTAAATCACGACATTGCCCGTTATAACCAGGTGCCTGATTAGAGGCGCGCTGAGCTTCGCGCACTGCTTCAAGCTCTTCTGGTGAGCAGTAACAGTAATAAGCATCTCTCTGTTCAATAAATTTTTGAGCCCAGTATGTATAGATATCTAATCGCTGTGATTGTAGATATGGCCCATTATCTCCACCAACTTCTGGACCCTCATCCCAATCAAGACCAAGCCATTTCAGCGTATCGATGGCTGCGTTGATGTACTCATCTGTTACTCGAGTGGTGTCAGTATCCTCAATGCGAAATAGAAATGTTCCACCGGTATGACGGGCATAGGCCCAATCAAAGAGGGCGGTTCGGATATTGCCAACGTGTAGATCACCGGTTGGTGAGGGTGCAAAACGAACCTTTACTTTTTTTCCTTCTGTTGTGCTCAATTTTTGCTCACTTTGTTAGTTAAATCGCCAAGGCCCTCGATTGACATTGTCGCACTCCCGCCTGCAATCATTGGGCCAATTCCAGCTGGTGTACCAGTCAAAATTACATCGCCAGGCAGCAGAGTCATCACACGAGAAACAAAGTTAATAATCTCTGGCACTTTAAAGATCATGTCGCTGAGCTGGGCCGACTGTTTGAGCTCACCATTAACAGTCGCCGTAATCTTCTGAGTTCCAGGAATAAACTCCGTATCGATCCATGGTCCAATGGGGCAAAACGTATCGAAGCCCTTAGCACGAGTCCACTGACCATCTTTTTTCTGAAGATCTCGAGCGGTAACATCGTTCGCGATTGTGTAGCCAAAGATCACATCATTCACGCGCTCGATTGGAACGTCTTTGCAGAGACGACCGATCACAATTGCGAGCTCAGATTCGTGATCGACACGCTCTGACATATCTGGCCAGACGATTGTGTCATGTGGTCCAATAACAGATGTGTTGGGCTTGAGAAAAATGATCGGCTCCTCCGGTACAACGCCGCCCATTTCTGCTGCGTGATCGGCGTAGTTCTTGCCAATACAGACAACTTTAGAGCGAGGGATAACCGGGGCTAGTAAGCGGACTTTACTGAGTGCGATGATTGCTGCGGTTTTTTGAATCCCCGAATAGATCGGATCTCCTGTTATGACATGTATTAAACCACCATCTTCTAGGAGGCCAAATAATGGATCGCTGCCAAGGCCGGCAGCAGGACCGGGAGAGAAACGAACGATACGCATTGGGCGATTCTATCGCTTACTCGTGGTCTTCAATCTCTGTCTCTAAACGCTCAATGAGCACGCTACTAATTCGACGGCGACGACCAATTGGGCGTTCAGATGTAATCGACCAGCCGTTCAAGGAGATTGTGCTGCCTGCAATTGGGACACGACCAAGTTTTTGCGCCATAAGTCCACCGATTGTGTCAATGCCTTCAAAATCAGATTCATTAATCTCAATTTTTAACTCATCTGCTAAATCTTCAATATGAAGTGATGCGTTTGCTCTTGCCATATTGCTCGATAACCAAGTGAAGTGATCTTCGCCATCATCGAACTCATCTTCGATTTCGCCAACAATCTCTTCGATAATATCTTCGATGGTGATAATTCCAGCTGTTCCACCATATTCGTCGACCACAACAGCTAGGTGAATCTGATTGCGTTGCATCTCTTTCAATAACTCATCGGCCATTTTGATCTCAGGAACAAAGGTGGCCGGGCGCATATGCTGCTCGATGTTCTCACTCTGCTCGGCCTCGTGGTGATCAAGGGCTCGTTTAGCTAAATCCTTAACATAGACGATTCCAATGATGTTATCGGGGCCAGTACCGACCACAGGAATGCGGGAAAAACCCGAACGCAGTGCAAGAGATAGTCCTTGGCGTAGCGACTTATCTTTTTCGATCCAAACCATTTCGGTTCGTGGAACCATTAATTCGCGCACCAATGTATCGCCAAGCTCGAATACTGAGTGAATCATCTCGTGCTCATCGGATTCAACCAGACCACGCTCGTGAGCTTGATCTACAAGGTCACGAAGTTCGGCCTCTGATGTAAATGGACCAGAGCGAAAGCCCTTACCTGGAGTAATCGCATTTCCAACTGTAATGAGAAGTTTTGTTACTGGCCCCAAAATAATAGTCAGGCCATAAGCCACAATGATTCCGTAACGGGCATATTTATGTGGCTGTTGCTTACCAAGAGTGCGTGGGCCAACGCCTACAACAACATATGAGAGCACGACCATAATTAAAACTGTGAGCGCCATAGCCTGCGCTGAAGGATAGTTGCGCAGCAAAATTGAGGCTAGAAGTACCGTTGCAGTCAATTCGCATAGTTTACGGACGAGCAGAATTACATTCAAATAGCGCGCAGGTTGTGCACTGTATTTACGAAGCAGGGCTCCCCCACGCTTGCCCTCTAACTCTTCAACGACAATCCGAGAAATCGATGTCAGCGCTGATTCACTTGCAGCAAGAAAGCCGGCAAAGGCCAAGAGTGCGATGATGCTAACAATTGCAATCGGACTCATTATTTTCTCTTCCAGTTTTCTACTATTTTTTCCTGTAGGGCAAACATCACGCGCTCTTCTTTTGGATCGGCATGGTCATAACCGATAATGTGTAAAAGACCATGCGTTGCCAAGATGTAGATCTCATGTTCTATCGAGTGTCCAGCTAGGCGTGCTTGATCAGCTGCAAAAACTGGAGAAATCATTATGTCGCCAAGGGTTACAACATCGCCCTCATTTTCCGGCATATCCATTGGGAAGGAGAGAACATCTGTACTACCTGGCTCATCCATCCATTTAATATGTAGCTCAGTCATGTAATCATCATCGATAAAACCGATACTTAAATCACATTCCGGGTTGAGATTGAGCTGGCCCATCGCAAAGGTAAGTAGGGAAGTTATTTCATCACTTGGAACTAACTGCCCTGAAGTATTTGTTACTTCGATGCTCATCTATTGCCGAATCGGGCGCAATGCTTGGCGCTGCTCATCAAAGCTCTCATAAGCCTTCACAATGTCACCGATTAAGCGGTGGCGCACAACGTCTTCAGCGGTTAGTTCGAGAAAAGCGATGTCATCGATATCGCCCAAAATATCTCTAACTACACGCAGGCCTGAGTGCTGGCCATTAGGTAGATCTATCTGTGTGACATCGCCAGTAATAACCATCTTTGATCCAAAGCCCAAGCGCGTCAAGAACATCTTCATCTGTTCTGGCGTGGTGTTCTGGGCTTCATCCAAAATAATAAAAGCATCATTTAATGAACGCCCGCGCATATATGCAAGTGGTGCGACTTCGATAACACCAGATTGCATTAAGCGAGGCACTGTTTCGATATCAATCATGTCATGCAGGGCATCAAAGAGTGGGCGCAGGTATGGATCGATTTTTTCGCTCAATGTTCCGGGTAAGAAACCTAAATGCTCTCCAGCCTCTACAGCTGGGCGGGTCAAGATAATTCGATTAACTCTCTTGTGTTGCAACGCAGAGATGGCCATCGCCATTGCTAAATAAGTCTTACCTGTACCTGCAGGTCCAATACCAAATGTAACTGTGTGATCTTCGATTGCATCAACGTAGCGCTTTTGGTTAGCCGTTTTAGGACGAATCGTGCGGCCGCGATTGCTTAAAATATTGAGCGATAGGACCTCGGCTGGGTGATCGACCGGCTTGTGATCGAGCATTGCAATTGAGCGATTAACGGCATCAACGGTGAGGTTATTGCCAGAGCGGATTACAACCATCAGTTCGGCGAATAGGTTTTCTAAATGGTTACAGTCACTATGGGGGCCGCGCATAGTAATTTCATTTCCACGAACTGTGATATTAACCGATGGAAAGGCTGCTTCCACTGCGCGTAAATTCGCATCATGTGGACCAATGAGTGCAACCATTGGAATGGCTATCGGTACGGTTATTAATGTGCGCTCCATGTAAGGATAAATCTATCTTTAACCGGGTGGCCATGCCAGTGAACGGCCGCCCAGAAGATGTAAATGGGCGTGAAATACGCTTTGGCCAGCTTCGGCGCCGGTATTAAATACGGTTCTGTAGCCACTGAGAGCTCTTTCGGCGGCGATCTGTGTCGCGGCTGTAAAGAGGTCGGCCGTGATCGTGGGCGATAGCTTGGCTAGTGCACCAGCGTTTTCGATGTGAATCGTTGGAATAATTAAAACATGTGTCGGTGCCTTGGGATCGATGTCATTGAATGCCACAACATTTTCATTTCGAAAAACAATATCGGCAGGAATATCCCCAGAAATAATTGAGCAGAACAAACAGTTGGGATCTAAGGCCACACAATTACCATACCTTCAGTAGCGCTGAAACGGCCGCGACTGCAGCGATTCCTGCATGTGCCGAGCGCAGGATTGGTCGGCCCATAAGTGCAACCTTTGCGCCGGCCTCTCTAAAGGCATCGAGCTCAGTTGAGGTTATTCCGCCCTCTGGTCCGATGATAATTAAAAGGTGAGCGACATTGTGAGATGAGATGCAGTCGCTGAGTTTTGCATCGGCACTTTCGTGAAAAGCAATAGCAAGATCACTGAGCTTTATCGCTTCACAAATCTGCTCGGTTGTTGCAATGTCTGTGACCTCAGGGATACGTAATCTGCGCGATTGCTTGCTAGCTTCGCGGGCAGTAATTGCAAATTTTTCTGAGGCCTTGCCAATACTGCGCGATGCCGCCCACGGAACGATGCGATCAACACCAGCTTCAGTTAATAACTCAATCGCCTCTTTTGCGCGATCACTCTTTGGAAGTGCCTGAACAACGGTGATAGTTGTTGGAAGCACCTCTTGGTATCCACTTGCAATGACTTCAACCTGCATGGACTTCTTCATAATCGCAAAGGCTTTAACCTGGCTCCAGGCACCGCTACCATCGGCGAGCATAAATAACTCACCTGCAGACATACGCAAAACACGAATTGCGTGCTGCGCATCTTCATTCTCAAACTCATAAATCTGACCCACCTGTGTCGGTAAATCTTCGACAAAAAATAAGGTCATCATTATTTATTGAACGCACCTTTAATTTTGGAGAAGATTCCACCATCGTGGCTTTTTACATGTGCAACAGAGTCACCACGTAGTTCAGCAAACTTCTTCAACAGATCTTCCTCTTCACGGTTTAACTTCGTAGGTGTTTGCACTTCGATATGAACGATTAAATCACCACGTCCCCCATGGCGCAGACGCGTCATGCCCCTGCCTTTAATTGCAATTGGAGCACCGCTTTGCGTACCCGCCTTTATCTGAACATCGACTGGACCATCTAAAGATTCGATGCTAACCGTTGAACCAATTGCAGCTGCACTCATCGAAACTGATAGCGACATATGAAGAGTATCGCGCTCTCGAATAAGGTATTCATGTTGGGCCTCTACGATTTCAACATAGACATCGCCTGCAGGTCCCCCACCATGTCCAACTTCTCCACGACCTGATAGTTGAATTCGGTTTCCAGTTTCTACACCTGCTGGAATCTTTACATGAAGATCTTGGCGGGCACGTACACGGCCCTCTCCTGCACATTCGCGACAAGGGTTTGCAATCACACTTCCATAACCAGAGCATGGTCCGCATGGACGAGAAGTCATAACTTGGCCAATTACAGAGCGCACTACCTGTTGCGTTTCACCTCGGCCCTTACAAACATTACATACCGTTGGTTGGCCACCATCAACACAGCCACTTCCCGTGCACTTTGGACATACAACTGCACTCTCAACACTTATGTCGCGCTCGGTGCCAAAGCAAGCCTCATGTAGATCAACTTCAATGCGAATGAGTGAATCTTGCCCGGCGCGCATACGTGGACGTGGACCACGTGATCCCCCACCTCCAAAGAATGCATCCATGATGTCACTGAAGCCGCCACCAAAGTTAGCTCCTCCAAAGTTATTGCCGCCCATGTCGTAGTTCTGACGCTTTTGTGGATCACTCAACGTTTCATAGGATGCAGTAATCTCTTTAAACTTATCTTGAACCTCTGGATCAGGGTTAACGTCGGGGTGGAGTTCACGCGCTAATTTACGATAGGCGCGTTTTATCTCATCGGCCGATGCTTCACGTGAGACACCTAGCCTTTGGTAATGATCTGCCACTTATGCACCCTCATTTATAAATCGTCCAACATAGCGAGCAACTGCCGATACCGCTGCCATCGATCCTGCGTAATCCATACGTGTGGGCCCAATGATTCCAAGTGCTCCAAGTGGCACATCCTCTGAGCCATAACCCACGGCCACTAGGGATGTCGTGCGTAGATTTATATCGCTTTGTTCGTGTCCGATGCGCACTTTTACACTCTGACTCGCATCACCTAATAGACGAAGCAGGACAACCTGCTCTTCAAGGGCTTCGAGTACTGGGTGCATAGTCGTTGAAAAATCCTCTTGAAACCTAGCTAAGTTGGCTGTACCGGCAAGAACGATTTTTTCTTCAGGACGCTCCATTGCCATCTCAATTACCGAAGACATAACAATTGCAACATCTTTACGATCGCGTAATGTGTAACTCTCAAGGATGCCGCTAATTCGATCAGCAACCTCTGGAAGACGATGGCCCATCATCGCTGTATTTAACTGCGCGCGCAATGTATGTAAGAAATTCTCCGATACATCCTGTGTTAGTTCCAGAACGCGTTGCTCGATTCGACCCGCATCAGTAATCAGAACCATCATCAAACGTGCAGGGGTTAGTGCTACGAGCTCAATATGTCGAACCCGGGATTTAACCATCGATGGATACTGCACAACGGCAACTTGTTTTGTAACATCGGCCAATAAGCGAACCGTGCGCATAACAACATCATCGAGATCTAATGCACCCTCTAAAAACGTCTCTATCGCACGGCGCTCAGCACCAGATAATGGTTTAACTTGTGCCAACTTATCGACGAAGACTCTGTAACCAAGATCTGTAGGAATACGACCGGCGCTTGTATGGGGCTGCGTAATCAAGCCCTCTTCCTCTAAGACGGCCATCTCATTGCGAATCGTCGCCGGAGATATACCTAATCCATGTCGATCTGCAATTGATTTAGAGCCCACAGGCTCTTGTGTTGCGACATATTCGTCGACAATTGCACGAAGGATTTCTAGACGGCGCGATGACATAGTCTGGCAAGGATACTAGATAGTTATTTCGCGGACGATTCGATCTGCAATCAAGCGCCCTGTAGGGGTCAATAGAACGCGATTATCTGCCACATGCACATGACCATTCTCACGGTAGCTAGCTAATAGCTCGATCTGGGCCTTCGAGAGTGCTTTGATATCTAATCCTTCGCGCATTCTGATCGCCAACATTATCGTTTCAACACTCATCTGTTCGGGAGTTAATACTTCACTCTCATGTATTGGA
>WLHF01000080.1 GCA_009702835.1 Actinomycetota bacterium
ACATCGATCACCCAGGTGAGGTTGTTGAAGTTGGCGATGAGGTAACAGTTGAAGTTCTCGAGGTTGATTTCGAGCGCGAACGTGTTTCTCTCTCACTGAAGGCAACACAAGAAGATCCATGGCAGGCATTTGCTCGCACACATACAATCAATCAGGTTGTCCCAGGAGTAGTAACAAAACTTGTTCCATTCGGCGCGTTCATCCGTGTACACGAAGGCATTGAAGGTCTAGTTCACATCTCTGAGTTAGCAGAACGCCACGTTGAAATCCCAGAGCAGGTCGTTGCAGTAGATGACGAACTCTTTGTAAAGATTATCGATATCGATCTCGAGCGTCGTCGCATCTCACTCTCATTGAAGCAAGCTAATGAGGGAACAGAGATTGAGATTGAAGCATTTGATCCGACACAGTACGGAATGGCTGCTCGTTATGATGCTGAAGGTAACTTCATCTACCCAGAGGGCTTTGATGCTGAAACCCAAGAGTGGAAGCCAGGACACGAATCACAGCGCGAAGAGTGGGAGCGTCAATACACCCAAGCTCAAGAGCGTTTCATGGCCCATAAGAAGCAGAAGGCGGAAGCAAAAGCTGCTGATGCAGCAGCAGTTCCTGAAGATGGTGTAGTTGAGGCCGTCGCTGCAGAATAAAGATTTACCGAAAAGGACTCAGCGTAACTGCTGGGTCCTTTTCTTTTTTCAAAGGAGTCCACTGAAGACGTGAGCTGCTGTCTTTTAACCTCACTTACTTCTAATGGACTCTCTTTGAAAGTATCAAAGCAATTGGGCGCTATCCTTACGGGATGCGCGTTATTGGCCTTACTGGTGGAATTGGGAGTGGTAAATCACTGGCCGCTGAATACTTCGCCGATCTTGGCGCTCTAGTTATTGATGCCGATCAATTAGCACGCTCGGCTATAGAGCGGGGATCAACTGGCTTTGATGATGTCATTGCAGAGTTTGGCGATTCTATTTTGAAAAACGGTGAAATTGATCGACGGGCCTTAGGTGAGTTGGTATTTAAAGATCCCGTTAAGAAAGCTGCGTTGGAGGCGATCGTTCATCCATGGGTGCGCAGCGAGTTCGAAGCAGCGGTCGCATCCCTTACCGGTAATCAAACTCTGGTCTATGAGATTCCACTTCTCTTTGAAACTGGCGGGGCCGATCGATTTGATCTCGTGATTACAGTTGAGGCCGATATAGATATCCGCATGGCAAGGTTGCGCGCAAGGGGCTTGCATGTGTCAGAGATTGAGGCGCGTATTGCAGCTCAGGCCACACGAGAGCAGAGGCTCTCCATCGCCGACTTTGTCATTGAAAACAACGGTACTGAGGATGAATTGCTGCGTAAAGTTGAAAATATTTGGGATGGTTTAACTCCTACTTCTAACTAGAATTAGCCAATGCGCCCGGTATCTGATTTACAACGACGAGTCGAGCCATTTGCCGTCATTAGCGATTATGTTCCGGCTGGAGATCAGCCTGAAGCCATCGCTGAGATCGCTCGGCGCTTTGAGGCCGGGGAGCGGGATGTTGTTCTGCTCGGTGCCACCGGCACAGGAAAATCAGCAACAACTGCCTGGTTGATTGAAAAACTACAGCGGCCAACCTTAGTTCTGGCGCCCAATAAGACACTGGCTGCACAACTAGCTAATGAGTTTCGAGAGCTTCTTCCTAATAACGCCGTTGAATACTTTGTCTCCTACTACGACTATTACCAGCCAGAGGCCTATGTTCCACAGACCGATACCTTTATTGAAAAAGATTCAAGTGTTAACGATGAGGTAGAGCGCTTGCGACATTCGGCAACTAACTCGTTGTTGACGCGTCGAGATGTGATCGTGGTTGCGACCGTCTCATGCATATATGGTCTTGGTACACCTCAGGAGTACATCGACCGTATGGTCACTCTGCGGGTAGGGGATGAGATCGAGCGCAACGCACTTCTGCGTCGCTTTGTAGATATTCAGTACAAACGCAATGACGTCGCATTCGAGCGAGGAACGTTCAGAGTGCGTGGGGATACGATAGAGATTATTCCGATGTACGAAGAGTTGGCGATCCGCATTGAAATGTTTGGAGATGAGATCGAAAAGATTTCAACGCTTCATCCACTGACCGGTGAGATTATCCGCGATGAAAGTGAGATGTATATCTTTCCAGCAACTCACTATGCCGCTGGTCCAGAGACTATAAAGCGTGCCATTGGAGATATTGAGGATGAGCTACAAATCCAGCTCAATCTCTTTGAAAAACAGGGAAAGCTCCTTGAGGCTCAACGATTGCGCATGCGAACTACATTTGATGTGGAGATGATGGAACAGATTGGTTTCTGTAGTGGAATCGAAAACTACTCTCGCCACCTTGATGGTCGTGGAGCAGGCTCAGCACCAAACTGTTTATTGGATTATTTCCCAGAGGATTTCCTCGTTGTTATCGATGAGAGTCATGTGACAGTGCCACAGTTGGGTGCAATGTATGAGGGCGATGCTTCGAGAAAGCGCACATTAGTCGAACATGGATTTCGATTGCCAAGCGCCCTGGATAATCGGCCATTGAAGTTCCCCGAGTTTTTAGAGCGCACCGCTCAAAAGCTCTATCTATCTGCCACCCCTGGCAAGTATGAGATGGCTAAGGTCAATGGAGATGTCGTTGAACAGGTTATTCGCCCTACTGGCTTAATTGATCCCCAGATCGTTATCAAACCTATCAAAGGTCAGATAGATGATCTCTTACATGAAATCAAGATCCGTGCTGAAAAAAATGAACGGGTACTAGTAACGACACTTACCAAAAAGATGTCAGAGGATTTAACGGAGTACATGCAGGAAAAGGGTGTACGTGTCAGATACCTGCACTCTGAGGTCGATACTTTGCGCAGAGTAGAACTGCTGCGGGAGCTACGCATGGGTGATTACGATGTATTAATCGGTATTAACTTACTTCGCGAAGGTTTAGATCTTCCTGAAGTCTCACTCGTCGCCATTTTAGATGCCGACAAAGAGGGATTTCTGCGCTCTGCAACATCGTTGATCCAAACTATTGGACGCGCAGCTCGAAATGTATCGGGAGAGGTGCATATGTACGCCGACAATATTACCGATTCAATGGCTAAGGCCATTGATGAAACCAATCGTCGTCGCGCAAAACAAGTCGCCTATAACCTCGAGCGTGGAGTGGATCCTCAACCTTTGCGCAAAAAAATTGCAGATATTACGGATTTGATTAATCGCGAATCCGAGGACACTGAAGAGTTATTGGCAACAAGTAAGAAGGCCAATCAAAAGAGTGCGACTTCAGCAGGCCTTTATTCCAGGGCTCTGACTACTTTGCCAAGACAGGATTTAATGGCGTTGATAGGCTCCCTCACTGATCAGATGAAAAACGCCGCTGCCGAACTGCAATTCGAGGTAGCTGCGCGTCTGCGCGATGAGATTAAGATTTTGAAGCGGGAGCTTCGCTCTATGGAAGAGGCAGGGGTTTAGTGAGTATCGATAAGTTAGTTGTACGCGGTGCACGTGAGCACAACCTTAAAGACGTTTCCATCGAACTACCCCGTAACGCTCTAATTGTTTTTACAGGTTTATCTGGCTCCGGCAAATCCTCTCTGGCATTCGACACAATTTTTGCCGAAGGTCAACGTCGTTACGTAGAATCACTCTCTGCCTATGCCCGACAGTTCTTGGGTCAGATGGATAAGCCCGATGTTGATTTCATCGAGGGTCTATCTCCGGCAGTCTCCATCGATCAAAAATCTACTAACCGAAATCCTCGATCAACTGTAGGCACAATAACCGAGGTCTATGACTACCTTCGTCTACTTTTTGCAAGAGCTGGTCGTCCTCACTGTCCTACGTGTGGCAAAGCAGTTTCGCGTCAGTCACCTCAGCAGATTGTCGATCAGATATTGACGATGCCGCCGACAACAAAGTTTGCCGTTCTAGCACCAGTGGTGCGTGCACGTAAAGGAGAGTTCGTCGATCTATTTGCCGAGCTTATTACTCAAGGCTATTCGCGTGCCCGTGTAGATGGCACAGTTGTAGCACTGACGGATGTACCGAAGTTGAAGAAACAGGAGAAGCACACAATTGAAGTTGTAGTCGATCGCTTAACTGCAAAGGTTGAAAGCAAGACCCGACTGACAGATTCAATTGAAACGGCGCTACGTCTAGCATCGGGCATCGTCATCCTAGATTTTGTTGATTCGAAAACGGGCGATAAAGAGCGCACCTTCAGTGAGCATTTAGCCTGCCATGAGTGCAACTTATCCTTTGAAGAGTTAGAGCCGCGTTCATTCTCCTTCAACTCACCCTTTGGTGCATGCCCTGAATGTTCGGGCATAGGTACAAAGTTGGAAGTCGATGAGGATCTAATAATTCCCGATGATTCAATTTCAATTAATGATGGGGCAATCGCACCATGGTCGGGCGGCCAGTCAGCAGATTACTTCATTCGATTGCTAGAGGCCCTTGCAAAAGACATGCCTTTCTCACTCGATATCCCTTGGAAAAAGATCTCCGCAAAGGCCCGTGAAGCAATTATCAATGGATATGAGTATGAGATTAAAATGAAGTACAAAGGTCGTTACGGGACCAAGAACTACACAACTGGCTTTGAGGGCGTAGTGCCCTTTATTCACCGTCGTCATAGCGAGACCGATAGTGATTACAGTCGCGACAAGTACGAGGCGTACATGCGCCAGATTCCCTGCCATATCTG
>WLHF01000081.1 GCA_009702835.1 Actinomycetota bacterium
ACGCCGTTGGATGTTTAACATTCCAGAAACGTTTTCCATCAATGTGCGAATGTGCACCTGGCCCCAGCCCCCACCAATTCTTATTCTCCCAATATGCAATATTGTGCCGGCATTCATGTCCTGGCTTAGACCAGTTAGAAAGCTCATACCAAGAAAAACCCTGTGCCTCACACAACCCATCAATAAGTAAGTACATATCGGCCATCACATCATCATCGGGCATCGATAACTCACCACGTTTAATTTGGGCTGCTAACTTTGTGCCAGTCTCAACAATGAGTGCATATGCACTGATGTGATCGATATCTAGAGACAAGGCTGTACTTACTGTTTCTCGCCAGTCATCGAGTGACTCCCCCGGAGTTCCATAAATAAGATCGACGCTGATGCTCCCAAATCCCGCAGCACGTGCCATGTCTACGGCTTTTTTTACATTATCTGGATTATGTGTGCGGTCTAGAACTGCTAAGACATGTGGCTTTGATGACTGCATTCCAAAAGAGATTCGGTTAAAGCCAACTTCGATATAACGCTTAAGTTTTTCAGCAGTTACGGAGTCTGGGTTGGCCTCAAGGGTAATCTCACAATCTGGGCTTAAACCATTACGTGATTTGATCGCAGCGACGGTTCTGCCTAAATCATCGGCCGGCAGAAGAGACGGAGTTCCTCCCCCAAAGAAAATAGTATGTACTTCATCGAGTGGAGCCGCATCTAACTCACTTAATACGGCATCGATATAGTCATTGCTAACGATCTCTAAAGTTGCGCCATCTTGAAGCTCACTGGGCGTATAGGTGTTGAAATCACAGTAGCCGCAGCGCTTTATGCAGTAAGGGATATGAACGTAGAACGAGAGCACCATAATGAATATTATCTCCGATTTTGTTTATAAACAAGACTTTAATTATATTGAGTAGCTAGCCAGATTTTGAAATTCTTACGATGTCATTAAATCCAGTCTTTATGAACTCAACTCTCACGCCTTTGAAATCAAAAGATTCCCCTTGGTAAAGCATGTAATTTACACCGTCCGAGATAGAACCATTGCTAGCCGGAGCATGGTTTAAAGAATGCAAATCCACATAAGTTGCAGTTCTAGCAAATCTCGTTCCCTTCCCGTCGTCACCAAAATTCTCTCCACTGCGATCCGTATCTCTTGTCGTATCTACGTACATCAACGTAATTCCATAGAAATCTGCTGGATAACTTTGGCTCCATTCGTCACGCTTATGGGATTCCACAACCAATAGTTCATGTGAACTTAATTTAATCATGATGCCTTGTGGGCCACTCTGCTCTCGTTCTTCCGGAACAAGCATTATTGATTCACCATGCAAACTTTCAACATCAGTGCAGTAAATATCTCCAGGGTTAAGCCAATCAAGGACCATACGATCCCAAACGTTCATCACACGCGAAAGGCCTGCTTGGTTGTGGGCTATTGAAAATATTGGCGGCCAAGCAGGAGAGTGTCCAGCAAATCCAAATACATGCATATTTTCATGAATCAACCACATAGCTAGACTTTCTTGATCTCGATAACTCCAAACAGAAGTGGCAAACATTCCTAGGAATTGCCCACCATTTTTTGTATTCATTACCCTTGAATAATTTACAGAATCTTGGATTTTCGAAACGTTCTTAGGGTAAATAAAGAGAAGGTCCTGAATATTTTTTAGATCAATTTTTGATTCAGTTAATGCAATTAGATCTTGTCCGACTGATATTGAATTATCTAGCACTTGGGAAGTGTTAGATTGAGGATGGATCCAGTTGAATTCAATTGATTCTTTGTTGGCACGTATCCAATCTGGGTAAATCACCCAATTTATTTTAGATTTTCCACGAGTAAACCAATTATTCCACTGATCTGTTTCCTCTTGAATTTGGTTCATGAATATTTTCGGATCATAAGTACCTTGTAAATCGGGAAAATCAATGGGGACGATAGCGATAGTTATAGTGGATGTACTTGTAAAATTGGGATTGCTAGGCACAACTGGATAAGCAATGGATTGCGATTGAACTTTCTGCAAACGTGCATCAGGAATCCGACAATGAGTAAAGTTGGATGATGGATTTTTATCTGCTAAATTCGATTGGTTGGGTGTGTAATCAACCCATTCAAATAGATTATTTATCACAGGGACACAGCGTAAAACGAAGGTACTTAAGGTTCTTGTGCTACCCCTCTGGTCACATTTGTCTCCCACTTTTGGCAAGTTAGTTTCTTGGGTTGGCGAAGACGAACGGCTTGGTGTCGGAGTCGGTGTTGATGTGGGAGTAGGTGTGGGAGTAGGTGTGGGAGTAGGTGTGGGAGTAGGTGTAATTAGTTGAACACGAAATCCAACTCCTGGTCCTGAGGAAAACTTTGGCGCTCCTACTGCACCTGCCAAATATTGCCAGGGTTTAGGCAGCGGTTCTTTATCTTTTAATTTGAGGAACTTTGCAAATAAACCCTTGCTTCCCATAACTTTTGAGCAGGATATTCCAAAAGAGTTTATTTGATATTTTCCCTTTGAAAATTTAACTCCAACAATGATCTCATCCGTAGTTACTTTATAATATCCACAGCTTGGTGTTTGAGGGCCTGCAGCAGTTGTTGGATATGTAGAAATAGGGATCAGGGTAAGTGCAAGGGCAATTAAAAGGCACTTGGATAGGCTCCCCTTAAATTGCATTCCATTAGGGTAATGGGTGCATCAAAAAATTCTAGAGCTTTCGAGCAGCTTTCACCTTTTCAATATCGGCATCGGTTGCAAGGGCTGCAACGAAGGCCTCCTGTGGAACCTCAACGCGGCCCACCATCTTCATGCGCTTCTTACCCTCTTTTTGCTTTTCAAGAAGCTTGCGCTTACGCGAGATATCTCCGCCGTAACACTTAGCAAGAACATCTTTACGGATCGCACTAATACTTTCGCGGGCGATGATTCGAGAGCCAATAGCGGCTTGAATAGGGACTTCGAACTGCTGGCGAGGAATAAGTTGGCGAAGTTTTCCAGTCATCATGACGCCGTAGGCATAGGCCTTATCGCGGTGAACGATTGCGCTAAATGCATCAACGGCCTCGCCCTGCAACAAGATATCGACCTTAACCAAGTTGCCTTCGGCATCGCCTTTTTCCTCATAATCAAGGGAGGCATAACCTTTAGTGCGACTCTTGAGTTGATCAAAGAAATCAAAGACAATTTCGGCAAGTGGTAGGTCATAGCGAATCTCAACACGATCTTCTGAGATGTAATCCATACCAAGTAATACACCGCGGCGCTCTTGGCAGAGCTCCATGATGGTGCCGATGAACTCTGATGGCGCCAGAATCGTAGATTTAACAATCGGCTCTTTTACAACTGCGACCTTGCCATCCGGGAACTCTGATGGATTTGTAACACGGACTTCTTTTCCATCATCCATCGTTACGTTATAGACAACGTTTGGAGCAGTTGAGATTAAATTTAATTTATGTTCGCGCTCGAGTCGCTCGCGCACAATCTCCATATGAAGTAGACCTAAAAATCCACATCGAAAGCCAAAGCCAAGAGCGGCAGAGCTCTCAGGTTCAAAGACAAGGGCGGCATCATTTAACTGCAACTTATCTAATGCATCGCGCAGGGCAGGAAAATCTGCGCCATCTAGTGGGAAAAGACCTGAGAAGACCATTGGCTTTGGATCTTTATATCCAGCTAATGCATGTTTTGTGGGGTTGTTATACGTTGTAATCGTGTCACCTACACGGGATTGGCGAACATCTTTTACACCGGTAATCAAATAACCTACTTCGCCAACACCTAAGCCTTTGGATGCAACTGGTTCGGGAGAAATTACTCCGACTTCAAGGGCCTCATGGCGAACACCCGTTGAAAACATTTGGATCTGCTCGCCCGGAGATAAATGGCCATCAATTACACGGACATATGTAACAACGCCGCGATAACTGTCATAGACGGAGTCAAAGATTAATGCACGAGCTGGTGCATTGGGGTCGCCCTTAGGTGCTGGAATCTGTTTTACGATTTCATCAAGAAGCTCTTTGACACCATCACCGGTCTTACCTGAGACGCGCAGGCAGTCCTCTGGTTGGCAACCGATGAGCTTTGCAAGCTCTGCAGCAAACTTTTCTGGTTGAGCATTTGGTAGATCTATTTTATTTAAGACTGGAATAATCGTTAGATTGTTTTCCATTGCTAAATAAAGGTTAGCCAGAGTTTGTGCTTCGATACCTTGAGCGCAATCAACTAATAAAACAGCACCTTCACAAGCTGCCAGTGAGCGAGAGACTTCATAGGTAAAATCGACGTGACCAGGTGTATCGATCATGTTCAAGATGTATTCACCGCCATCGATGCCGCTGCGCCACGGCAGACGTACGGCCTGAGATTTAATAGTGATTCCGCGTTCGCGCTCGATATCCATGCGATCTAAATACTGCGCGCGCATATTGCGGGGGTCTACGACCTCAGTGATTCCCAACATACGATCGGCAAGGGTTGATTTTCCGTGATCGATGTGAGCGATGATGCAGAAGTTACGTATCTGCGCCGGATCAGTTGAAGC
>WLHF01000082.1 GCA_009702835.1 Actinomycetota bacterium
CAAAAGGCGGCCTTACGAGCATTTAGCGAGGATCAAAAATTTGTGACACAAACCTTCGTTGCAGTCGAGCCCGATGGGTTAGATCCGTGCGATTTGCGCCAACAAAAGGGGGATTTAGCCCTTCGTGATTTAATAGCACGAAGAGTTCCTCTCTTTGAGTTTGCTATACGAAGCGAGTTGGCACACCACAAGTTAGATGCAGCCGAGGGTCGCATTAATGCACTCAATGCTGCAGCCCCCTTGGTTGCTCAGATTCGAGATAAGTCTCTACGTCCTGAGTACACACGTCTACTTGCAGGGTGGTTAGGTCTAGAAGTCGAAATCGTCTCTGCGGCAGTATCGCAAGGCGTGAAATCTCATCCACGGACACAAGAGCCCACAGCAGTTGCAAGTGAAGAGAGTAATTGGCGACCTGATCCATATGATGCGCGATTGATTTTAGAGCGAGAGGTCCTTAAATCTCGCCTTCAAGAGCCGGCCTTATTTATTGAGAGCTTATGGTCAGATATCGAGGCAGATGCTTTTACTCATCCGGCATACCGTGAAATGCGCAAAACCATTGATGAAATGCAGGTACTGTCGAGGGAGACAATCACTGATGAGAAAATTAAAACACTTTTCACCGAATTAACCGTCGAGCCTATCCGCGCCGATGGCAGAGCAACTGCGCTCTATGTTGAAAGCATCGTTGCTCGCTTGCGTGAAGTTGCAATCTCAAGATCTATTGCAGAGTTAAAATCAAGCCTTCAGCGTCTTAATCCAGTTGAAAATGAGATCGAATACAACGCCGCATTTGCTGCCTTAGTTGCCCTCGAAACTACCCGCAGATCGCTGCATGATTTAGCCCTTGGAAGCCTTTAAAAACCCTCAATTTTCGCAACAATGCCCGTGTGCGCTAGAGTTTGCGCTCGTACAGATTGATCCCTGATAGCTCAACGGCAGAGCAGTCGACTGTTAATCGACAGGTTCTTGGTTCGAATCCAAGTCAGGGAGCACTTACTCACTAAAAACTCAGGTTGAGGCTTTACTATTTCCCTCATGTCTCATTCTCAAAATTTCTTTAGGTCTGCCTCAAGCTCTTGGCGCAGTCAAAGCGCTGGCCTCCGAATTCTGCGCTTGTGGCTGGGTATTACATGGATCTATGCAGGCTGGGATAAGGCGAGCGATGGTGGATTTTTAAGCCGCGGCTCCTCAACCTTTATCGGCACACAACTCAGCGGCTATTCAACGCAGTCTCCGCTAGGAGCGGGCGTATTTAATAAATTAATAGAGCACTCAATACAAGTGGGTCTCTTAGTGATGGTAGGCGAGTTTGCAATTGGGCTTGCAACACTCTTGTGGGTTGCGCCAACTTTGGCAGCATTTGCTGGCTTTTCGATGTCGCTGAGCTTATGGCTAGCAAGTAGTTTCCATGTCTCCCCATATTTTCTAGCCAGCGATACTGCCTATGCCGTTCTATGGTTGTCTTACTTACTTCTTATTAAAAATAATCGAAAGGGTTTTTCAATGTCGTTAGAACGTCGTGGGGTAATGCGTATCGCAATCATCGGAGGGCTCTCAGTTGCCTTAGCTGGTGTGGGTAAATTCTTTACTCCTAAGGCGATGCAAGATAGTGCGAATGCGGCTACTTCCACTAAAATTGTAAAATTGGCATCACTTAAAGTGGGTGCAACGAAAAACTTTGTCTTAGCAGATGGGGCGCCAGCGATTTTATTTAGAACAAAGACCGGAGTCTTTGCCTACTCTGCCATCTGTACTCATCAAGGATGCACAGTTGCCTACGATCCTGCTAAGAAAATCATGAAATGCCCATGCCATGGCGCAGAGTTTGATCCACTAAAATCGGCTAAGCCGGTAGTTGGACCGGCCATTAACCCACTCGGTGCAGTCAAAGTAGCTATCAGTGGTGCTTGGGTAATACTCACGTAACCAATTAGAAACATTAAAGGGCTAAGATTTACACATGGCCTTATTTCGTCTTAACGTAGCTCTTCCAGATCGCCCTGGATCTTTGGGTCTTCTTGCGTCGGCAATTGGCGCTGCCGGCGGAGATATCAAAGAGCTCGTAGTTTTAAAATCTGAAGGCGGGCGGGGCTTCGATGACATTACCGTCGCAGTGCCAGGCAATGACCCCAGTGATTTAGTTGATTTGCTTAACTCAATGGGTGGCGTGGAAGTTATCTCTATTGTTCCTGTTGCTTAATTAATATTAGAGTTTTACTTCGCGAAGCTGGGCCGCTGATTGCTCAGGACGCATATCCATAATAAAAGCGCCCATCGCAGACTCTGATCCAGCCAAGTACTTTAACTTTCCAGGTGCGCGGCGCACGCTAGTAATCTGCCAATGCAGGCGAAGTACATCGCGGCCTGTGCGCACCGGTGCTTGGTGCCATGTAGCGACATATGCCATTTCAATTCCAAAGACTCCATCTAGGCGCTTCATTACTTCCAGAGCAATTTCAGGGAAGGCATCCCGATCGGCTTCAGATAAAGTGGCTAAATCCGCCACTGGGTTAAGTGGGGCAACATGAATTTCAAATGGATATCTCGATGCATAAGGAACAAAGGCGATCCAGCGATCATTGCGGGCGATAATACGCTCTTCATCACGGATTTCACGGGCGAGTATTTCATCAAATAAAATTCTGCCGTTTACCTCTTTATGAGCCTTTGCTACACCTAGCATTTTCTCAACTCGCGGTGGCAGATATGAATAGGCATAAATCTGGCTATGCGGGTGCGAGAGTGTTACACCAACTTCTTCGCCACGGTTTTCGAAGAGGGCAATATGTTCGATGAAAGGTTCATGAGATAACTCTTCGGTGCGATCAACCCAGGCCTCTAATAAGGTCCGCACCCGTGCTGGAGTTAAATCCTTAAAGGATTTTCCATGATCGGCGGTAAAACAAATCACTTCACACTTTCCAGCAGCAGTTCCTATGTCAGTATCAGGGCCAATTTGATCAGGTAGAGCCCAGTCTCCGGTAGGTGGACGCAGAGATGGTGAGCGATTATCAAAGACAACAACTTCAAAATCTCTCTCTGGAATTTCAGTGAGCAGTTCACCAGTTGTAGGACATAGCGGGCATAACTCTTTTGGCGGTAAAAAGACTCGTCCTTGGCGATGAGCAGCCACAACAACCCACTCATTTACTAATGGATCAAGGCGCAGTTCACCGATCCCTGCTTGTTCCTCAACTGGACGCAGATCCGGTGCGTTGCGCTTTTGGTCGGCAGTGTCGTAATAGCGAATGGTGCGGCCATCGGCCATGAGACGATCGTTGCGCCGAATTCCATTTGATAAATCTTTTCCGCCAGTCATAATGTCGTTACTCTACCCAGTTCAACGTTCGCTCAACTGCTTTCTTCCATTGTGTATAACCAATTTCTCGTGTTTGCTCCGTACTAGTTGGGCTCCAACGCCTTGATTCCTGCCACTGTGATCGAAGTTCTTGAATTGATGACCAAAAACCAACGGCTAGGCCTGCAGCATAAGCTGCACCGAGCGCTGTAGTTTCAGTAATGAGTGGTTTAGATATATCGATTCCCATAATGTCGGCCTGCATCTGCATGCAGAGAGAGTTTGCAGTGATTCCACCATCGACTCGCATCTGCTTCATAGGCACAGCACTATCGGCGACCATTGCATCCATAACATCGCGAGTTTGATAACAGATTGCTTCAAGGGCTGCGCGTGCAAGGTGGGCTTTCGTAGCTGCGCGTGTTAAGCCAACTATCGCACCCCGTGCATCACTGCGCCAATACGGTGCAAAAAGTCCAGAAAATGCAGGTACAAAATAGATACCCGCAGTATCTGTTACGGATGCAGCTAAATTTTCAATTTCGGCTGCGTTATTAATAATTCCTAGTTGATCACGCAGCCACTGAATCGCTGAGCCAGTCACTGCTACCGAACCTTCAAGTGCATATCGTGCAGGTTCATCTCCGAATTTAAAACATACCGTTGTTAGTAAGCCATGGCGTGACCTAACGATTTCGGTACCAGTATTTAGGAGAGCAAAGTTGCCTGTGCCATAAGTTGTTTTAGATTCTCCTTGCTCGAAACATACCTGCCCTATCATCGCAGCTTGTTGATCGCCTAAAATTCCAGCGATAGGAATCGCTGTACCAAAGGGACCATGTGGATCGGTGAGGCCATACTGCTCTGATGAGGATTTAATTATGGGCAATGATTGTTTTGCAACTCCGAATATTTTAAGAAGTTCGTCATCCCAATCCAGCGTTTCAAGATTCATCAATAGTGTGCGACTTGCATTTGTTACATCTGTGGCATGGATGCCACCACGTACTCCACCCGATAAGTTCCATAAAAGCCATGAATCAATCGTTCCAAAGCGCGCATTCACACCCCGAGCTGCTGGCACATTGGTGAGTAACCAGTTCATTTTGCTACCTGCAAAGTAGGGAGCAATTGTTAAACCAGTTTTAAAGCGAATAGTTGTCTGCTCA
>WLHF01000083.1 GCA_009702835.1 Actinomycetota bacterium
ATGACGTAGTGACATGTTGGGCCAACCTCCATCGCCTCTTTGGTGATGTCTACGCCAGCTAGTTCATAGAACTGATGCCACATCGATGGCAGGCGCTTTTTGATTATCTCTGCAGATATGCGCTTAGAAACATCTAAGAAAACTCCGCCATGCTCTGAACCCCGACCTGATTTAACCTCGGTGTTAATGGCGCGTGCAACTTCATCGCGAGGCAGAAGCTCAGGGGGGCGACGATTGTTGTCCTGATCTACATACCAGCGATCTGCTTCTGCTTCATTGTCGGCGTACTTATCCTTGAATACTTCTGGAATGTACTTAAACATGAAACGCTCACCGAGTGAGTTAGTTAAAACTCCACCTTCACCGCGAACAGATTCAGTTACCAAAATACCGCGCACAGATGGTGGCCATACCATTCCTGTTGGATGGAACTGCAAAAACTCCATGTCGACGAGGTTTGCGCCAGCCTTAAGGGCTAGTGCGTGTCCATCTCCTGTACCCTCCCAAGAGTTCGATGTGATCTTAAAAGTCTTTCCAACTCCGCCAGTTGCAATGACAACTGCAGGTGCTTCAAATAAAACCTCTGCGCCAGTTTCGCGCCAGTACCCGTAGGCACCTGAAACTTTCCCATTCTCTTTTAAAATATCGGTGATAGTTAGTTCAGCAAAGACTTTAATTCCGCTTTCCATATCACCGGTTTCGCGACCATCTTTTTGCTGCAACGCAACAATCTTCTGTTGCATTGTGCGAATAAGTTCTAGACCTGTTCGGTCGCCAACGTGTGCAAGTCGTGGATATTCATGTCCACCAAAGTTACGCTGTGAAATCTTTCCCTCTTTAGTGCGATCAAATAGGGCTCCCCATGTTTCAAGCTCCCAAATGCGATCTGGGGCCTCTTTTGCATGTAGCTCGGCCATACGAAAGTGACTAAGGAATTTGCCTCCACGCATTGTGTCGCGAAAATGCACCATCCAACTATCTTTCTCATTCACATTTCCCATTGATGCAGCAGCTCCACCTTCGGCCATAACGGTGTGGGCCTTACCAAAGAGGGATTTACAGATAATTGCTACTCGTAACCCTGATTCGCGTGCCTCAACGGCAGCGCGCAATCCAGCACCACCTGCACCAATTACAAGTACGTCATATGAGTGACGCTCTAAATCTGTCATTTCACTTTCCTTTAGAAGAAGTAGAAGTTAGTGATTGCACCGGATGCAACCGCACGGGTATAAATATCGGCACCTGCAACTCCAAAGAGTGAGATCCAAGCAAAAGTAGGGTGTTTGTGATTGAGCGCTGAGATAAATGTCCATGCCTTGTAGCGAACTGGATGTTTTGAGAAGTGCTTTAAGCGCCCACCTACTGTGTGGCGACATGTGTGGCAGGAGAGTGAGTACATCCATAACATTGATGTTGAAAATAGAAATACAAGGGTCCCAACGCTCATGTGGCCCCACTCTTTGTCACCATTCCTAAAAGCCAAGATTGTGTCCCACGTTAAAATTATGTTAAAAATTAACCCTGCATAAAAAAACCAACGGTGACTGTTCTGCAAAATAAGTGGGGCTCGGGTTTCACCTGTGTATTTTGTGTGAGGTTCGGCGACGGCGCATGCAGGTGGTGACATCCAAAATGCACGGTAATACGCCTTGCGATAGTAATAACAGGTCATGCGAAAGCCGAGAGGGAAGATTAATATAAATAAAGCTGGTGAGATCCCAACACCGAAATATTGATTATTAAAGGGTTGACCAAAGATAGCTAGGGCTGTTCCGGGTTCACATGATGTAGATAAACAAGGTGAATAGAAAGGAGAGATTAAAGGCTCTACAAAATAATACTTGTTCTCGAATGCACGAAAAGTGGCATAGATAACAAATGAAAAGAGAACACCAAATGTAATCGCGGGTTGTAGCCACCACTTATCCGTACGCAGGGTGCGCTTACTGATCTTTGCCCTTGTTGGCGAAAAAACACCCGACATTAAAAAGCCCCCTTGTAGTAAAACGTAAGGGTGATTCTCCTCTTGCCCTCTGCGACTGGCTATCTAAAAGTGGAGTAAAGGGCTATGAACTCAGCCACATACATGCGAGAAAAATGGCGGAGGGCGTGGGATTTGAACCCACGAAACTTTCGTTTGCCGGTTTTCAAGACCGGTGCACTCGGCCGCTATGCGAGCCCTCCGTGGGAGAGGTTACCCGAATTAAGCGCTATCGAAAAATCGGTGAGAAATTAGGCTGGTAGGTCCAAGAGCTCTTCGATGATCTTTGCGACACCATCGGCTTCACATGGTTCTGCAACGGCTTTAGCAAATAAAGCTGCATCTGGGTGGCCATCTGACATTGCATATGAACGTGCTGTCCATTCAAGCATCGAGAAATCATTGGGGTTATCGCCAAATGAAACGCAATCCTCGGCTGTTAATCCAAGTCGTTTTGCCATTATTTCAAGTGATGTCCCTTTCGAAATATTAAGTGCTGAAATTTCTATCAGTGAATCTTTTGAGGTTGAGTGTGTAACAGTTACAAGATTATGCAACTCTCGATGTGCGACCTCAACCATTTCATCGGAGGTAAATTCATGATTACTGCATCTGCCTAAAATCTTTAAAGCTGGACGCTTCATAGCTTCTTCGATTTTTTCAACACCAATATTATCCATGCCTACATCCCACCTAGGGATATAGGCAATTTCTCGTTGATAGTGATCGTTGGACTCAACTGCAAATGACATCTCGGGCATTGCTAATCTCATTCGCCGAACAACTTCTAGTTGTTCATCAATTGGAATCATCCACTCTTCAAGAACTGCGTCATTCATTAAGTCGTACAACATCGCCCCATTGCAGCAAATTGCTGCGCCAAATCCAAAGGTCTCCCGAATTTCACCCATCCAACGTGGTGGGCGACCAGTAACAAAGAAAATATGAATACCTAGATCGCGTGCCCGCGTGAATACATCAATTGTGCGCTGCGAAATTACACCTTCGTGGGAAACGATTGTGCCATCTAGATCTGTTGCGATTAATTTAGGACGTCTGCTCACACCAGCTCAAATCGCTGCGCACCTAAGAAAGGTTGCAGAGCTACAGGAATATTTACTGTTCCATCTGCATTTTGGTGATTCTCTAATATCGCAACAATCATGCGTGGAATTGCAACTAATGTTCCATTTAATGTTGCCACTGACTTTGTGCCATCTGCATCTTTGTAGCGAATGTTTAAACGGCGCGCTTGAAACTCTGTGCAGTTAGAGGTACTTGTAACCTCTCGATAGGCATTTTGTGTAGGAATCCATGCCTCTATGTCGAATTTGCGGTTAGCGCTTGAGCCCAGATCCCCCGATGCCACATCAATCACGCGATAAGGAATCTCCATCGCATTAAGGAAATCCTTCTCCCACTGCAATAAACGCTTGTGCTCTTCTTGGGCCTGATCTGGATGACAGAAGGAGAACATCTCTACTTTATCAAACTGGTGCACTCGGATGATTCCACGAGTGTCTTTGCCATATGTTCCAGCCTCGCGGCGAAAACATGATGAGTACCCTGCATATCGAATTGGAAGTTTTTCAACTGGAAGAATCTCATCCATATGAAAGGCCGCTAATGGAACTTCACTTGTTCCAACTAAATAGAGCCCGTCTTTTTCAAGGTGATAAACATTCTCGGCTGCCTGTCCTAAAAACCCTGTGCCCTCCATCGCTGGTGGATTTACTAATACAGGGGGTATCACTGGTGTAAACCCGGCCTTAAGTGCAGATGTAATCGCATAATTAACAAGTGCAAACTCGAGCATCGCACCTGAGCCAGTTAAATAATACGAGCGAGACCCTGAGACTTTCGCTCCGCGCTCGGTATCAATTGCACCTAAGAGTTTGCCAAGCTCAACATGATCCTTTGCCTCGAAATCAAATGTGCGTGGCGTACCAACGTGCTCAATAACTACAAAATCCTCTTCCTTACCTATTGGTGCGGCGGGATCCAAAATATTAGATAGTTGCATTGCTAGATTTTTAGTTGCCTCTTCTAGCTCTGCCCGCTTGCTATCTGCATCTTTAACTCTATTGGCCAATGCCTTAGCGTTTTCAAGGAGTGAGTTTTTCTCATCACCCTTTGCGCTAGCGACGGCTTTAGATAATGTATTTTGCTCAGCACGTAGGGTCTCGAAATCGCTAAGAGCTAAA
>WLHF01000084.1 GCA_009702835.1 Actinomycetota bacterium
AAAGCCTCATCACGCAATACGCGAAGTAATCGAAGGTGTGACTGAGTACCTGATTGTTTTGCACCCAAGACATCTCCCTCTCGACGTTGTTCTAAATCGATACGCGATAGTTCAAAACCATCGAGGGTGCCAGCAACTGCATCGAGCCGCTCTCGTGCCGGAGTATCTGCAGGCATGTTTGTAACTAAGAGACACAGGCCTGGCGAAGTACCTCGCCCCACACGCCCACGGAGTTGATGCAGTTGCGAGACACCGAAGCGATCGGCATCCATTATCACCATCACCGTGGCATTAGCAACGTCAACGCCAACTTCGATAACCGTAGTCGAGACAAGAACATCGATCTCACCATCTGCAAATGCACGCATCGTTGCATCCTTTACATCACTGCTTTGTCGACCATGCAGATCGGCCACGCGAAGACCTGAAAGCGCACCGCTTGCAAGCCTTGGTGCCAACTCAGTTACCGATGCAATATCGGGTGATTCCAAGCCAAAGAGAAAGTCAATATCGGCGCTCTCATCACTGCCAGCCTCAATGCGTGGGGCAACGACGTATGCCTGATGCCCGGCTGCAACCTCTTCGCGAATTCTTTCCCATGCCCGTTCGAGAAAGGCGGGTTTTTCAAGCACCGATATCACGTGAGTCGTAATCGGTTGGCGACCAAGTGGGAGTTCGCGCAACGTCGATACATCGAGATCTCCAAATACTGTCATGGCAACGGTGCGAGGAATCGGTGTGGCCGTCATAACTAATAAGTGTGGTGGCTTCTGTGCCTTTACTTTAAGTGCATCACGTTGCTCAACACCAAATCTATGCTGCTCATCGACGACGATTAAACCTAAATCATTAAACTCAACTTTTTCACCCAGGAGTGCATGGGTTCCGATAATTATTCCAGCACCGCCGGTTGCAGCAAGTGATAAGGCCTCTTTGCGTGCAGCTGTATTTTGTGAGCCGGTAATCAGTGTTACCTGTGTCGCCTTATCGGAGCTATCCAAAGTGCCGGCGCGAGCGAGTGGGCCTAAGAGTTTTTCAAAGGTACGCAGATGTTGGGCGGCTAAAACCTCTGTTGGTGCAAGAAGGGCGGCCTGTCCTCCACTATCAACTACCGCCAACATCGCACGAAGAGCAACAACTGTTTTTCCAGAACCGACTTCGCCTTGCAATAATCGATGCATGGGATGGGGCTGGGCTAAATCTCCTTCAATCTCGTTAATAACCTCTAGCTGACCACCAGTAAGTTGAAACGGTAGCGATGCATCAAATGCCTCTAGCACTCCACCTTTTATAGTTTTGCGTGAAATTGTGTTGAGCTTCTTTAACTCATTGCGTCGCATCACTAACATTAGTTGTAATAAAAAAGCCTCGTCATATGTAAGACGCTCCCGAGCTGCCTCGGCGTGATCTAAATCAGCTGGAGCGTGAAGTTGAACGAGTGCCTGCTGCAACGATGGATAACTATGTGCGCTGCAAATCTCATCGGGCAAATAGTCGCTAACATCATCAAGGGATGCAATCGCCATTTCAACGCACTGAGAGATTTTCCACGATGGCATTTTCGCAGTCGCTGCATAAACTGGAAGATACTTGCCAGCAAAACTATCGACGGCGCTATCTACATCGGCCCCATCTGGCACCATCTGATAGTCGGGGTGGGCCAACTGTTTCTTACTATTGAAGATGCCCACTTTGCCGGCAAATAAACCTTGAGCGCCAACCTTTAACTCTTTTTCTCGCCACGCCTGATTAAAAAAAGTGAGTGAGAGTTTGTCACGGCCATCGGTGACGATGACCTCCAAAATACTGCCCTTGCGCCCACGAATCGGGCGGTTGGAAGAGCTATGTACTTCGGCCAAAATCGTAACTTCATCGCCCTCTTTTAATTCGGCGATATTTGATAGTTCACCGCGAACCATGTAGCGGCGTGGGTAATGTCGCATGAGATCGCCGATCGACTTGATGCCAAATGCCTCGGTGAGGACCTTGGAAGTTCGATCCCCTATGACGTCGGAAACTCTGCTCTCAAGGTTTGCCACGTAGTGATTCTCTCCTGTTCGAGGGCTCTGGTAGCTCATGCCACGCGTGGATTGGCGTAAGGCTAGCCCCTCGCGATAGCCTTATCTCCTGTCCGTTAAGGACTAAAGAATCACTATCTAGATCTATATAAGGAGTACCGTCGTGGCAGCAACATGCGATATCTGTGGCAAAGGCCCAAGCTTTGGTAATAACGTTTCCCACTCACAGGTCAAGACCCGCCGTCGCTGGAATCCAAATATTCAGCGCGTACGTACTCTTATTGGTGGAACACCTAAGCGTCAAAACGTTTGTACCTCATGCCTTAAGGCTGGAAAAGTTACTCGTTAATTTTATCTAAGAGTTAATTGAAATGGCGCCAGGTATCTGGCGCTTTTTTCATTTCTAAGCCAGTGACTCCGGTACCTGCACCAACCTCTCCAACACAAAGCCCTGGTAAATCCCTTCCCGTTGCAAGAAATACGTGATCTTCACCGCCTGCAAAAATCCACTGATAGACATCAATGCCGCACTTTTCGGCTAGCTCGCTCAGTGCAACAAACTCTGGGTCGTTAGTAAATAAATCCTTATTAAAGTTAAAAGAGGTTCCAGCGGCTTCGGCCATCTGTGCTGCTTGGATAATAAGTCCATCACTGACATCGCACATTGCACTTGCACCAGCGCTAGCCATTGCAACGGCGGCAGAATAGTCAACGCTTGGTGCGCAAAACTGCTCAATTGCATAGGCCTCTAAGTCATCGGCTCCATCATTGACTATTACCGAAAACCCTGCAGCAGACCATCCCGGTAAAGATGAGATATAGATTAAATCCCCTGGAGCTCCCCCACTACGCGTAGTTATTTTCTCAACGCTACCTACTGCCGTAATTGAAATAACTTTTATCGCCCCCCGCGTTAAATCTCCCCCAACAACTGCCGTCCCACAACTTGCCGCCTCGTGTTGGATTCCATGGGCTAAATCACTGATCCACTCCATCGACTCGTCGCCAGTCAGCGTTACGGCTACAACTAAGTACTGTGGTGTTGCACCCATTGCATAGATATCGGCCAAATTTGCCGCTGTAATCTTGCGCCCAATATCAAAGGCCCCTGACCACTCAGTATTAAAGTGCGTGCCCTCTACGGCCGAATCGGTAGTAATAACCGATTGTGGTGAAGTTGTAACGACGGCGGCATCATCGCCGATACCGATCAGAACTCCAGAGTGATGTGAGCCAAAAATCTGCGCGAGCGTGGCTATGACCTGCGCCTCATCAAAGTTCATACTTCTAACCTTATTCCACTAGTCAGTAATGCCATCTCTGAAGTAGCCTGTGGGCTCTAAGGAAAGGAAAAGCGATGTCAATACAGGCCTATATTTTAATTCAGACCGAGGTCGGCAAAGCTAACTCGGTTGCCAAGGCAGTCTCTGCAATCGCAGGTGTGACTCTCTCTGAGGGTGTCACCGGTCCTTACGATGTCATCATGCGTGCAGAAGCACCTAGCATGGAAGAGTTCGGCCGCGTTATTTTATCTAAGGTACAAGCTGTAGCCGGAATAACCCGAACATTGACCTGCCCCGTTACCTCTTAATATCTGATTTAGTAAACTTTAACTGTGCGTACGCTATTTCATAATGCACAATGCTGGTCGCCCGGACAAGAACTCTTTGATGGAATTCTTATCGATGGTGAAACTATCATCGCAACTGGTACAGAAGCCCTAGGTTCTCACTTTGATAAAAGTATTGATTTACATGGTGCACATGTAATTCCAGCATTTATCGATGGACATGCTCACCCCATCTTTGGGGGCCGAGAAGCTGCCGGTCCAAGAATTAATGGGCTCAACTCACTCGATGAAATCTTGGCCGAAGTAAAAAACTTTGCAATCAATAACCCTGACCAGCTTTGGGTCATTGGCGGCGCATATGAGGCTGCGATTATCGATGGCGGAGACTTTGATGCACACTGGCTAGATTCAGTCGTTAGTGATCGCCCCGTTGTATTACATGCAGTTGATCATCACACTATCTGGCTAAATACAAAGGCGCTTGAACTCGCTGGCATAACCAAGCAGACCCCAGATCCAACCGGCGGCACAATCGCTCGCCGCAGCGATGGCACACCCAAAGGAACACTTCGCGAGCCAACTGCGATGGCCTTAATT
>WLHF01000085.1 GCA_009702835.1 Actinomycetota bacterium
AAGGCGCGTAAAGCCGCTTTAGATCTACTCTATGAGGCAGATATTCGTGGGACTAATGCTGTTGAGACGTTGAACCTGCGCGATGTAGTCGAAGAGGGCGCAGATGCCAGACCTACCCGCGAATACACACGCGAACTTGTCAACGGCGTTGGCGATAACTTTCGAAAGATAGATGAGTTAATTACGACATACGCACAGGGCTGGGATATGGATCGCTTGCCAGCAGTTGAGAGAAATATCTTGCGGCTGGGAATCTATGAGATTTTGTGGTCGCAGACTACTCCAGATGGTGTTGCAATCGATGAGGCGCTCACACTTGCTAAAGAGCTCTCTACCGATGAATCCGCTGGGTACATTCACGGAGTATTAGGCCGCATCTCATCGATTAAAGAGAGTTTGGCGATTTAGAGCTTAGTAATAGTCGATTCTCTTCTAGCATCTCTTTAATCTCATCGGAGCTTTTTCCGAGACACATAGCCAAGGCCGTTAGATCATCGGCGCGGATAGAGAGTACTTCACCGTTCCAATCATTTCGTCTTGCTACGACTGCAGCGCTAAATCTGAGAATAGTAGAAAGTCCAGAGCGCCCGAGCGAGAGCTGCGCCTGATCTGCCATCATGATTCGTATGCGGCGTAGATCAATTACCAATTTAACTGGCTGCTGGTTCGATGAGTTCGGCGGCTCTAAGAGATATGAGAGCGGCACACCGTAGAAATCGGCGATGGTAATCGCCCTCTTTACCGAAAGGGAGCGATCACCTCGCGCATATGAGCCAAGAACTACGGCGCGGATTCTGTGCTGGCTCTGTATCTCCACATCGCTTAGCGAGAGGCCTTTAGAGATTCGTAGTGCACGTATGCGAGCAGAGATTTCATCATATGTTGTCATAAGCGCTAGGTTAAATCGAGCCACCGATAGCTGCAGATTCTTATCCACAGCCCAGGCGATTTCGGTGATACAATCGCCCACGCATCCTTTAACGACCCATCCTGAGAGATGGGGAAGGAGATTTACATGAGCGTTGCCCTGTCCGCACCCGATATCTCACGTGCGTTGATACGTATTTCCCATGAAATTCTCGAAGCTAACCCTTCCACCCATCAGATTACGCTGCTCGGTATTCCAACTCGTGGGGCCCATCTAGCTCTGCGAATCGCAGCGACCATGAGTCAGATCGTAGAACACGAGATACCAGTTGGGATGCTAGATATCACCATGCACCGCGATGATCTGCGCATGCGTCCACCACGGCCGATAATGCCGACATCGATCCCAAACACTGGGATTGAAGGGCGCGAAGTAGTTTTGATCGATGATGTTTTATTCTCTGGACGCACTATCCGCGCCGCCCTCGATGCCTTAGGTGAGATCGGTCGCCCGCACACCGTCCAGTTAGCTGTCCTGGTTGATAGAGGCCACCGCGAACTACCAATTAGAGCTGATTTCGTTGGCAAAAATCTCCCCACGTCGATCGCCCAGTCTGTAAAAGTGCAGTTAACTGAGATTGATGGCGTGGATGAAGTTTTGATTGAGGCAATCTAATGCGCCACCTACTATCGATATCAGATCTCTCAAAGGCACAGGCGATTTCGATTCTGGATACTGCTACCGAACTAGCTCGCGTTAGTGATGGAGCGGTGAAAAAACTTCCGACATTACGTGGCCGAACAATTGTGAACCTCTTTGCTGAGGATTCAACGCGCACCCGTATCTCTTTTGAGGCTGCCGCTAAACGCCTGTCGGCCGATGTTATTAACTTTTCTGCAAAGGGATCGAGTCTGAGCAAAGGTGAATCCCTTAAAGACACTGCACTTACATTGCAGGCGATGGGCGCCGATGCAGTCGTTATTCGACATAGTGCATCGGGTGCGCCTCAACGTTTAGCTGACTCGGAATGGATGCTTGGCAGTGTTATCAATGCAGGCGATGGCACTCATGAGCATCCCAGCCAAGCTTTACTCGATGCCTTCACTATAAGAAAACATCTTGGTAAGGGTTCACCAGATTTAGTTGGAATTCGAGTAGCAATAGTGGGTGATGTTTTGCACTCACGTGTTGCTAGATCTAATGTCCTACTGCTAACGCTCTTGGGTGCCAGCGTCACACTAGTGGCACCGCCGACGCTTTTGCCTGTTGGTGTTGAAAGCTGGCCAGTAAAGATTTCCTATAATTTAGATTCAGTCTTAACCACAGTCGATGTAGTGATGATGTTGCGCGTACAGCAAGAGCGCATGAGTGATCTCTTCTTTCCAAGTGCACGTGAATACTCGCGATACTTTGGTCTAAATGCCGATCGCCTTAAATTGATGTCTCCTGATTCAATAGTGATGCACCCTGGTCCAATGAATCGTGGATTGGAAATTGCAGCAGAAGTCGCCGACAGTGCCCGTTCTGTGATTGTTGAACAGGTGGCAAATGGCGTCAGCGTGCGAATGGCCATTTTGTATGTCTTGTTAGCAGGTCAACCTTTGGAAGCAGGTAGCAAGTAATGGCGACCGAGCGATATCTACTTAAAAATGGATCACTCCCAGATGGGTCAAAAAGTGATGTACTCATAGCTGATGGATTAATTAAGAACCGTGCCGTAAATATCATCGACGCCGATGCAATGGTTATCGATGTTAAAGGCTCGATACTACTTCCAGGTTTAGTTGATCTTCACACACATCTGCGCGAGCCAGGTCGAGAAGATGCAGAGACTGTTCTCTCTGGATCGCGCTCTGGAGCCAAAGGTGGCTTTACTGCACTCTCTGCAATGGCAAACACATCTCCCGTTGCCGATAATGCCGGCGTTGTTGAGCAGGTTTATCGATTAGGTCAAGAGGCGGGTTTACTCGATGTCTTTCCAATCGGAGCGGTAACAAAGGGACTCGAAGGTAGCGCTCTCTCTGAAATCGGAGCGATGGCAGAATCAATAGCGCGGGTTCGTGTATTTAGTGATGATGGCAACTGCGTATTTGATCCTTTAGTGATGCGTCGTGCCCTTGAATATATAAAGAAGTTTGATGGAGTGATAGCACAACATGCGCAAGAGCCACGTTTAACCGTTGGTTCGCAGATGAATGAGGGTGCAGTATCTGCAATATTAGGACTTAAAGGCTGGCCTGCCATTGCAGAAGAGGCAATTATCGCGCGCGATGTTTTACTCGTAGATCATGTTAAATCTCGACTACACATCTGTCATGTGACTACGGCTGGGGGAGTAGAGATAATCCGCTGGGCCAAGGCGCGTGGAATCAATGTCAGCGCCGAAGTCACCCCGCATCATCTTCTTTTAACCGATGAGTTAGCTCGTTCATATAATCCGGTTTTTAAAGTGAATCCACCGCTTCGCACCGAGAAAGATGTAATGGCGCTGCGTGAGGCTCTAGCCGATGGCACGATCGATATCGTTGCAACCGATCACGCCCCACATAGCACTGAGTCGAAAGAGTGTGAGTGGAGTGAGGCCTCCTTTGGAATGCTAGGTCTTGAAACCGCTCTCTCGATTGTTCAAAAAACAATGGTTGATTCAGGGCTTATGAACTGGGCGCAAGTTGCAGATCGATTATCGACAGCACCAGCCAAGATCGCAGGCTATGTCGAACAGGGCCGAAACTTAGAGATCGGTACACGTGCCAATGTAATGATTATCGATCCCGGCGCATCATGGACTGTCGATAGGGATTTGGTGGCATCCAAGAGTCGTAATACCCCTTTCCATGGCTACGAGCTGCCAGGTGTCATTACGCATACATTCTTTAACGGAGTACCTACACTCATGAACGGCGCACTTGTTGAGACCGGTGATGCTCGGTGAGTAAAGCTTTCTTTGTCTTAGATGATGGCAGAATTTTCGAAGGAAAATCCTGGGGAGCTACCGGAAAAACTTTTGGCGAAGCGGTATTTCAAACAGGTATGACTGGTTATCAAGAGACACTCACCGATCCCTCCTACCACAAGCAAGTGGTCGTGATGACTGCTCCACATATTGGTAACACTGGCGTAAACACTGCCGATAATGAGTCTTCAAAAATCTGGGTTGCAGGTTTTGTTGTACGTAATCCATCGACACTGACATCAAACTGGCGCAGCGAAAACTCGTTAGAGGCAGAATTAATCGCGAACAATATTGTAGGGATCCAAAACGTTGACACACGTGCAATTACACGCCATCTTCGCGATCGTG
>WLHF01000086.1 GCA_009702835.1 Actinomycetota bacterium
ATTTAGGTGTTGCCTGGGTTGCTCTCCATGCGCGCACCGCCGCCCAAATGTATGAAGGTAAAGCAGATTGGTCGGCGATCACCCGCCTTGTCGAGCATTTAAAGCCGAGCGGGGTACCGGTTTTAGGCAATGGCGATATCTGGTCGGGGAGCGATGCTCTCAATATGGTTGCGCAAACTGGTTGCGCAGGAGTAGTTGTTGGCCGTGGGTGTTTGGGACGTCCATGGCTATTTGCCGATTTAGTTTCTGCTTTGCAAGGTGTCAATAAAGAGTTAATACCCACACTACATCAGGTGCGCGAAGTGATGTTTCGTCATGCTCACTTAATCGTTGAGTATCTAGAGTCAGAGGATCGCGGGATGCGCGATATGCGCAAACATATGGCCTGGTACTTAAAGGGTTTTAGCGTTCCCCGCGAAATTCGGCATGACTTAGGGATGGTCTCTTCATTACTTGAAATGCGTGGGCTTCTAGACAAGTTAGAGGATCAGCCCTATCCAGTTGAAGTCGGCGATATGCCACGTGGACGTACTAGTCATGGCCGCCCACCGACTTTGCCCGATGGTTGGCTCGATGATCCAGATGAACTTGTTCATGTCGAACTCGAAGATGCTTTTTCGGGGGGATAAATGTTTTTATTTCGTTGGATCCGCCGCACGTTAATGTTAATTATTATCGTTGCATTAATTGCTCCAGGTTATGCCGTATCAAAAGTATGGCGTGCAGCCAATAATCCCATTGTGCGTAGCGCCGATGTCATAGTGGTTTTAGGTGCAGCTCAGCTAGATGGGCGCCCAGGGGATGCCCTTGAAGCGCGCTTAATTGAAGCTAAGCGAATTTTTGATTTAGGTTTAGCTCCATCCATTATCACCGTTGGTGCAGGCGCTCCTGGTGATCGCACTACAGAGGCGGCATCGGGCAAGGCATGGCTACGTGCACATGGTGTACCAGCAAAGAAAGTAACTGCCGTTGAAGAAGGCCGCGATACGTTAGTAAGTACAAAGGCTTATGTGGAATTAATGAAAAAACGAATGGTCAGTGATGTCATTATCGTGACCGATCCATTTCACTGCCAACGCGCGATGACAATGGCAAATGATCAAGGTGTCGTAAGCACGTGTTCACCTGTACAAACTGGCCCCAACACAATTTCGCAATCGGGCTACAAGTATTTACTGCGCGAGGCGGGGGCTTACCTGGTCTATATAACCGTTGGCCGGCGTGGTGTTCAGGTCAGCGATCATTTACCTGGCGCAGATATCCTCACTAAGGTTGTGCCGTGAGCTATAGCGAACACGATAACGAGCGATTCTTAGATGAGCCAGCAAAGCGACCAGGGCGTACTGAGTTCATGCGCGATCGTGCACGGGTTATTCACTCTGCCGCTCTTCGTCGCTTAGCGGCAAAGACCCAAGTTGCAGTGCCGTGGGAGAATGATTTTCAGCGCACACGCCTATCTCACTCACTTGAGTGCGCACAGATCGGTCGTGAGCTTGGAGAATCACTCGGCGCAGATCCTGATTTACAGGACACGGCATGCTTAGCACATGATTTAGGTCATCCACCATTTGGTCACAACGGGGAAGAGGCCCTTGCGCAGATTGCAAAAGATTGTGGTGGCTTTGAGGGAAATGCACAGAGCTTTAGATTATTAGTACGCCTTGAGGCCAAGACCGTTGATGCACAGGGAAATAGTATTGGTCTTAACTTAACCCGAGCATCCTTAGATGGTGCGACAAAGTATCCATGGCCACGCTCACAAAACCCGCGCAAATTCGGCGTCTACGATGATGATATAGAAAGCTTTAACTGGATGCGATCGGGTGCACCAGTTGATAAGAAGTGTATCGAGGCGCAGATTATGGATTGGTCCGATGACTGCGCTTACTCTGTCCATGATTTAGAGGATGCGATATTTGTCAACCAAATATCAGTTAAGAACTTTGAAAAAGATTTAGCTGATATCTATCATGTCATGCGAAATGATTATGGTAGCGATTCCACCGAGCAAGAGGCTATCGATGCACATACACGTTTAGCTGCGCTCTCGGCCTGGCCACATTATTACGATGGCACCCTTCGCTCACTTGCTAGGTTAAAGGATTCCACCTCACAGTTAATCGGGCGCTTTGTCTTAGCTGCAGAAGTTCAAACTCGCAGAGTTCATGGTGATGGCCCACTCTCACGCTATAGCGCCGATCTAGAGATTCCACGCGATCAAGTTGTCGAAGTCGATTTTCTCAAAGCTATTGCTGGACACTATTTAATCAACGCTGCACACTCCCAAGAGCGCTATGCAAAGCAGCAGGTAATCATTAGCGAGCTCGTGGAGATGCTCATGGCATGTGCCCCACGTGAGCTGGATTCAATATTTATTAAGCCCTGGAATGAAGCCGCCGATGAAAGTGCACGTATGCGGGTAATAATCGATCAAGTCGCCGCCCTAACAGATCCTGGCGCCTATGTCCTACATACACGTCTACTGGCTAATCACTAAAGTGAGCATATGAGCGGGCGTATTCGAGATGAGGATGTTGCCTACATCCGTGATCGCTCACCCATCGATGAGGTAGTTGGCGATTACGTCCAGTTAAAGAGCGCGGGTGGTGGTGCAAAGAAAGGCTTGTGTCCATTTCACGATGAGAAGTCACCCTCTTTTACTGTTACCCCCAGTAAAGGATTTTTTCACTGCTTTGGATGTCAAACTGGCGGCGATGTCATCGCATTTTTGATGAAGATCGACCACTTAACTTTCACTGAAACGATCGAGCGCTTAGCTGATCGCCTGGGTTATACCCTTCGCTATGAAGAGGGCGGTAGTAATGCTCCAACATTTTCAGCAGGGGCTCGCTCTCGTTTAATCGCAGCTAATACCGAGGCGGCGAAGTTTTATCAAGAACAACTCAATGCTCCTGCAGCCGCTCATGGTCGAGACTTATTAACAAAGCGCGGCTTCGATAAAGCTGCCTGTATGCAGTTCGGCGTTGGATTTGCCCCCGATGAATGGGATGCGTTGACTAAACATCTGCGCGCAATGGATTACACAATCGATGAGTTAGAAACCGCCGGATTATCTAAGATGGGCCAGCGCGGTCCAATAGATAGATTTCGTAACCGTTTGACCTGGCCAATTAGAGATATCTCAGGGGACGTTGTTGGCTTTGGTGCACGCAAATTAGCAAGTGATGAAGTTGATCAAGGACCCAAGTATTTAAATACTCCAGAGACCCCCATCTATAAAAAGAGTCAGGTTTTATACGGACTTGATGTGGCAAAAAAAGAGATCGCAAAGAAGCGCCAGGCCGTCATAGTTGAGGGCTATACCGATGTTATGGCAGCCCAGCTTGCAGGGATAACTACGGCCGTAGCAACCTGTGGCACTGCATTTGGCGCCGATCACATACGCATCCTGCGCAGGTTATTAATGGATGACGATGCATTTCGCGGCGAAGTTATATTTACCTTTGATGGTGATGCCGCGGGACAAAAAGCGGCCCTACGAGCATTTAGCGAGGATCAAAAATTTGTGACACAGACCTTTGTCGCAGTCGAACCCGATGGTTTAGATCCATGTGATTTGCGCCAACAAAAGGGAGATTTAGCCCTTCGTGATTTAATAGCACGAAGAGTTCCTCTCTTTGAGTTTGCAATTCGGAGCGAGCTTGCACACCACAAGTTAGATGCAGCCGAGGGTCGCATTAATGCACTCAACGCTGCAGCGCCATTAGTTGCCCAGATTCGAGATAAGTCCTTACGTCCTGAATACACGCGCCTACTAGCAGGGTGGTTAGGTCTAGAAGTCGAAATCGTCTCTGCGGCGGTATCGCAGGGCGTGAAATCTCATCCACGCACACAAGAGCCCACAGCAGTTGCAAGTGAAGAGAGTAATTGGCGACCTGATCCATATGATGCGCGATTGATTTTAGAGCGAGAGGTCCTTAAATCTCGCCTTCAAGAGCCGGCCTTATTTATTGAGAGCTTATGGTCAG
>WLHF01000087.1 GCA_009702835.1 Actinomycetota bacterium
ACGTGAATTAAATGAGAGTAAAACGTGGTGTTCACGCCGCTAAGAAGCGTCGTACAACTTTAGAGCGTGCCAGCGGTTACCGCGGTCAACGCTCACGTCTTTTCACGAAGGCAAAAGAGCAAGTTACGCACTCAATGGTCTATGCATTCAATGACCGTAAAGATAAGAAAGGCGATTTCCGTCGTCTATGGATTCAACGCATCAATGCGGGTTGCCGGTCACATGGCCTAACTTACAATCGCTTTATCCAGGGCTTAAAGGCTGCAGGTGTTGAGGTAGATCGTCGAGTTCTCTCTGATCTTGCCACTAATGACCCAGCAACTTTCAAGACACTTGTTGATGTTGCTCGCAAGAGCCTCATCTCAGCTTAAAACAATCTCTGAAATAACTCAGACCAATGATTGAGAGCCTTAACTCGCCACATGTTGCGCGAGTTAAGGCTCTTATTGGTTCTAAAGGAACGAGAGAGCGACGAGCAGCCGGTGAGTTCGTTGCCGAAGGAATGCAATGTTTTCGTGAGGCTATCGCAACAAACAATGGCCCTCGGATTTCTACCTTATATTTAACTGCCGCTTCCAGAGTAAAGCTAGATGAAGTAACTGATCTTTCACTCCTTCAGACATATGATGTTTCAGAGGAGGTTATGCGTGCGATGTCAGAGACAATCACACCTCAGGGCATTCTGGCCATCTGTGCGATGCCTAAAACTTCTTTGGAAACCATTTCATTGAATGGTTCGCGGACATTTATATATCTCTCTGAAATTCAAGATCCAGGAAATGCCGGAACGATTTTACGTTCGGCTGATGCCTTCGGAATGGATGCAGTCATAACATCTCCAGGTAGCGTTGATATGTACTCTCCAAAGGTTGTGCGAAGTACTGCAGGCTCTCTGTGGCATATTCCAGTATTTGAATCAATAGAGCTGCAAGAACTTCTAGCCAACAAGCCACTTCACGCATTCACTTTAGGAGCTGGCGGTACACGAAAACTTTCCGAATTCACAATTACAGGAGACTGTGTTGCGATTTTTGGCAATGAAGCACGCGGGCTAACAACTGATAAATCGTTGACGTCAATAGAGTCCATACAGATCCCAATGCCTGGCTCGGCCGAGAGCCTGAATCTTTCAGCCGCAGCATCGATTGTCATGTATCACCTCTCGAATATGCGCACTTCTTAAAGTTCGACCCGATAGACTCGCCCCCATGCGTGAGAGTGAGATAAATACATGGGTCTCTGATGCCCGATTGGCTTTTGCCGCAGCATCAGATCTGGATTCGCTCAAGATTGCTCGATTGGCACATTCTGGAGACAAATCGCCAATTGCCCTCGCCTCGCGCAGCTTAGGTTCATTATTACCTGCAGATAAAGTCAATTTTGGGAAGTTAATTGGGGATGCTAAATCGGTAATAGCACAGGCCTTATCCGAGGCAACAACAGAATTGGAGACACAGCGTGATAGGAAAGTTTTGCTAGAAGAAGTTCTAGATGTAACCCTTCCCTCAAATCGTTCCCATCGAGGCGGTCTTCACCCAATTTCAATCATGAAAAATGAAATCAGTGATTTTTTTGTAGAGCAGGGTTACAGTGTTAAAGATGGTCCTGAAATGGAGTCGGGTTGGCTTAACTTTGATGCTCTCAATATTCCAGCTGATCACCCCGCGCGAACGATGCAGGATACTTTTTTTGTAGAGCCTCTTGACTCTGGAATAGTCCTACGCACGCAGACTTCTCCTGTCCAGATCCGTACTATGCTCACGTCAACGCCTCCTATCTACATAATCTCACCGGGTAGAACCTTTCGGGCCGACGAGCTTGATGCAACACATAGTCCGGTTTTCCATCAAGTAGAGGGCCTTGTAGTTGATAAAGGCATCACCATGGCACACCTGAAGGGCACGCTGGATAACTTTGCGCAAGCGATGTTCGGTCCACAGGTGACAACTCGACTGCGACCATCTTTCTTCCCGTTCACTGAGCCAAGCGCCGAAGTTGACGTCTTCTTTAACAATCGTTGGATTGAATGGGGCGGTTGCGGAATGGTCAATCCGAAGGTCTTAGAAACCTGCGGCATTGATACCGACATTTACTCTGGTTTCGCCTTTGGTATGGGAATTGAACGCACACTTATGGTGCGCCACGGTGTTACTGATATGCATGACATAGTCGAAGGCGATCTGCGATTTACTAGACAGTTCGGAGTAGGTCTGTAATGCGTGCCCCACTGTCATGGCTCAAGGAGTTTGCATCCATCCCTGCCTCTCTATCGGCGGAGGCAATTTCCGATGCTTTTATTCGAGTTGGATTCGAAGTAGAAGAGATAATCCATCAAGGTGCTGATTTGTCTGGCCCGCTCGTAACTGGTCAAGTGTTATCGATAGAAGAGATTACTGAGTTCAAAAAGCCAATACGTTATGTGGGTCTTGACTGTGGTGAGGCCGTAACACGTTATGTAATTTGTGGTGCAACGAACTTTGCCGTTGGAGATTTAGTGGTTGTTGCTCTTCCTGGTGCCGTCTTACCTGGTGGATTCGCCATTGCAGCTCGCGAGACGTACGGCAAAATTAGTGATGGCATGATTGCCTCATCCAGGGAGTTAGGTCTAAGCGAAGATCACACCGGAATCATGGTCTTGCCACCTCAATCTGCGTCAATTGGAGCCGATCCAACTACAGTCTTGGAAATTAGCGATGTTATCTTCGAGATCGCAGTAAATCCAGATCGTGGCTACGCCTTAAGTATTAGAGGACTTGCACGCGAAATTGCTGGGGCACTTGGTGTAGCTTTCAAAGATCCAGTTGATGCATTGCGTACATTAAAGTTCGAAAATTCTGGCGTAGGAGTAAAGCCAAAAGTGGAAACAGGAGCAAGTATTTTTTATTGCCGCACCTTGGGCAACTACAATCCGAAATCGACCACTCCTTTGTGGATGCGCAGGCGTATTGAAAAAATGGGAATGCGTTCCATATCTTTAGCCGTTGATATCACTAATTATGTGATGCTAGAACTTGGTCAACCTTTGCACGCCTTTGATGCCGACAAGATTTCTGGTGATCTCCGTATCGGTTGCATCAAAAAATCGCAGCAATTTGAAACACTTGATGGGCAGATGCGCGAAGTTACTTCTGAAGATTTGCTTGTAATGGATGACAAAGCGCCCTTAGCAATAGCTGGAACCATGGGCGGCTTAAAATCTGAGATTTCTGAGACAACTACCAGATTAGCTGTAGAAGCCGTTCGTTTCGATTCTATTGCCATAGCTAAGAACTCAAGACACCATAAGCTTTCGACAGAGGCCTCAAGACGTTTCGAGCGTTCTGTAGATCCAGAGTTGGCGGAGTTAGCATCTGCCCGCTGCGCAAACCTGCTCATTGAATTAGGGGGAGCCCTTCACATTGCGACGTTGAGCGCGGGTTCAGCAGTTCTACCACAAGCCGTGCACCTTGAACCTACCCATGCTTCAAAGGTTCTTGGTGTTGAAGTTTCCACGGAGACTGTTAGCGAAATTCTTCACTTGATTGGATGTGTGGTTGATTCCAAATTCTCAGTTACTCCACCTTCCTGGCGGTGGGATTTAACTCAGCCCGCCGATTTTGTCGAGGAAATCGCGCGCTTAATTGGTTACGACAAAATTCCATCTGTTTTACCACCAAAGCCACTACATGCTTCACTGTCACCCTCCCAAAAGCGTCAACGCGCAATATCAGCTTCATTAGCAGCGCAAGGTTTATCTGAAGTTCAGACTTTTCCATTTACAAATGACGCCCTCATATTGTCTATGGGCTATGTTGGTGATAGAGCATCCACCTATCGATTAGCCAATCCGATGTCAGAGGATTTACCAGTCTTGCGTACCCACCTTTTGCCAGGTCTTGCTCAGGTTGCTGCGAGAAATATAGGGC
>WLHF01000088.1 GCA_009702835.1 Actinomycetota bacterium
AGATCGATAACACCGCTCTTTAATCCCGCCCATAACTCATCTTGATTACTTTTCTCACGTATAGGTGGACAGCACTTGTACTGCGTTGCACCATCTGCGATCTCCTCAGAGCTCAATGCTAAATAATGTGGACAGGTTTCGGCGCTGATCCGCACACCATCTGATTTTGCCGAACGAATTAATGCCAGTGAATCTCCACTAGAAAGATGTAAGACATGCACGCGCCCTTTTATGCGACGTGCCTCTTCAATTAACTGTGCAATAGCGACGTTTTCAGCGCCCTTGGGGCGAGATGCTAAAAACTCTGAGTAGGAACGCGATGATGGCTTGGCTGATTTTTGAATAGCGATCGAGTCTTCGGCATGCACAATCATGAGAGCATCAAAGGAGGCCAGCTCATTGAGGGCAGCGGTTAGATCGGGTAGGTCAGAGCCTGGGAACTCATCGACACCTGAGTGCAGAAGAAAACATTTAAAACCAAAGACACCGTGATCATGTAGCGCTTTTAGATCATTGACATTTCCCGGAATCGATCCGCCCCAAAAACCAACATCTACTGAGCATTTTCCAGTTGCCGCAGCTTTTTTAACTGCAAGGGCGTCAACGCAAGTTGTGGGCGGAATACTGTTGAGCGGCATGTCGATAACCGTAGTTACGCCACCTGCAGCAGCGGCCTTAGTTGCAGATTCAAAGCCCTCCCACTGCGTGCGCCCTGGTTCGTTAATGTGAACATGGCTATCAACTAACCCTGGGATAAGCGCGCCAGTAATCGTTATATCTTTTTCGGAGAGTAGAACTTCATCAAAAGCTGCGATTTTAACAATACGTCCATCGCTCACACATACTGCAGCCGGGCGATCACCGATATCGGTTATGACATGCGGTGATCGGATGACTACATCAAAGGCCATTAATCAATCATCTCAAGGGCTGGCAGAGTAAGGAAGTCTGCATAGTTATCATCCAGACTCACACGCTCAAAAAGCGCCGATGCCGCTTTAATTTTTTCACTATCCCAGCCCGCACTTACTAACCGTGCCGCCTCAGATTTTAGAATCTCGCGCACGAGTTCTTTAGTTGCAAGGTTTTTAGTATCGACATACGTAACTGAGTTCATCACCTGCTGCCAGATTTGAGAGCGTGAGATTTCAACCGTTGCCGCATCCTCCATTAAGTTATGGATGGCAACTGCGCCGCTGCCGCCAATCCAGGCCGCTAGATACTGCAGTGAGACATCGATATTTAAACGCAAGCCCTCCTGCGTAATTTGACCTGGAGTCTTATCAACGGCCAGTAAATCACTGGCACTGACTTTAACTTCTTGGCGCAAGATATCTAATTGATTGATGCGTGTACCTAGAACCCCATCGAATACTTCCTGGCAGATTGCAACTAAATCTGGATGGGCAACCCACGAGCCATCAAAGCCATCTTTTGCCTCGCGAATTTTATCGGCACGTACTTTTTCAAATGCAATCTTATTTATCTCGGCATCTTTACGGCTGGGCACAAAGGCGGCCATTCCTCCGATGGCATATGCACCACGTTTGTGGCATGTTTGAACTAATAAATCAGTGTAAGCGCGCATCATGGGAGCTGTCATCGCCACTTGTCCGCGATCTGGAATCAAGAACTGCGCTCCGCGATCTCTAAAGACTTTAATCATTGAAAATAGATAGTCCCAACGGCCAGCGTTAAGACCACTCATGTGGTCTCGAAGTTCATAGAGGATCTCATCCATCTCAAAGGCGGCAGGAATTGTTTCAATTAAAACAGTTGCACGCACGCTTCCATGAGGTATAGCTAATAATTTTTCAGCTTCAGTAAAAATATCGTTCCATAAGCGCGCCTCTAGGTGGCTCTCATTCTTTGCTAAATAGAAATAGGGCCCAGAGCCGTTAGCGATTAAGGCTTTAGCGTTGTGAAACATATGCATTCCCGCATCAAAGATTGGACCTACTACAGCTTTTCCATCGATAGTGAGGTTGCGCTCGAGCAAGTGCCACCCACGTGGGCGAACAACTAATGTGGCCAGTGGCCCCTCATTTAATGCGTATGACTTTCCTTCGGGGGATGTGAAGGCAAGGTTTCGGCGGGCAACACCTTGCAGCGTTAATTGACCCTCAACAACATTTGACCAGTGCGGAGTATTGGAGTCCTCTAAATCTGCCAGCCAAACTTTGGCACCAGAGTTAAGTGCGTTAATGGCCATCTTTGGATCAGTTGGTCCAGTGATTTCAACGCGTCGATCCTGTAGATCAGCCGGGGCCGGTGCAACTTTCCAGTCTGCGTTACGAATATCGGCTGTCTCTGGTAAAAAATCTAGCGTTGCACCAGCGGCGATCTTTGCACGCTTAGTTGCACGCATCGCTATTAGTTCATCGCGCCGGCCATGAAACATTTGATCGAGATGGACTACAAAATCAATCGCCTCTTGAGTTAAGACTTTTTCACTTCCCGCGATTTTAGATGGCTTAACAATGATCTGTGGCACGTCGATGACCCCCTATCTCGTCTCACTGGCTATTTTATAGACCACATTCGATATAGCCTTAATTTAGGCTATTTACAGCTATAGATGGGTTTTTTGTCCCTGAAAATCTCATAAATGTGCTTGAAACTAGGCAAAAACGGGTTTATCGTATATTCCAGAAGAAATTCTCAGGAGGAGTGTCTTCGCGGAGATGGTGCAAACCCGACCATTTATTGGCTTGTGCATTTTCGCCAATTTAAGATGGGAGAAACATGGCATACCAAGTGTCGCCACGTCTTCACAATGAAGATTTGGCACCTGCAAAAGAGCGCAACTGGGGTCCATTCAGTATTTTCAACGTATGGACTTCCGATGTTCACAGCCTGTACGGATACTTCCTCGCAGCTAGCCTTTTCTTAGTTGCCGGCGGTGGACTCAAATTCTTATTCGCAATCGCCGTTGGATCTGTAGCGGTGTACTTCCTCATGACGTTGGTCGGAAATGCCGGTGTTAAAACCGGTGTTCCTTATCCAGTTCTAGCCCGTGCATCCTTTGGTGTATTCGGCGCAAATATTCCAGCCCTTGTTCGTGCTGTAGTTGCAACATTTTGGTATGGCGCACAGACAAGTGCAGCAGCTGGCGCAATAGTTGCATTCTTGCTTCGCTACGATGGAATGAAATCATTTGATGGCGGTAGCCAGATACTGGGTCACACGCCTTTGCAAGTGGTGTGCTACTTGGCTGTATGGGCAGCCCAACTATTAATCATTAGCAAGGGCATGGAAACGGTTCGCCGCTTCATGGACTTTGCCGGTCCTGCTGTTTGGATCATGATGTTGCTCCTTGCAATCGGACTTTCGATTAAAGCCGGAAGCATCTCATTTAACGTTGATATGGATCCAAAAGCCTTGGCAGATCTTGCTAAGGGCCAAACCGGTTTTGCAGTCTCACCGGGCAGCTTTGCGGCGATGATGGCCGTAGCTGCGACATGGGTAACCTACTTTGCCGCGCTCTATTTGAACTTCTGCGATTTCTCTCGCTTTAGTCCAAACAAAGAGTCGCTGAAGAAGGGCAACCTATGGGGGCTTCCAGTAAACCTTATTCTCTTCTCTGTTGTTGCAGCGCTAACAACTGCATCGGCATTTAAGGTCTATGGCGAAGTACTTCTAGCACCTGGAGATATTGCCGCTAAGTTTGACTCAGTCTTCTTAGCTCTGCTTGCAATGTTGACCTTTGCCGTTGCAACTCTTGGAATTAACGTCGTGGCTAACTTTGTATCACCTGCC
>WLHF01000089.1 GCA_009702835.1 Actinomycetota bacterium
GCACCCATCACCACTTGAGTGCTGCGGATCTATTGCAGATTACGATCGCGCAACGGGCAAGTTGACCGTCTACATGACATCACAGGCACCACACATTGTGCGTGCTGCAGTTGCCCTTGTTGCCGAGCTCCCAGAGCACCAGATCCGCATCGTCTCACCTGATATCGGTGGAGGCTTTGGTAATAAAGTTCCTATCTATCCAGGATATGTAATCTCCATTTTGGCTTCGATCTTGACTGAAAAGCCAGTGAAGTGGATTGAAGATAAGACTGGAAACTTAATCTCGACAGGTTTTGGTCGCGACGTTTATCTCAAGGGAGAGCTCGCTCTTCGCAAAGATGGTCGCATCCTTGGTGTTCGCATGAACACAATTTCAGATCACGGAGCTTTCTTCTCTGATGCTCAGCCAAGTAAGTTCAAAATTGGTCTGATGCATTCAGCATTTGCCTGCTATGACATTCCTGTAGCGCACATGATGTCAACGGGTTACTACACCAACAAAGCACCAGGTGGAGTTGCATACCGTTGTTCATTCCGCGTTACTGAAGCGATGTTCTTCCAAGAGCGAATGGTGCAGGCAGCTGCCGATGATCTAGGAATGGATCAAGCAGAGTTTCGCCGCATCAACTTTGTTAAAGATGATGAGTTCCCACATCGCACCGCCTTTGGTTTCCTCACCGACTCAGGACAGTATGGAAAGTGTCTAGAGATTGGTCTAGAGGCGATTGGCTATAAGAACTTTGCTAAAGAAAAAGCGGAAGCGGCATCGCGCGGACGCTTGCTCGGCATAGGTATTTCGACGATGACTGAGCCACTCGGTGCGGGTAACAGCCGTGAGTACGACATTCTGGGAATCAAGATGTTTGACTCTGCAGAGCTCCGTGTTCATATGAGCGGTAAGGCCTTACTGCGTACTGGTGCTAAGTCTCAGGGACAAGGACATGAGACAACCTGGGCACAGATCGTTACACACGAGCTCGGTATCCCGGCCGAAGATATCGTTGTAGAAGAGGGCGATACAGATACCGCTCCATTTGGAATGGGAACCTACGCCTCTCGAAGTACTCCAGTTGCTGGAGCTGCAGTTGCAATGGTTGCGCGAAAGATTCGTGCTAAAGCCAGAAAGATCGCAGCGCACTTACTTGAAGTATCTGAAGAGGATATTGAGTGGGAGTTAGGTCGCTTCTATGTACGTAGCAATCAAGATCGTGGCGTCACGATTCAAGAGTGCGCAATGGCGGCCTATAGCAATATGCCAGATGGAATGGAGCCAGGCTTAGAGAACAACGCCTACTACGATCCACCAAATCTAACCTGGCCCTTTGCTTGCTACATCGCCAAGGTTGAAATAGATCCTGAGACTGGTGTCTGGGATGTTCTACAGTTTGTTGCAGTCGATGACTGCGGTGTACGTATCAATCCAATGATTGTCGAAGGACAGATCATGGGTGGACTCACCGAGGCATATGCAATGGCCAACATGCAGTACATCACCTATGACGAAGAGGGTAACTGCATCGGTGCTAACTACATGGACTTCCTACTTCCAACTGCCTGGGAGACTCCAGGCTTTGAGTTATACGAAGTTGTCACACCATGTCCTCACCATCCAATTGGTGCCAAGGGCGTCGGTGAGTGCGCAACTGTGGGTGGACCTGCGGCATTTGTTAACGCCGTTATGGATGCACTCAAGGACAAGGGCGTTCGCAATATCGATATGCCACTGATGCCTAACCGCGTCTATGAGGCCCTTACAACTGGCAAAGATATCTATGGAATGCCACCAGTGAGAGTTGGCAACTAACACATGAGCAACGGGGCCGTTGAAGGAATTGGCGTGCTAGAGCGCGCAGTTGAGCTAACTAAAGCTGGGATCAGCTTTGTTATGGCAACTGTTGTGTGGCGCCAAGGTCCATCATCTGGCCAACGTGGTTCACGCGCGATTGTTACTGCAGATGGCGCAATTTATGGATGGATTGGCGGAGCATGTGCCGAGCCAGTCTTAATCCGTGAAGCTAAGGCGGTTCTACGTGATGGCGAAGCAAAGTTAATTTGGCTAGGACAAGATTCTGATTTCCTCGGACTGCATATTCCTGAGGGAGTTGTAACGATTCCTATCTCGTGCCAAAGCGATGGCGCACTGCAGATTTTCATTGAGCCAGTAAAGGTTTCTCCGCAACTTTTAATCGTCGGTCGCTCACCAATGGCGCTGACACTGTCAAATCTTGCCCAGGATTTAGATTGGAGCGTTGAGATTGTAGATGGCGATGATCTAACGGCCTCTATGGTTAGGCCATCATCAGTCGTTGTTATCGCAACACAAGGCCATGGAGACGAAGATGCACTTGAGATTGCATTGGAGAATAACCCTCGCTTTGTCGGTCTCGTTGCATCGAGTAAGCGCGGAGCCGTTGTCCTTGAATATCTAGTTGATCGCGGGCTTTCACCAGCTAAATTAAAGAAGATTAAAGTCCCTGTCGGTTTAGATTTAGGGAGCACCACTCACCGAGAGATGGCAGTTTCCATTCTGGCCGAGCTCGTGCAACTGCGAGCTAGCGGCGAGTTCTCAAAGCCAGTTGACTCAAAGATTGCGCTCACGATGATTGACGATGTTATCGACCTAGTCTGTGGCATGAGCGTTGCACCAACTAAGTCAAATAACCCATTTGTTTTTGAAGATACAACATATTACTTCTGCGCCAGCGGGTGCCGTAGTTCTTTTGAAAAAGATCCACACTCATTTCTTAACAAAGTTGCACGGTAGGAGATTAAAAATGTATAACAACAAGGAGGCAGAATGCTAATATCACAAGCAATCGATGTCGATCAGCCGATCGATGCCGTGTGGAAGTTCTTCGATGATGTGCCTCAAATTGCGGCATGCATCCCAGGTGCTGACCTCACTGAAAAAGTTGCAACCGACCACTACAAAGGTGGGGTAATTATCTCAGCCGGCCCTGTGAAGTTAGAGTTTGATGGCGCTGCCAAGGTTCGAAGCCGTGATAATGCTAAGAAGATTCTGACTCTTGATGCATCAGGTGCCGATCGCAAAGGTCGCGGAGAGGCAGTAGCGGTCTTAATCGCAACGCTGACAGCTTCGCCGCAAGGAACGCGCGTAAATGTCTCACTTGATCTACAGCTCTCTGGAACTGCGGCGCAGTTTGGTCGTGGCCTAGTAAGTGACATAACCGCGGTTCTAGTTAATCAAACCGCCACAACCATGAAGAATCGCATGAAGGCGATCTCACTGGGCCAAGATCCCAACTCAGTTGGTGGTCCACAATCTGCCAGCGCAGTTGCAATCGGTTTAACTGTTGTATCGCGCGGAGCAAAGCGCATTTTCAGCCGTTTCTTCTTGCCATATCAGGCAACGGCACGTCGGTAACTAGAGAAACATAGAAAAGGGGAGAGATTATGAGCTTATGGGCAATAGGTAATTTAATTCTATTAATTGTCATCGTTCCAGTTCTCGTTACGCTATTGAATCTAGTTCTAGCGCCGCTTGAGCGAATCCGTGGTGCAGCAGCTGATGCACTCGACGGGGGAGTTGCCTTAATTGGTGAACTCAACACAACGCCAGCGCTGCTGACAAAGACTGATTATGTGATTAAAGAAGTTGCAAATGGCGCAGTTCGCTACGCCGGTCCTGTCTCTAAGTTGCTCGGGTAAGGGAAAAATGCCAACAGTAGCCGTAGTAACGCTAATTCTCGCAACACTTATCATCGCAGCGGCAGCC
>WLHF01000009.1 GCA_009702835.1 Actinomycetota bacterium
ACCTTGCGTGTGATGCTGGTAATTAATCCGCCGATCGTAACTATAGATTCACTGTGGGCGCCATCATCAACGAGCTCGCTGATTGTCATATCCGTATTTGCTCGAAGCACGTGTTCGACACCGAGAAGCGGGTGATCAGAGACATAGAGGCCAAGCATTTCGCGCTCGTAACTCAGAAGCATCGCCTTATCCCACTCCCCCTTTGGAATCTCTAAATCTAAGGATGCAACATGGCTAATTGATTCGCCACCAAATAAATCAAACTGACCTATAGCCTCTGCGCGCTTTGTCTCAATCACAGAGTCAATAGCCTCAAGATAAATAGCCATTAAGCCTTTTCTGCTCACGCCCATTGAACCAAAGGCTCCCGCTTTAATAAGAGATTCAATCGTTTTTTTATTACACACTTGAGCATCTACCTTGGCAAGAAAATCTCCAAATGATGCGAATCGGCCCTTGGATTCGCGCGCAGCCTTAATCGATCCCACTACGCCTTCTCCGACATTGCGAATGGCAGCTAAGCCAAAGCGAATATCGTTTCCACGGGGTGTGTACTCGGCATCGGATTCATTAATATCTGGCTCGAGGACTTTAATTCCCATACGGCGGCACTCACTTAAATAGAGCGCAGATTTATCTTTATCATCGCGGACACTAGTTAATAGCGCTGCCATGTATTCAGTTGGGTAGTTAGCTTTCAAATATCCAGTCCAGTACGAGACAACTCCATACCCGGCAGAGTGGGCGCGATTAAATGCATAATCAGAAAAGGGAATCAACACATCCCACAGACGTTTAATAGCAGCGGTTGAATAACCATTTGCCTGCATTCCCGCCTCAAAAGGTACATATTCTTTATCCAGAATATTCTTATCTTTCTTACCCATGGCTTTGCGTAGTAAATCGGCGCGACCGAGTGAGAAGCCAGCGACTTTTTGTGCAATCGCCATTACCTGCTCCTGATAGACGATTAAGCCATATGTATCACCGAGGATCTCCTTGAGTGCATCGACGAGTTCGGGATGAATCGACTCAACTGGTTTACGTTTATTCTTTCGATCGGCGTAGTTATTGTGCGCATTCTCACCCATTGGTCCTGGGCGGTAGAGTGCAATAACCGCCGATATGTCTTGAAAAGAATCGGGAGACATCGCGCGAAGAAGTGCCCGCATAGGACCACCATCTAGCTGGAAAACCCCCAAAGTATCTCCCCGAGATAAGAGCTCATAGGTTTTTTTATCATCGAGTTTCAAATCCTCTAAAACAACTTCTACTCCCTGATTGGATTGAATATTGATCAGGGCATCATCTAATACAGAGAGATTTCGAAGTCCGAGGAAATCCATCTTGAGAAGGCCTGTAGCTTCGCATGCACCCATATCAAACTGAGTAATAATTGCACCATCGGCCTCACGGCGGTGAATAGGAATAATATCTAATAGCGGTTCGCGAGAAAGGATTACACCAGCGGCGTGCACACCCCATTGTCGTTTTAGACCCTCTAATCCACGTGCGGTATCCACTACTCGCTTTGAATCTGGATCTGATTCATAGAGTGAGCGGAACTCACCTGCTTCTCCGTAACGATCATCTTTTGGATTAAATACACCACCCAGGGAAATATCTTTACCCATGACAGATGGTGGTAAGGCTTTAGTAAGTTTTTCGCCGATCGCATATGGATAGCCTAAAACACGTGTTGAATCCTTAATCGCCTGTTTAGATTTAATTGTTCCGTAGGTAATAATCTGTGCAACACGATCTTCACCGTACTTACTCGTTGCATAACGGATCATTTCGCTACGCCTGCGCTCATCAAAGTCCAGATCGATATCGGGCATAGAGATGCGCTCTGGATTTAAGAATCTCTCGAACAACAATCCATGCTCAAGTGGATCAAGGCCAGTAATACCAAGAGCGTAAGCAACCAGAGAACCAGCGGCCGAGCCGCGACCTGGGCCGACGCGGATGCCAACTTTCTTTGCGTGTGCAACTAAATCAGCGACTACTAAAAAGTATCCGGGAAAGCCCATTGTCTGCATCACGCCGAGCTCGTAGGCCAGGCGAGAGTTGTGTTCAGGAGTTGCATGTGAACCCATTCGTTCAATGAGGCCCCGCTCGGCCTCTTTTTTTAGCCATGAATCCTCGCTCTCACCAGCTGGCACAGTGAATTGCGGCAGCAGATTTTCACCCTCTCGTAGTGTGATGTTGCAGCGCTCTGCAATGAGTAGTGTGTTATCGCAACTTTCAGGTATCTCTTTAAAAAGTTCGCGCATCTGGGCCGGGGTTTTAACATAGAAACTATCGTTATCGAATTTAAAACGTTTAGGGTCGGCCAAAGTAGAGCCCGATTGGACGCACAGTAGTGCCTCGTGTGCCGGTGCATCTGACTGCAATGTGTAGTGCAGATCATTTGTTGCAAGTAGAGGCAGAGCTAACTCTTTTGCCAGTTTCAGAAGATCGGCTTTTACACGGGATTCTATGTCGATACCGTGATCCATAATCTCTAAATAAAAATTACCGGCACCAAAAATATCACGGTAATCACTAGCGGCTTTGAGCGCCTCTTTGTAAGCGCCCATACGTAAGCGAGTTTGTACCTCACCACCAGGACATCCTGTGGTTGCGATTAATCCACCTGCATACTTCGACAAAAGTTCACGATCCATGCGCGGCTTGTAGTAATAACCTTCAAGAGATGCAAGGGAAGAGAGACGAAATAGATTACCAAGGCCTATATTATTTTCAGCCAGAATTGTCATGTGTGTGTAGGCACCGCCACCAGAGACATCATCTTCTCCGCCATCGGCCCACTTAACCCGCTTTTTATCAAAACGTGATTCTGGTGCGACATATGCTTCGATTCCAATGATGGGTTTTACGCCGGACTTCTTAGCGCTCTTGTAAAAATCAAATGCACCAAAGACATTTCCATGATCAGTCATTGCGATAGCGGGCATACCCTGCCGGAGAACTTCTGACATTAAATCGCCAACGCGCGCAGCTCCATCGAGCATCGAGTACTCAGTATGTACGTGAAGGTGAACGAAATTATCGGATGGCATAGTTGATATAAGGCTATTGCTTACGGCAGGACGGCATCAGATAGCAACGCCAATGAGGCTGTGAGATCGGCTGGATACGGTGCTGAAAAGTTAAGGGCTGCTCCAGTAATGGGGTGGTTAAAGCGCAACTCTTTAGCGTGCAGCCATGGCCGCGACATTTCAAGGCTCTTTGCTAGAACTGGATCTGCACCATATGTCATGTCCCCCACGAGTGGATGGTTAAGTGCTGAGAAATGCACTCGAATCTGGTGAGTGCGGCCAGTCTCTAACTCGACTTTTACAAGAGATACGGCGCGATAAAACTCGATGACTTCATAATGCGTAATGGACTCCTTGCCCGTGCCAACAACTGCAAAGCGGTGATCCTCTTTTGGATGGCGATCGATGGGTGCATCGATGGTGCCGGTTGTTGGATCCATATGTCCTTGAATCAAAGCGTGATAAATCTTTTCAACTGTGCGGGTTCGAAAAGCATCCTTAAGTACCGTAAATGCGCGATCACTCTTTGCAACGATCATTAATCCACTAGTACCAACATCTAATCGATGGACGATGCCCTGACGCTCTGGCGCACCACTAGTCGAGATAATGAAACCCGCTGCACTAAGTGCCCCAACAACGGTTGGCCCAGTCCATCCAGGACTCGGATGCGCTGCACAACCGACTGGCTTATTAATTACAACAATATCCTCATCCTCATAAACAATCTCTAATCCATCGATTGGAGTAAGTGGAATTGGAATCGTATTAATCGGGGCTGGTAGAAGAACCTCGATTACCTGTCCTGCACTTACACGTTCAGATTTGAGCATGGCTCGGTTAGAAGTTGTGATGTCACCATCTTCTAGTAGTTTGACCACGGCTGTGCGAGATAGGCCTAATACACGCGTGAGTGCACTGTCGATTCGCTCTCCTGCAACACCTTCAGGCACTGCGAGTGTGCGTAACTCTCGATTACTCATGGCCGTACACTCTTATTAGCAATTGGAGAAATGTTGCGTCCAGTAAGGACCATTGAGAGCACGGCTGCGCACACGATCGCTGAGTCAGCGATATTAAATATTGGCCAATGTGGTAGCTGCATCCAATCGATAACATGCCCACGAAGAAAGCCAGGCTCGCGGAATATACGATCCATAAGATTTCCTAAAATCCCACCCATTACTAGCCCTAACACGACCGACCATCCTTTGGAGGTAATCTGGGCTGCGAAGTAAATGATTCCGATAAGGACGATAATTCCAAATAGCGATAGAAACATTGTTGCATCTGTTGCAAATGAAAATGCAGCCCCAGAGTTTCGAACAAAGGTAAGTTGAAAGAAATCGCCAATAATTTTTATTGGTTCGTGGTAGGCAAGTTGGCTTACTGCCCAGGCCTTAGTAGCTAAATCGAGGATCCAGATAAACCAGGCAACACTTAACAGTGTTCGCCACCTTTGCACTGCTAGCGCCGTTCTTCCTTCTGCTTGCAGAGCATGCAGAGTGTTGCTCGAGGAAAGACTTGAAGGCGTGCCTTGCCAATCACATTACCGCACTCTTCACACGAGCCATATCGCTTAGAGTCAATTCGATCGAGTGCACGCTCAGTCTGCAAAACCATATCGCGCGCATTAATTACAAGGGACATCTCGTGTTCGCGCTCGAAAGTCTTAGTGCCAGCATCGGCCTGATCATCTCCAGCGCCTTCACCTGACTCTTGAATAAGTGAGTCCATCTCGAGCTCAACAACTGTGAGTTCACGGCGCAAACGCTCTAACTCTTTTGCAATATCGGTGCGAATTACTTTGAGCTCTGCAGGAGTCCATGGTGTCTCGGAATCACTCACAACGATTGGCGTTGGGGCACTCCTGATTGGTTTTAATGGTGTAGTTTTTTTGCCACTCTTTACTGGTCGCGGCGGAGGTGGCATCACTAATCGGCGCTCCTCAATAACGGGGGCCAATATCGGCGCACTCACGGTAGAGACTGAAACGGTCTGGGATTTCTCATCAACGGTCAGTGTCGTCTTACTCGTCGATGCCTTACCTCCCGCTTTTTTAACTGGGATCGATTTGAGCGCGCTCTTCTTTGCTACAGCTTTTTTAGCCGCCGCTTTTTTTATTGGAGCTTTTTTTGCCGGCGCCTTCTTTGCAGCCTTCTTTACCGCCTTCTTGGGCGGAGCCTTCTTTGTAACGGCTTTTTTGGCTGGCTTCTTGGGCATGACGCGAACCTTATGCCGATTGCCCCATCTATACCAACTGCGCCACGAGCGATTTCCATTGGCTCTATGGCCTAGACTGAGGCCACTAACTCAACATGGGCGCTGACGGGGCAATCACCTCACGAGCTCGCTGGAAGAAGTGAGTGCAGACTCATCTAGAACTGGCCAGGTTAGAACATTAAGTGGCGCCACTAGTGCGCAAGGTGGGTGGTACCGCGAACTCTGCGATAGCAGAGATCGTCCCTCCAGGGTTTTCTCGGAGGTTTTTCTATTATGGTATTTCGCGCCATCTCTGCAGCAGTTGATCTTCCTGCTCTCGAACATGAGATTCTGGAGTTCTGGCGCACGAACGACATATTTCATAAATCCGTATCGGCCCGTAGCGGTGGCCAACCGTGGACATTTTACGAAGGTCCTCCTACAGCCAATGGAATGCCCGGCACTCACCATATTGAGGCACGCGTATTTAAAGATGTATTCCCACGTTTTCAAACTATGAAAGGCCGCCTCGTCACACGTAAAGCTGGATGGGACTGCCACGGATTACCAGTAGAGATTGCAGTTGAAAAAGAGTTGGGCTTTAACGGTAAGGGCGACATAGAGAAATTCGGTGTATCAGCATTTAATGACAAGTGTCGTGAATCTGTGCAACGACATGTCAGTGCATTTAGCGAAATGACCGATCGCATGGGTTTTTGGGTTGACTTCGATCAGGCCTACTGGACGATGTCACCAGAGTATGTTGAGAGCGTTTGGTGGTCGCTTAAAGAGATTTGGAAAAAAGGTTTACTCGTACAAGATCATCGCGTAGCGCCTTACTGTCCACGCTGTGGAACAGGTTTATCAGACCACGAACTAGCCCAGGGATATGAAACGGTTACTGATCCATCGGTCTACGTTCGATTCCCTGTTACATCTGGGGATCTCGCGGCCCTCAGCGCCTCTCTTCTTGTCTGGACGACGACTCCATGGACATTAGTTTCTAATACGGCAATCGCAGTCCATCCCGATGTCGACTACGTGGTAGTTGAAACCACGGTCGATGAAAAGAGTGAGGTACTAATCGTTGCCGAAGCGCTCATTGAAAGCGTTAAGGGCGATAAGAAGATTCTTAGAAAAATACTCGGTAAGGATTTAGAACACACGAAATACAAGCGTCCCCTGGACTATGTAGAGATCCCAGATGCTCATTACGTGGTTCTTGCAACATATGTCACCACCGAAGATGGAACTGGATTGGTACATCAATCCCCCGCCTTCGGCGCCGATGACTTAGCTGTATGTCGGGCTTATGGTCTACCTGTTGTAAATCCCATCGCACCCAATGGAACTTTCTTGACAGAGCTGCCCGTTATTGGCGGTATGTTCTTTAAAGATGCCGATAAAATCTTAGTCAAGGAGTTAAAGTCCAGTGGTGCTTTATATAAGCATCAACCATACGAGCACTCCTATCCACATTGCTGGCGATGTCACACCGCGCTGATGTATTACGCACAGCCCTCTTGGTATATTCGAACGACTGCGATTAAGGATTCGCTTCTGCGTGAGAACGCTGCGACAGATTGGCACCCAGAAACCATTAAAGATGGGCGCTACGGTGATTGGCTCAATAACAATATCGACTGGGCGCTCTCGCGCAACCGCTACTGGGGAACTCCACTTCCAATTTGGCGCTGTGAAAACAAGCATGAGATCTGTGTTGACTCACTCAAAGAGCTCGGGGCTTTAGCTGGACAAGAGCTATCGAATCTAGATCCACACCGTCCATTTGTCGATGACATTACCTTTGCATGCACTCAATGTTCGGAGCCAATGGTTCGGGTACCTGAAGTAATTGACTGTTGGTATGACTCCGGAGCAATGCCCTTTGCACAGTGGGGCTATCCACACAAGGCCGGTTCTGTAGAGAAGTTTGAATCCTCCTACCCTGCCGATTTTATCTGTGAGGCGATCGATCAAACCCGTGGATGGTTCTATACATTAATGACTATCGGAACTTTGGTCTTTGATAAATCCTCATATAAGACGGTTCTCTGTCTGGGCCATATCTTGGATAAAGATGGTCGTAAGATGAGTAAGCATGTAGGAAACGTCCTTGAGCCAATGGCACTAATGGATCAACACGGCGCCGATGCGGTGCGTTGGTACATGTTGGCCGCCGGCTCTCCTTGGGCAGCCCGCCGTGTTGGCCATGATGCAATTAATGAAGTTGTACGCAAAACACTTTTGACCTACTGGAACACGGTCTCCTTCCATGCACTCTATGCAAAGGCATCGAATTTTGAGTTAAGCCAGAGCCCAGTACTTGCAGAACGTCCATTAATGGATCGTTGGATTATCTCTGAACTCAACACGTTGATTAGCGAAGTCGATGATGCCCTCACCGGCTTTGATTCTCAGATTGCAGGGCGAGCCCTCGCCCAATTTATCGATGATTTATCGAACTGGTATGTACGACGCTCTCGTCGCCGTTTCTGGGATGGTGATCTGGCGGCTATGGCAACACTTCACGAGTGTTTAGTAACACTCACTCAATTAATGGCACCGATGGTTCCATTTATCACTGAGCAGGTATGGCAAGAGCTTGTACGCCCAACTAATTCTGAGGCAGCTGCATCTGTGCACCTAACAGATTTCCCGGTCGCACATAGCTCTGCAATACATGCTGAGTTGAGCCAACAAGTCGCACTCACCCGTCGCATCGTCGAACTAGGTCGTGCATCGCGCGCTGAATCAGGAATTAAAATCCGTCAACCATTAGGACGAGCACTCATTGCAGCAAGTGGTTGGGCGGCTCTGCCACCACAGATGCGCGAGCAGATCGCCGATGAGCTCAACGTCATTGCCCTGGAGGATATAGCTAGCGCCGATGGTGATTTAGTGGATATCTCTATCAAGGCGAATTTTAAGAGTTTGGGTGCCAAGTATGGTGGAGCGGTCCAGGAGATCGCTAAGGCGATTGCAGCAAGTGATGCTACGGCATTAGTTAAAACTCTACGGGCATCGGGGGTAATAACTCTTGATACATGGGAGATCTCTCTTGAGGATCTAGTAATCACAGAGGTTCCAAAGAGCGGTTGGATGGTTGCATCTCACGATGGTGAGAGTGTGGCACTTGATTTAGAACTCACACCAACGCTTATCTTGGCCGGCCATGCCCGCGAAGTAATTCGATTTATTCAGGAGCGTCGCAAGAGTGATGGCTTTGAAATATCTGATCGCATTAACGTGGCATGGAATGCAACGCCCGAGATCACCGCTGCTATCGATGGCCATATGGCACATATTAAGGATGAAATCTTGGCCTTATCAATGGTGCAAGAGAAAACTATGAGTATTGATTCCAGCGAGTTTGGTCTGGCAGTTGTACTTACTAAAGCCCTCTAACAAAGCCCATCAATAGTTGTATACCAAAAAAGAGAACGATAAAACTCATATCTAAACTCACTGCGCCTAAGCGAAGCGGCGGGATAAAACGTCCTACAAATCGCATTGGTTGATCAGTGACTGCGTATACAGCTTCGACAAAATAGAGGAAGATTCCGCTAGGTTTCCAGTTGCGCGCAAACATTCGTATGTAATCAAGAATTAAACGACCCAAGAGTGCAAATAAAAACAACTGCAAAATGCCTGCAAGAACCGAGCCTACCCGCATCGAAAATCAGCTCTGGTTAAAGAAGCTTGCTTGCGCTGCAGCTGACTTATCTTCAGTACTGACTTGAAGATTAGCTGGAGAGATAAGAAAGACCTTCTTAGTAACACGTTCGATTGTTCCGTGTAAACCAAATGCGAGTCCACTTGCAAAATCAACGAGACGTTTATGCTCTGATTCATCCATGTCGGTTAGGTTAATGATGACTGGATTTCCTTGGCGAAAGTGCTCACCAATTGTGCGTGCCTCGTTGTAAAAACGTGGATGCAAAGTGATGATGCGATCTAAGACTGGGAGATCTAACTGTGGTGCAGATTCGGTAGTTGACGTAATCACAGAAGAGACAGTGCGTGCACTGCGCGGCTTGATACGAACATCGCCTGAAGTTGGAACTGCCGGAACGTTTGAACTCACTGGAGTATCAAACTCTGGGTCATCCATCAACCCTAAATAATTTGCGACACGCTTTAGTGCATTAGCCATACCTAAAAGATACCTGTCTGACTACCGAGAACCCATGATTTGACTGCCTATTCGCAGATGTGTCGCTCCATGGGAGATTGCGGTTTCAAAGTCTTGGCTCATGCCGGCCGAGAGGCTTTTAGCCGATGGAAAATCACGTAGAAAACCTCTCTGAATTTCATGGAGATTGCCAAAGGCTATCTCTGGGTCGATCCCAAGAGGTGCAACTGCCATCAACCCTGCCAATCTATGAACGGGATGTGCCTGGATAATGCTCGCGAGTGGGTAGAGAGATTCGATCGCTGCTCCCCCACGCTCTGCTAGTCCATCGAGATTTACTTGAAGAAAGATCTCCAATGGATGCGTTGCAAATTTCTCAATAACCTCAAAATGTCGCAGCTCATCGAGTGAGTGGATCACATGTGCCCACGAGCAGATTGACTTTAACTTATTGCTCTGAATCTGACCCTGAAAATGCCACCTTCCAGGAACGGCCGCTGCCTTTGGAGCGGCATCACTATCGCGATTTTCGCCAAACTCTTGAACTCCGAGCTGACTGAGAATTTCGATATCACTGATTGGAAAACTCTTAGTCACTGCAATCAATGTAATTTCCGAAGGATCTCGCTGAGCTTTTTTAGCTGCCACAGCGATTCGCTCCTGTACGTCGAGCAAACGTTCTGCAATCTCGGTGCGACGTGTCATAGCCAGATTACTCCAGCATTTCGGCCCGTAATATTATGGCGGCGGTATGAAAAATACTCATCGTTTTCGAGTGTGCATTGCGTCGATGCCTCATACGTAACTGACTGGCTTACCAAATCGGCGATCAGCGCCTTCGGTAAATCCAGGGCAGATGTGCCACCACGAGTCAGCGCATGGGCGGCAGGGTGAGTACGCGCTACTTGATCGGCCATAGCATCTGGAACCTCATAACATCGACCGCAGATGGATGCACCTAACTGCGCATGAATTGCAGTTGCTCCTAATCGCCGCATCTCATGGATAACTTTGAGAGCTATAGAGTTAACCAAACCTTTTCGACCAACATGCACTGCAGCGACAACTGTTGCAGACGATAGAAGTAACGGGATGCAATCTGCAACTAAAACTGCAAGGCCCAAACCTGCAGTTGTTGTGATTAAGGCATCACACGTTGGATCGATATCGCTGCGTTTATTTACAACGACAAAGGCATCGCCATGTATCTGATTCATAAATTGAACCTGTCCCACCGCATGTGAAAGAGATTCACGGTTGCGTGCAACAGATGCTGGATCATCTCCAACGTGGAGGGCGAGATTTAATGACTCGTATGGCGCAAGGCTTGAGCCACCGCGCCTATCGGTAAAGATCGCTGGCAAAAGCTCCTACTTCATGAAGTCAGGGACGTCGATCTCATCCTCGGCGACAAGCTCTTCAAATGTCACACGGCGTCTTGGAGTTGGATCATCACCGAGCTCAAGAGCGACAGAGAGAGGGTCATTTGAGGCAATGGGGTTTGCATGACCATTCAGTGTCGATGCATCGATGACGGGAGTGGAGACCCGCTTAGGTTCGCCACCTTCAAAGCCAGCGGCTACAACTGTAATGCGCACCTCATCACCGAGTGCATCATCGATAGTTGTTCCAAATATGAACTTTGCATTGGGGTGAACTGCAGATTGCACAAGTTCGCAGGCCTCGTTAACTTCGAAGAGACCTAAATCAGAGCCACCAGATATTGAGAGCAGAACTCCCATAGCGCCATCGATTGATGCCTCAAGCAGTGGCGATGAGATTGCTAGTTCGGCCGCGCGCAGTGCACGATTTTCTCCACGCGCAGAGCCGATACCCATAAGCGCAGAGCCAGCGCCAGACATAACTGCTTGCACATCCGCAAAGTCAAGGTTAATTAAACCTGGCTGCGTAATGATTTCGGTGATGCCTTGAACACCTGAGAGTAGAACTTGATCTGCACTTTTGAATGCATCTGCCAGCGTTATTGTGCGATCTGAGATCGCTAACAATCGATCATTTGGAATAACAATTAACGTATCAACTTCTCCGCGCAGTGCTTCGATTCCGACATCGGCCTGGGCCGAACGCAACTTTGCTTCAAATGAGAATGGGCGCGTAACGACACCGATTGTTAGTGCGCCGAGATCTCGGGCAATCTTTGCAACGATTGGCGCAGCACCTGTTCCAGTACCGCCACCCTCTCCTGCAGTTACGAAGACCATATCGGCCCCACGCAAAATCTCTTCGATATCATCGGCGTGATCAAGTGCTGCAGCACGTCCCTTTTCAGGATCCATTCCTGCACCAAGTCCGCGAGTTGTCTTGCGACCAATATCTAACTTAACATCGGCATCACTCATTAATAAATGTTGTGCGTCGGTATTAATTGCAATGAACTCGACGCCTTTAAGTCCGACATCAATCATGCGATTAATTGCATTTACTCCACCGCCACCAATTCCTACGACTTTGATGACTGCTAAATAATTCTGCGGTGAAGCCACGTTTCTCCTCCTTGTGAACCATAAACCTCAACTTGAGCCTTATAATTCAATGTTTTTCGATAGGGCGAACGTAAAGTGCGCGCGCTCCTTAAGCAAACACCGACTCGATTTATTTTCCTTCGTGTCGAATTAATTATTTAACGATAGGTGCATGTGGTGCAGTCAGATCTATCCGAAATATTTTCGAATTCTCGGGTTGTGCGATTAAAGCCTTATAAACCTTTACTTTTAGAGCAGTCTCTCCCTCTTGTCCCCACAAAAGCTCAATCGATTTCTTGCCATCCAAGATCTGCACGACATATGCCTGACCGCTTCTCACTTTCACTAATACCACCTTTTCGGCAACCTCTGCCGGCAGCCCCATGAAGAAGGCAGCGGCCTCTACCGCTGATTCGGTCGTAGCTGCAGCAATCCGTGGCAAGCCCGTTACAGAATCGGTGGGGGCTGGAAAGCTGACCCCGTCGGCATCTATCGCCTGATCGTTATAAATGGCTATAGGACTTCGTTTGGTAAGAGTAATCGTAACTTTTCCACTAACCCAATTTCTTGAGACATCGGCTTTTTTTATCCAGAGATTTTTTTCAAACTCTGCTGCAACGCTCCGAGGCTCGACCCGCGCTAACTTTTCTCCAGGAACAATTGTTGAGCTCATAAGCGTAGTAGAACCTTTTATCTCTACTGAGCTTACGGTGAAGAAAGTTGACCATCCTAAAATATATGCCGCGGTAGCAAATATTAGGATTCCTAGTGCAATAAATAGTCGTTGCTTTTTCATCTAGTCAAATCGTCGAATTAATCCATCGACAATGATGGGTGCCAATGAACTTACATCGCCTGCGCCTAAAGTAATAATCACATCACCGGGTTGGGCCGATTCAATAACACTATCTGTGACCTCAATGAAATTAGGCGTGTACTCACCATTGCTCATCAAATCCGTAATCATCTGCGAAGTTACCCCTGGCATTGGTTTTTCACTCGCGGCATAGATCTCTAAAACAATTGCTCGATCTGCCTGTGAGAGTGATCGTGCAAAGCCCGGTGCAAAAGCCGCCGTGCGCGAATAGCGATGTGGCTGAAAAATTACGATTAATCGGCCATCTCCGCTATATCTGCGGGCGGCTTGCAACGTTGCATCGATCTCGGTGGGGTGATGTCCATAATCATCGATCACACGTATGCCATGGACCGTTCCCTTTACCTCAAAGCGCCGACCCGTACCGCGAAAGACCGCTAGCCCTTGCAGTAAATCCGGTGCGTTAAAGCCAAGTTGCAATCCGGTAGCAAGGGCGGCAGCGGCGTTAAGTAAGTTGTGATGACCCGGCACTTGTAGCTCGATAAAGCCAATGCTCTTTCCATGCCACACTGCTCGGGCATGCGAGCCCATAGCTAGAAGCTCTATCGAATCTAGGGTGAGATCACTCCCCTCGCCCACACCATAAGAGATGCAGGTTAACTCCTTCATATGTTCGGCAAGGGCAACTGCGCCAGCATCGTCTGCGCAGTAGGTTAAAAAGCCATCACTACTGATAGTTGCTGCAAAGTTCTTAAATGCATCCTCAACTGCAGCAGGAGTGGCAAAAAAATCTACGTGGTCATGTTCAATATTTGTTACGACAGCTGCAAATGGATTGTATTCAATAAATGAGCCATCGGATTCATCGGCCTCTGCAACAAAGATCTCACCCGTACCACGGTGGGCGTTAGAGCCAGATGCAGTGATTGTGCCTCCAATAGCAAACGAGGGATCTGCGCCACAGGCTTGTAATGCAACTGCCAACATAGATGATGTTGTTGTCTTGCCGTGGGTTCCTGCCACTGCGATGCTTGTTGACTCTGACATCAAGATTGAAAGTGCGGCCGCGCGAGTTAACACATTTATTCCAAGCTCGTGCGCCCGTACGAGTTCAGGATTACTTGATGAAATAGCCGTTGAGAACACGACAAGATCTGCTCCATCAACGTTACTAGCTGAGTGCGACGTTGCAATCGATGCGCCCAGGGCAACGAATGCTTTCACAACTGAAGAATCCTTATTATCCGAGCCACTGACATGTATCGAGTGCGATAGCGCGATACGCGCTAAGCCACTCATGCCTGCGCCACCGATTCCGATAAAGTGCACGCGCTTTCCGATAAGGGATATCAAAGTTGGCCTCATCGTTGGGCGATCGCAAACTCGCCAAGTGCGACGATTTTATCGGCAGCATCTAAATCTTGTGCCGATCCATCTGCAGGGGCTGCTGCAGAGCTAATGAGCAACTCATCTATGTGCTCTATCAAATATGTCGATGTAAATTGAGATTGTTCAAGAACTTGAGCGCGTTTATCAGCGACAAGTGTGCGGGCATTGATGAACTGCTCGCCATTTCCAATTGGTAGTGGCACAAAAAGAGCGTAACGCCCAAGGGCACGGAATTCGCAGCAGGTCACTGCCCCGCTTCGGGCAATGATTACATCACTTGCTAAGTAGGCATCGGCCATAGCATCGAGGTAGGCAACTGGATGATAGGCACCCTCTGTCTTGGGCAAGGAGTTAGCCCTGCCTACCGAGTGCAGAATTGATAGACCCTTTGATAAGAGTGCAGGGAGTGCGCCTGCAATCTCTCTATTAATAGCTACCGAGCCTTGAGATCCACCCATAATAAATATCAATGGCGCTTTTTCATCAAAGCCCAGACGTTTCTTTGCACCAATTCGTGCACCTTTGAAATCGCTGCGCGAGGCGGTAAATGCCGCAGCGACATCGCTTCGCAGTGGAAGACCTGTAAGGAGGGCATCTCTGAACTCTCGTGAGTCAACGGGGTTTGCAACAGCAAGATAAGGCGTCAGTAATGCACCTAAGCGATTTGCCCAGCCAGGCTTAGCATTTGCCTCATGAATCACGGTTGGAAGCCCGGTGATACGTGCAGCTAAATATGCCGGAGCACTGACATATCCCCCAAAGCCAATTAATAGATCGGCATTGCGCAGAACAATTCGAGATGCACTCACTGCTTTTAATAACTGTGCTGGAACTCGAAGCCACGTAAGTGATGGCCTGCGTGCAACTGCAACCTTGGGGATATGGGTCACTGTGAATCCTGCGGTAGGGATAATCTTATTTTCTAGCCCACCTTCGGTCCCGATAAATACGATGTGATCATCGGGATGAGCAAGGCGCCAGGCACGGGCTACCGCTAAGGCTGGTTCGATATGTCCGGCAGTTCCACCGCCTGCCAAAACTATCGTAGCCATGTGAACTCACTCTTTTTTAACTCTTCAAAGATCGCGGGATCGCGCCGAGCCGCACCTATTACAAAACCAATTCCCATATAGGTTGCAATAAGGGCCGAACCACCGTAAGAGACAAGTGGCAATGTAACTCCTACGACTGGAATAACACTCAGAGTCGAACCAATATTGAGAATGGTTTGGATTGCTATCCAACATCCAATACCAGAGCTGACATAGCGCACCATTGGATCTTTAGCACGAAGTGCTATCTTAAAGATTGAAAACAACAGAACGCTGAGCAGAGCAAGAGTCGATAGGGTTCCAAATAAACCTAACTCTTCACCGATTACCGAGAAGATAAAATCAGTATGGGCCTGAGACAAGTTGCCCCATTTTTGACGACTTGCACCTAACCCAACACCAAATAATCCGCCACTTGCAAGTCCCAACAAACTATGGGCCGGTTGCCATCCATAGTTTTTATACTGATCTTCAGCAAATGGATTAAGAAATACGGCAAAGCGCTGCATGCGATATGGCGCAGTGACGATAAGGGCGGCGATACCTGCAAAGCCCACAGTGAGCAGACCAGCAAAGACTCCTAACCGAACCCCCGAGACCCACAAGAGGCCGGCCAGAATAAAGGCGAAGACCGAAGCGGTACCTAAATCATTGCCCAGTAAGACAAGGAGAATGCAGAGTGCAAATGCTGGAGCGATCAAAGTGATGACATTGGTTTGCACTGCGCCGATGCGTTCGCGTTTGGCCAGTATGTAGCCGGCCCACAGGATCATTAAAAACTTAGCTATCTCACTTGGTTGTACATCTACGACACCAAAACTAATCCAATTGTGGTTGCCATTAACACTCTTACCAATAACTTGTACCACCGCTAATAGCCCGATTGAAATGAGGACTCCAGAACGGGCGATTATTTTCCAGCGGGCTAGTGAAAATCGAGAAAACACCCACGCCATAGGTATTGAGATAATCAGAAATATTATCTGTCGAAGGACTATTGCATACGTCGCACCCTTGGATTCGAGGGAGTGAATCGAGGATGCTGAAAAGACCATGATTAGGCCTAACACACTCAAACTCGCAGTGCTCACTATAAGCATGTAGTACAAGTTAATCGGCTTAGTAAAGAAATTAGCTCGGGTATTAGTTTTCACCGACCACCAGTTTCTTTACTGCCGCGGCGAATCGATCTCCACGATCAGCATATGAGATGAATTGATCCATCGATGCGCATGCCGGCGCCATTAAGACTGTATCCCCCGATGCGGCAAAACTCTTCGCAGCCGTGACAACGCTCTCCATCAAGGCATTAGATACTCCACCTTTAACGTAGTCGGCATCTATTTTAATTCGTGGGGTATCAGGTGCAAATTTGAGAAAAGCAGCTTCAATTAAATCTCGATCTGCACCGATTAAAATTACTGCCTTGATTCGATCCTTCGTGCGCTCAACAAGGGCGTTCATATCGGCGCCTTTGGCCAAACCGCCAGCGATCCAAACAACAGATAAGTGAGAGAGAATTGAGGCTGCGGCCGCATGTGGGTTAGTCGCCTTTGAATCATCAATCCAGGAAATACCTTGGGCGCTTGCGATAGTTTCGATGCGGTGGCGACCAGGATGAAAATCCATGAGTGCACTTTGAATATCTAGATATGAAACTCCAACGCAGCGGGCTAAGCCCGCGGCGGCAAGGGCGTTAGACACGCTGTGTGGAAGGGTGGGCGAGATGTCATTGATCTGGGCGATCATCTGCGCCTCTTGAGGATCACTGACGAAGGCGCGATCTATCAAGAGGTTTTCAACAATGCCGAGTTCTCCGGGTGAAGGTGTATCGAGTGTGAAAAACACTTTATGGCCAGCCCATGTATGTGTACGTTTCACAATCTCACCATCATCACCATTCAATATCACCAGATCTGAGTGACGTAGAAGCGATAGCTTTGCATCACAGTAGGCATCAAAACCTCCATGCCAATCCAAGTGATCTTCGGCGATATTCAAAATTGCAGAGCTGACAAAGTGCGCTGACTTCATCCAATGGAGTTGGAAAGATGAGAGTTCAAGGATCAAATAGTCGAAACCATCTTTGTGGGTTACTGCATCAATCACGGTATCGCCAACATTGCCACATGCGACGGCCTTTAATCCTGCGCGTTGCAACATGGCAGCTGCCATTTCAACAGTTGTGGTCTTTCCATTTGTCCCAGTTAATGCTAACCATTTTTGATTTGGAGATCTCTCCTTGGCGATACTCCAGGCGATGTCTATCTCATTCAAAATCTCTATTCCCGCAGCGATGCAATCGGTAATTAGAGGGTGGCTATCTTTCCAGCCAGGAGAGATTACGACTGCCGAATACTGAGTAACATCAACTGATTGTGGGGCAAGAACGGTGAACTCAGTTTTTAGATTGGGATTTTCATCAACGATAGCGACCGTTGCACCTTCAGTAGAAAGAAAGCGAGCAACCGAACTTCCAGTGACACCCCCACCTGCAACAAGTATTGTCCGGCCTGCAAAGTTGAGGGACATCGAGGCTACTTAACTACCCACTGGGCGTAGAAGAGGCCTAAGCCGAGGGCGACTGATAGGCCGGCAATAATCCAGAAGCGAATCACAATTGTTACTTCGCCCCACCCTAAAAGTTCGAAGTGATGTTGAAGTGGCGCCATCTTAAATACACGCTTTCCACCACTGATTTTGAAGTAAAGGGTTTGAATAACAACTGACATCGTAATAATTACAAATAATCCACCGAGAGGAATAAGTAAAAGCTCTACACGCAGAGTTGCCGCTAGCCCAGCCAAGGCACCTCCGAGTGCAAGGGAGCCGGTATCACCCATAAAAATCTTGGCAGGTGAGGCGTTCCACCAGAGAAAACCAGTACATGAACCGGCAAAGGCTGCAGCAAGCACAGCTAGATCTAGGGGATCTCGCACTTGATAACAGCCAACGCCTACATTAATTGAACAGCCCTGCCCGAACTCCCATACACCAATCAAAATAAATGCAAGAAAAGTCATAACAGCCGCACCAGTTGCAAGACCATCCAAACCATCGGCGAGATTAACGCCATTGCTTGCAGACACAACCATTAATACAACCCAAGCAATCGCAATAACTGGGCCAAGGTAGAACGCTGTTTCGCGAACGCCTGATAAGTAATAAGAGATTGGAGTCAACGATGTTAAATCGGCAAATCTAACTCCAAGAGTGCCAAAGATAGCTGCCACAGCTGCTTGGCCAATGAGTTTTTGTCGCCCAGTTAGACCTAATGATTTTTGTTTGGATACTTTTAACCAGTCATCAATAAAACCCAATAACCCAAGGGCGATAACTAGACCTAGAACTAAGACTGCAGAGATAGTTAAGGAGTTTTGGGTTAATGCATGTGCCATTAAATATCCAACAAGAGCGGCGGCGATTAGAATTATTCCACCCATAGTGGGTGTCCCACGCTTTATTTGGTGACTGCTTGGACCATCATCTCGAATAATCTGTCCGTAGCCACGTGTTGCAAGAATTTTTATAAGGCCACGCGTGCCAAAGAGTGAGAATAGGAGTGCGATCGCACCAGCTATCAGAATCTGTCTCACTGCTCCACTCCACTTCTATGTATCCATCGCGCTTTAATATCATCGGCTAATAATTCAAATCTCTCAGCACGCGAAGCCTTTATTAATACGACATCACCCGGTGAGACATGGTCAACGAAAACGGCGGCATCGGCGGTGGTTGCAACATGATGGAACTGCATGGGGCCGACTCCAGATCCATATTCAGGTGCGTTAACAACTACAAAGTGATCAATTCCGATAACAGAAGCAAGGGTGCCAACATCTGCACTCGCCGATGCCCCTGACTCGCCGAGTTCATGCATTTTTCCAATAAATGCCCAGGATTGGCCGCCGCGCTCTTGGGCAAAGAAGGTCAAACTATGCAAGGCCGCTGCCATTGAAGCGGGATTAGCGTTATAAGAGTCGTTAATAATGAGTAAATCATCCACATCATGGAGCTCCATGCGCCACTTACTGGATATCTCAGCTGTTGATAAAGAGCTGGCAATGAGCTCTATCGGTAAGGCGAGAGCGGTGCCTACGGCTGCAACGGCGAGTGCATTAGCCACTTGATGGGCACCCACTACGCGCATTCCTACAGCATCGCGTCCAGCCTTTGTCACTAAATCAAAGTGCGGGCGCCCTTCACGAATTTCAATATCGGCGGCGCGTACATCGACCTCATTCTTCTCGCCAAATGTGAGCACCGTGCCTTTATGTAGAGCAGCCATCGCTGGAGTGAACTCATCATATGTACCAAGAATCGCAATACCTTTTACCCCGAGAGATTGGATGAGCTCTGCCTTTGTTTCGGCGATTGCGCGCTGTGAGCCAAACTCACCAATGTGTGCAGTACCAACTGCGAGGACAATGCCAATGTCTGGCTTTGCGATCTCACATAAGCGTGTTAAATCACCTTTATGGCGTGCGCCCATTTCGAGTATGCAAAAGCGCGTGCGTTCATCACACTCAAGAAGAGTCAATGGTAAACCTAAATCGTTATTGAAGGAGTCCGCGGGTGCAACCGTTGGGCCAACAGTTGCCAACATATGTGCCATCAAATCCTTTGTGCTCGTCTTACCTTGCGAACCAGTTATTGCAATAACCGTTAAGTTATGTAGCCGTGCACGAATAAATGTAGCCACTGTAGAGAGCGCTAGAATTACATCTTTAACAACTATGCAAGGGCCATCGATGAGTTGAGTTGTTAACGAAAACATCGAACCTAGTCGATAAGCCTCTGATACGAAATCATGACCATCGCGAACCTCGCCTTTGAGCGCTAAAAAGAAACTCCCAGGTGTTGCTAAACGAGAATCAAAAACTGGGGCTTTGGAGATCAGTAAATCGCGGTCACAGTGAAGCTCTCCACCAACTAGAAGGGCAATCTCGCCTGCCGTTAATGTAATCATTTTTTATCTTCAATCGCGCGCGCAAGTTCTATTCGATCATCGAAGGGATGGATCACCCCTGAAATCTCCTGGCCCTTTTCATGACCCTTGCCTAAGACGATAACCACATCACCAGCGGTGGCGTGATTAACGGCTGCTCTGATGGCAGCGGTGCGATCAGTGATGACCTCATTAGGTGCCTGTACATCTATATCTAAAACCATTTGCACAAGAATATCCTCTGGCTTTTCGCTACGGGGATTATCGCTCGTATAGATCGCAATATCTGCGCCATCGCGAAGGGCGATACCCATCAGAGAGCGCTTAGATGCATCTCTATCGCCACCGCAGCCCAAGACGGCAATAACGCTTCCCTGGGCGATCTCATGCGCAGTTTCTAGAACCCGTGCAACTGCATCAGGCGAATGCGCGTAGTCAACGAGTGCGGTGAAGTTTTGACCTAGACGTACCGCCTCTAGACGGCCAACTGCGCCAGTTATCTGTGGCAGTATCGCAGCGATATCGATTGCATCAATGCCACTTTCAGCCGCGATAGCAACGGCCATCAATAGATTGTCATAGTTGTATCCACCTTGGAGAATCGTCTTACTTTCAATAAGGATTCCGCCACTACCGCGAATGGCGATCGCTGCACCAACATAGTCGCGAGTTATTGATGCAAAGTGCCACGTTGCCTTTGAATTAGTGCGAGATAAAGTTACAACTGGTAGCTCAGTTAAGGCAGCTAAACGAGCTCCATATGCATCATCGATATTAATTACAGCTAAGTCTGCGTATTCAAAGGTAAAGAGCTTTGCTTTAGCAAGAAAGTACTCCTCCATTGTTTTATGAAAATCTAGATGGTCTTGTGAGAGATTTGTGAATCCAACAACTGCAAAGTGGCTTCCCCGGATTCGCTCTAACGTTATTGCGTGACTTGAAACCTCCATGACAAGGTTGCGCATGTGCCGCTCGCGCATAGTGGCGATGAGCCCCTGAAGCTCAGCACTCTCAGGAGTAGTTCTCTTACTTGAAAGAACCTCACTACCGATACGGGTCTCAACGGTTCCGATAAGTCCGCTCTCACGTCCAGCGGCCTGCATAATCTGATGCAATAACGTCGTAACCGTAGTTTTTCCATTTGTTCCCGTTACTCCCACGCTATAAAGATCGCGCATTGGCTCTTCGTAAAACCATGCACTGATAACCCCTGCGGCCCGTCGTGGGTTTTCAACCACCAATACGGGCACACCTGTCACCATTGCTGCCCCAGCCAGATCGGTTAAGACGGCAACCGCGCCTTGCTCGATTGCATCGGCTGCGAACTGTGCACCGTGAAATTTTTCACCCGGTAGCGCGATAAAAAGATCGCCCACAACAACCTCACTGCTGGACTGAGAAATTCCAGTGACGTGAACACTCTCTGTTATATCGGCGCACTGTGCACCAACAACTGATGAAACTGCCGAGAGAGGCTTACTGCAGTTAGTGAGTGGTCTTTGCATCTGCCACCTTCTTAGCCATTAACGCCTTTTCGTTGAGCGCAACAGGAATCACTGTGGTTCCGGTTGGTGGGATGTGACGACTCTGCAAAACAAATGACATAACCTTTTTAAATACTGGACCACCAAGTGCGCCACCCCAGTGCAGGCCTTTAGGATCTTGAATCGTGACGCTGATGACGTAGGCGGGCTTATCGGCAGGTGCAAAGCCAATGAATGAGGCGGTATATCCGCGATAGCAACCACATGTGTCATCGATGCGCATTGCTGTACCAGTTTTACCTGCAACGCGATAGCCGGCGATCGCTGCAGTTGGAGCAGTACCTGATGCTGATACAACACTCTCCATCATGATGCGCATCGCTTGTGCAGTTTCAGTACTAATAACACGTTGGCTTGTTCGACCTGGTGCCGGTGTGAAGTTTCCACTTGCATCGCTGGTACCTGCAATAACCGTTGGTGATACACGCATGCCATTATTTGCAATCGTTGCAAAGATACTTGTTGCCTGCATAGCCGTCAGTGAGTAGCCCTGACCAAATGCAACCGTTGGCGCAGTTGTGCCAGACCAGTCAGCGACCTTTGGCAGTATGCCTCTTGATTCACCAGGAAGACCCGAACCGGTCTTGCTTCCAACACCGAACTTACTTAAGTAGTTATAGAGGGTCTCATGTGATAAAAGTTCACCGATTTGAATTGCACCAGTATTGCTTGAAACCGCTAATACGCCTGAAGATGTCAGACGCTGAGTGGCATGTTTTTCGTGATCGTGAAAAACCTTTGTCGATCGCTTAAGCGCATATGGAATCGTAAAGACAGTTTCAGGGGTTATTTTCTTCTCTTCTAGAGCAGCTGCAATCGTCATTACTTTTCCAGTCGAACCTGGCTCGTAAATATCTTGAACCGATGGATTGCGCATTGCAATGAGTGAAACCTTTGAAGTGTTATTGGGATCAAAGGTAGGCGCAGTTGCATGAGCCAAAATCTCACCAGTTTTTGGATCCATAACAATAACCGTGCCGCTGATTGCACTTGATGCTTTAACTGCATCAGAGATCGCCTTTGATGCAACCCATTGAATGTCACGGTCAACAGTCAAACGTACTGTTGTTCCAGCTTGAGCTGGAATTATCTCCGATTGTGAGCCTGGAATCTCTGCGCCATATCCATTGGCATACGAATACTTTCCATCGACACCGGCGATAGATGAGTTCATGCTGGATTCGAGCCCCGTTGCACCCTTGCCATCGTGATTGACGAAGCCGACTAATGATGCAATCAATGAGCCCGATGGATACTCACGGATATATCCACGCTCTGGAAAAAAGCCAATGATGCGATCTGGGCTCATGCCAGGAAATTGTGCATTAAATGTTGCAAGGGCTGCAGTGAGTTTTTGCCAAGTTGCAGGCTTAGCATTTTGGTAAACCATGTTCCACTTACGAGTACCAGTGATGCTAGCTGTAACCTCTGAAACGCTTAATCCTAGAATCGGTGCGACGAAGTTTGCAACACGTGCTGGATTTGTAATCTGGGTTTGATCGACAACGATGCTTGTAGCCGCCACGCTGCGGGCAAATGCAATGCCACTCATATCTGTAATGGCACCACGTGGGGCAGGCAGTGAACGGGTATTTTCCATCTCATTAACGGCGCGCAATCGATAGTCGCCAGCTTGGACAGCTTGGACCTGCACTAATCGAACTCCAAATAACAAGATTACAACTGCAATCGCAAGAACTAAAAACCTAATGCGATTATGCGCAAGTGCAAAATTGCCCATTATTTTCGCCCTTCTTGCGAGATCTGTAGCTGGTCAAGATTTAAGAAGGTTGGAGTCTCTGATGGCTTCATGCCGAGGGCAACAGCTGTGCGCGCAAGTGATTCTGGTGATGATTGCCGATCTATCTCACGAGCAATTGCTTCGCGTTGATCGCTAATCATTTTAGACTCGAGTTTAAGATGAGTTAATTCAAATGCATCTTGCGCAAGTACAGTGTTAAGAACCAGGAGAAATAGGAGTCCACTGATTCCAACAGCCGAAACAAAAGTTGCAAAAAATTTACGATCGGCCTGCTTACCCGCTGAAATATCTGGAACAAGCTTAAGTGCAACTTTGGAGGATTTCTGAGCAAGAATCTCCTTTGATCGAGTAATCGCTGGAGCAAATGCAGCCATTGCCATTATGCAGCCACCCTTTCAATTGCACGAAGGCGAACCGATGCCGACCGCGAGTTTTCTTCAAGCTCTTGAGCCCCTGGAGTTTCACTACCTTTTATTACTAATGAAAACTTGGCAGCCAGCTCTGGAAGTTCAAAGGGGAGATCGCGCGGTGTACCTGATGTCGTTGATGCGACAAAGAGATCTTTGACAATGCGATCTTCAAGGGATTGAAATGACATAACTACTAAACGTCCGCCAATACCAAGCAGCTTGAGTGCCGATGGAAGGGCTCTGGTGATTGCACCGAGTTCGTCGTTGGTTTCGATACGAAGGGCTTGAAAGCTACGTTTGGCAGGGTTTCCACCGGTGCGCCGTGTAGCGGCTGGAATAGCGTTTTTGACCAGTGTTGCTAACTCGATTGTTGAGTTAAGCGGTGTTACTGCTCGGGCTTTAACAATAGATTCGACGACGCGAGTAGCAAATTTTTCTTCACCATAAGTTCGTAAAATACGTACCAGCTGACCTGGCTCGTAGGTATTAATAATCTCTGCCGCTGTAAGAGACTGCGTACGATCCATGCGCATATCTAGTGGAGCATCGTGTGAGTATGAAAAGCCACGATTGCGCTCATCTAACTGCATAGAGGAGACACCAAGATCAAATAGCGCACCCGTAATCTCTGGATACCCAAAGGAGGCTACAACATTAGCGATTGAATCAAAGTTTGCGTGCTTGGTAAAAAGTCGATCTGCGAAGGGAGCCAATCTGGTCGTTGCCCGGGCTAATGCATCGGCATCACGATCTATACCTATAACTTTTAACGTTGGAAATCTTTTGAGTAAAGCCTCAGCATGTCCACCTAGGCCAAGGGTTGCATCGACAATAACTGGATATTTAGTTGAATTAATCGCAGGTGCTAAGAGGTCAATGCATCGATCTCGCATTACAGATATATGTGCACTGCTGTCAATCATCACTCCCCCTTAACTTGAAATTAATCTCTTCGTGGTTTTTGTTATCAGCTCTCATCTCTGGTCACCGCCGGCCGACGGATCTATTTAGTAGCGGCGCCGGGGAAGGGGCGCCGATACGTTCGAAAGGTCGGCGGTGGCCACAGATGAGAGTTGGTTAGAACAGTCCTGGAAAGACCTCCTCTGAAACATCGGCGAAACTCTTTTCGCGATCAGCTAAATACTCATTCCATGAAGTTGAATCCCAAATTTCAACGCGTGTATTTGCACCGATGACAACACAGTCTTTTTCAAGTCCTGCATATGTTCGAAGACTTTGCGGAATTGTTATGCGACCTTGACGATCAGGAATCTCATCGTGTGCACCGGCAAACATCACACGGCTGTAATCACGAGCTGATTTCGCAGTGACTGGCGCTTGTTTTAGCGTCTGTGTAATAACTTCAAATTCACTGGAAGGAAAAACATAGAGACAACGCTCTTGTCCTTTAGTAATAACTAAACCCGATGCCAACTCTTCACGAAACTTTGCAGGAAGAATAAGGCGACCCTTTTCATCAAGACGCGGTTCGTGGGTGCCTAGAAACATCTCTTCGCGCCCCCTTCCCCGGAGTTCGCATCACCGCTTGATCCTGCGGCTTAGTTCCCCACTTTACTCCATTTCCCTCCTTTTTACACCACTTTTACCCATCAAATCCCACTTTCCCCCCACTCGCCCCCACTCTTTAGGGCATGAAAAAAGGCCCCCATCTGGAGGCCTTCGTGAGCAGAAAAACTAGCGTTTATTTATTATTGCGCTCATCCCAGCGCTGCTCTAGGCGTGATCCCAGGCCATTACCCTTGCGAGCGCCCTTGCTGCGTGGGGCTTTACTAGTTAGAGATGAGAGGATGGCGATAACCCCAGCTAGGGCGATCACGAAGCCGAGAACTCCAACCGGTGTCACCTTGGCGATGAGGCCGCCAAAGAGAGTTGCAACTCCTACAAAGACAAGGCCCAAGCCGACCAGAGTAAGGCTTCGACGCACAGGCTTGATCTCGCCAGAGAGTGCTGAAAACAGCCGTGGATCCTCGGTTAAGAGGGCGGCCTCCATCTCTTGGAGCATTCGCTTTTCATGATCAGATAAAGGCATGGGCCAACAATAGAAGATTTTTCTCCTGCGTGCTACTTATTCCTTTGACTCATCGGTGGGTCTAATCAAGCGGGCTGGACGCACACTTCCTGCGCCAAAGCGTGCCCTGGCACGGTCTATCGCACCATCTGCCTGTCGCCACCCACTCTCACGAGCGCCTAAAACCATCTGCTCGGGGGCGCTGCTACTTAAACTCTCAAGTGAGACCCCCACTAATCGCAGCCTAGCCCGCTCAATTCGAAGTGCCTCATAGAGCCCCTTAACTACCTCATAAATCTCGTGCGTTCCATCGATGGGCAGTGCCATAGTTTTAGATCTATTGATCGTAGAAAAATCGGCAAAGCGCACTTTGATTGAGACTGTCTTGGCAAATAGATCTTTATCGCGCAGCCTGGCAGATGCGCGCTCGGTTAAGCGCAAAAACTCGGTAAGAATTTCAGCTGGATTATCTAAATCGTGGGCAAATGTTTCGGCCGCACTAATACTTTTTTCAGCATCGTGGGCGATGACATCACGGTAGTCACGTCCCCATGCAAGTTCATATAAGGATGCCCCACTGGCCTCTCCTAATGCGCGAATCAACGTTGCACGTGGCAGGTTAGCTATATCTTCAATAGTACGAAGTCCTAAACGCTCCAGAACCTCTGCCGTTTTTGGCCCAACACCCCACATTGCTCGTATCGGTAGAGGGTGCAGGAAGGTAAGTATGCGATCGGCGGTAATCTCTAACATCCCATTCGGTTTGCAGTGCTGGGAAGCAAGCTTTGCAATGAACTTCGATGGCGCGATTCCAACTGAACAAGTGATGCCCTCTTGTTTCTCTACCTTTGCGCGAATCATTGCTGCAATTTCGCGCGGTGAGCCAAGTAAGCGCTCTACCCCGCTGACATCCAAGAAGGCCTCATCTAATGAGATGGGTTCAACCCACGGCGTAAAGCTTTCAAAGATCTCCATCACATGCGATGAGACCTCTTGATAGCGGGGCATATCAACGGGTAAAAAGATTGCATGGGGTGCTAGTCGACGTGCACGTCCCACTGGCATCGCTGAATGTATTCCAAATTTGCGTGCCTCATAGTTTGCCGCCGATACAACGCCACGAACTCCCATTCCAATTACTACCGCTTTGCCTTTTAACTCGGGGTTATCACGTTCGGCAACGGAGGCAAAGAATGCATCCATATCTACATGCAGGATCGAGGCCGTCGTCATATTGCCAGCGTACTTTCTTTAGTGCGCCAGCTTTCATATGCCGCGCGCAAATCCCAGGCACCTGTGGCATTAATTGAGATCCCACGAGCACCTGTGCGCCGGGTAATACCCCGAACCAGTAGCAGAGATGATGAATACAGGGTGCTGGCATAGCTGGCCTGCACATCGCTGAAAAATGCAGAGTCACTACATCCATAACCATCATCGAGAGTGAGAAAAATAACGCGCTTACCCGAGCGCACTGGTGGGGTCTGCATAGCAACCTTGATACCAGCGACAAGAACACTAGAGCCAGAGCGCGCCTCTAATAACTGTGATGATCGCATAGCGGCGATGGAGTTAAGAAAATCACCATAGAACTCAATTAGATGCCGTGACATGTCGATGCCTAAACGTTCGACTTCGTGGCGCACGATTTCGGCAGAGTTCATATCAGGCAGACCGCTAGTGATGAGGGTAGGGGGCGTGAAAGCTAAGTTCATCTGTGCACCAGAGATGGCTTTATGTGGTGAGCGTTGTAGATCTGATAGATGCAACAATAGATCGCGGCGATTAACATCGCCATGCAAGCGATCAAAGCCACCTGTCAGAACAGCGCTTTCTATAACAGGTGCGCTACTACCAG
>WLHF01000090.1 GCA_009702835.1 Actinomycetota bacterium
AGTTTGGTCCGCGAATTTTAATTGAAGGTGGTGGCGCCCTTTTAACTGAACTTCTCGCCGATCGACTTATAGATGAGTTCTTCTTAACAGTGACCCCAGAGCGCGGGGGCGAAAACATATTTGATTGGCGCCAAGTTCTCAATCACTTTTCACGCTTTAGTGAGAGTCAAATCGATCAGACTCTTTTTTTTCACGCCAAGAATTAGAATGCAGATATTAAAGCAACGCCGCTAACTGCCAATACGATTCCCACGTACTGAACCCTGTGCAATCTCTCGTGTAAGAATCTAAAGGCAAGAAGTGCCGTTGCGATTGGATACATTGAGCTAAGAACCATTGCCACCGATACGGATCCCTTTGTACATGCGATACCCAGTAAGAGATTGGCTAGAAAATCGGCAACACCCATAAATATTAAGCTGGGATACTCACTCTTTGAAAAACCACCCGTTGTGCGATAACGAAGAGCAATTGCAATAGTGACAATGAACGTCGCCACGCGCATCGTGACCATAGTCATCAGCGGACTGGTCTGTGAGCCAATAGAGATAAAGGTAAGTGAAGTACCAAATCCACACGCTGCACCGATGGCAAGCAAAAGTGGGCGAATCGGTAGCCCCTGCGAAAGTTCGGGACCACTTGCACAAAATGCTCCAACGAGTGCGAGCACAATACCGATTGATGTAATTCGTGAGAGCGAATCTCCGTGCATGAGCGAATAACTCAGTGGAACAACTGCACTCAATGCACTAATCGGTGAGACGACGCCCATGCTTCCTGAAGCTAATCCTGCATATAAACAGATAAGACCGAAGTAGCCTAGAAAGCCGGCACAGATTCCTGGAACTAAATAGCCACCATCACCGAAGGCTTGCGCACCGCTATCACCGATGAAAACTACAAGTGTGATTCCAAAGAGCAGGCCAACAACTTGAGAAAATCCAAGAACGGCGATTGGTGCATGTTTTTTGCTTAACCGTCCACCCTCAAAATCGGCAGTACCCCAGAGCACACTAGAGAGCAGTGCCAAGAGTGATGCCATACGCACAAGGCTACCGCCCCGCCTCCCGAGATTCCCGCTAGCGATTATTACTCTAAGAGTATGGATGCCAGCGGCTTTGAAAGGCTGTTAGATCAACTGCGCACATTTACTCCGCGCCAAGAAATTGTGCTTGAGGAAGTTCCGGCACCACAAAAATTAGCTACGTATGCCTTTGCATTTTCAGCCGATGTAAGCAATGGAAAATTAGGCGATGAAGAGGATGAACTCGCATCTGGGCGCTTTGTATTACTGCACGAGCCTGGTGGGCAAGAGAGCTGGGAGGGTGAGTTTCGCTGTGTGACATTTGTACGCGCCGATGTCGATACTGCGATGCAACAAGATCCACTGCTACCCGAGTTTGGATGGGGCTGGTTCTTATCGGCCCTTGATGGCGCCGAGTGCACTATCGCAGCTCCTAGCGGAACAGTGACACGGGTATCGAGTGCATCTTTTGGAAAGCTCTCACCTCGCAAGGATGAATCTGAAATTGAAATCCGTGCATCGTGGACACCTGTCATTAACGATCCCTCCGAACTCATTAAGCACATCTCCGGTTGGTGCACTTTGATCGCCGAAGTCTCGGGTCTGGAAGAGATTCCTGATGGTGTATCTGCAATCAATGCTGCAAGGTCCCGGTAGCTAATTTTATGGATGAAGAAGTACTACCCATCCCATTGCTCGTGCCCGCAAACGGAACACCTCCAGTAATTGATAGCGATGCTGGCCTTAAAACTGCGATGAAAGAGTTAGCCGCTGGCAGCGGCCCATTTGCCGTTGATGCCGAGCGAGCCTCAGGCTTTCGTTATAGCGCTCGTGCATATTTGATTCAGATTAAACGCAACGGTGGCGGCCTGCATTTAATAGATCCAATCCCCTTTGGCCTAAACAATCCATTACTCGCAAGCTTAGATGAGCTACTCAATACCGATGAGGTTATTTTGCATGCAAGTACGCAGGATCTGCCCTGCCTGCGTGAAATTGGAATCAATCCAATGAAGCTCTTTGATACTGAGCTCGGTGGGCGCATCGCAGGTCTACCTCGAGTTGGACTTGGACCACTTCTTGAATCATTAATGGGTGTAACACTCGCAAAAGAGCACAGCGCTGCAGATTGGTCAACGCGTCCATTGCCACAAGAGTGGCTCACATATGCAGCCCTTGATGTTGAGCTTTTAGTCGAGCTGCGCGATGCGATGTATGAGATATTAAAAAACGCTGGAAAACTGCAATGGGCCGAGCAAGAGTTTGCATCGATTTTAAAAGCACCCCCACCTCCCCCACGCATTGATCCATGGCGACGAACATCTGGAATGCATAAAATAAGACGCCGTGATCACCTAGCAATCATTCGCGAACTTTGGATCACTCGTGATGAGCTTGCATCTGGCCAAGATATCGCCGGCGGAAAACTCCTCAATGACTCTGCAATCATCGAACTCTGCTTGGCGGCTCCACTAACAAAGAAGGAGTTGGAAAAGGCTCTACGTCCTATCGGCCTTCGTGCGCGCTGGTTAGAAAACTGTACGATTTGGCTCGAGGCCATTGCACGCGCCCTCGCACTGCCTGAAGCGGAATGGCCAGCGATGCGCACACAAAGCGATGCACTGCCGCCGATTAAACTATGGCGCGAAAGATTTCCTGAAAAGTTTGCTCCGCTTTCTCATGCGCGAGCGCTGATCGAGGCCATTGCAACTCATAACTCGATTCCAGTTGAAAACCTGATCTCTCCTGAATCCATCCGCCGTATCTGTTGGTCGCCCCCATCCGGATCAACCTCAACGCGTGATGAGGCCGCTGTAGGACTAGCTCTCGCTGCACTCGGGGCACGCCCCTGGCAAATCGAATTAGTAGCCGGCGCTCTGGCAGATGCCCTTCTTGAGCGCGAGCCTCTCGTGATCGAGGAGCCTGAGAGCGAGCCCAGCACTGAGGGTGAGTGAATTACGCAACGAAAGAGTTGCGTAAATACCTCCCGTACCCTAGATTTTCCCCATGCTTAGCACCTTCATCATCGCCCTGCGCGAGGGCCTTGAGGCCTCTCTCATTGTTGGAATCCTGGTGGCCTATATCTATAAGAGCCAGCGCACTGGCTATCTCAAGCCGCTGTGGTGTGGGGTAGCAGGTGCAGTTGCTTCAAGCTTTGCACTCGGTGCCATTCTCTCCTATACCTCATTGACGTTAACTCCCAAGGGTGAGCAGTTATTTGCCGGTACAACATCCCTCTTAGCAGTTGGTGTTGTTACCTGGATGGTCTTTTGGATGAAGCGCACTGCGCGCTCGCTACGAAGTGAACTTGCAGGCAAAGTAGATCAAGCGATTCTTACAGGACCCTTAGCCCTTGCTGGGGCAGCGTTTTTCGCCGTCATCCGGGAAGGCCTTGAAACATCATTATTTGTCTACTCAAACTTTAACTCCGTTTCAGATACAACGAGCTCTACAGTTGGGCTCGTATTAGGTTTTGCAACTTCAATCACACTCGGTTATCTCATCTACAAGAGCTCGGTGAAGATCGATCTCGCCAAGTTCTTCACCTATACCGGAGTGGCACTGATCATCGTTGCAGCGGGGGTTCTCTCATATGCAGTCCACGAGTTCCAAGAGCTTGGATATCTGCCAGGCCCTGATGCCTTCGTCTGGGATGTGACATCTTTTATAGCTAAGGACTC
>WLHF01000091.1 GCA_009702835.1 Actinomycetota bacterium
ATGGCTGAAAGATCTCGACTGGGGCAGCCCCATAAAAAAGCGAACTCCCCGGGCGCTCATTCTGTATCAGCCTTCCCCTTGCTGATAAAGAACGGTTATCCGAGGAGTTCGTAGTTGTAACGTAAATGGAATCGGCCGCAGAATCAACTACACACCGCGTTGACAAATAGCTTTTTTATCGTGTAAAGAGCCCACTTAAACTCGTGTAAAGAGCCGATTTCAACTCCTTGAAAAAACCACCCGCCGATGAAATCTCTCAACACGTGGTTGAGTTTTACCGAAAATTACTCCTCGACAGATACCGTCAGAGAGTGAGCTTTGATAGTTTTCTAGATGATCTAGCCCCTGATGTGGGCGGGGATCTAGATCGAGATGCGACCCTTCCTGGGATAAATGAGGGAGAGATCGTGGTAATTCGCTCTACACGGCGCAAAAAGAACATCTCTGCCTATAGGGCAGGTGGCCGGATAGTCGTCTCAATCCCGGCGCGCATGAGTAAGGCCGATGAGCGGGCGATGGTTCCAGAGATGGTCGCCAAGATCCGTGCCCAAGAGGCGGCGATTACGATGAGTGAGAGTGCATTATCGGCTCGAATTGACGAGCTGCTGGGCGAGTTAGCCCCTGAGATCACAATCCGCCCGTCAGATGTCTCATGGCGGGCTATGCGCGAGCGCTGGGGATCGTGCACCAGCGTGGATCGCACTATTCGCATCTCAGATCGGCTCAAAGGTGCTCCTTCGCACGCGCTCGACTTCGTCCTCTTCCACGAGGCGATTCATTTAGAGATTAGCGATCACGGTGAGGGCTTCAAAGCGATTCTGGCCAGGTTCCCCCAGGCCGATATCGCAAGCGCCTACTTAGATGGATATGAGGCGGCTGAAACCGCGCTCGCCTTACCAGAGGAGTTGAAAAAACTCCTAAGTAAGTAAGGTTAAATGGCCTAAATCTCAGTGGCCAGGGGTATGGTCATACTTAACAACACCTGCACCAAACGGGAGCATCCTCAGTCGTGCAGGTGGGGAGTGGAGAAAGAAAATGGCAGAGACATATAAAGGAACTGCTTACTGCGTGAAGTGCAAAGAAAAGCATGATTTCGAGGGAACCATTAGCGTCAGCGATTCAGGTCGTCGAACAGCTAAAGGTGTCTGCCCGGTCTGCGGCACCAAGATCAGCACTTTCCTTAAAAAAGCCTAGTAATTAAATTTCGCTCCTCCTGCCGCTTATTTTCGCAGCCAGGGGCGTCGAGCAGTAGGGACGAGCTCTGACTCCATCGCGGGTCGGGGCTTTTCTCTTGCCTATGAACGGTGCGCGGTGAAATGTAGTGCGCGGCATGGCGCCACCGCCGCTTCCACTACCGAAGGCGTTGGCTCGAAAACTCTGCGTAGTTAAATCGTGAGCAGGGCCACAGTTTCATCGCCGATTTATCTATACCCGCCACTGGCTCTGCACTCTTAGCACTATGACAACTACCCATGACGAGATTGAAATTAGCCAGAAGCTCTCTATCCATCACAACTCGTATCCGCGGTTAAAAAACGGAATCTATATCAGCCGAGCATCGGGCGGTGAAGAGAGCTCGATTTATGTTGCAACATCTACTCATGCAATCGAGATTTTTCACGCGGGTGCTCGCGCAATCATCACAGCGCTCAACGGCTTGCAAAGCCCGCAAGAGATCAGTGAGATTTTGTCGGCGCCGATTGAGCTTATCGATCAAGTTCTGACTCAACTCAAAGATGCAAACTTCATCGATACGGTTCGGAATACAATAACTCTTCAGAATCGTTTTCAATCAACGATCGCTTCACGTGCGGCACATACTAAAGACCAAACTCTGGATGCAGCTTTTAGCCAGTTGCAGAAAAGACTCGCCCCCGAGCTCAGCCAAGCAACATGGCTTGCAGGAGTAAATGATGGAGGCGTTGAGTTATTATCGAATCGGCAAAACTTTGGCGTTGAAATCTTTGGTAGCTCGCGCACAGCAACGCTCATCTGCTCGATTCTCCTTGCAAGCGGCCTCACACATACGCGTTTAGCGTTGAGCGCAATACAGCAACATCCAACTATCAGCGACGATGATTTAGGCACAGGTGCGCTGCGAATAAGCGATATTGGTCTGAATTTTCGTGGGCGCCTCGAAGAGCTCTCGCGCGAATGGTCGCTTTTTCCAGTGGGATCACAGGGCGCTCCGATTAATACATCACCAACAGAGTTGCCTCCAAAGCGCATGTTACGAATTATTGTTGGAAGTTACGAGCCCGAATTAATCGAGCACTTTACGCGCGATGGAGCGGCGCACTTACTAGTCGGAAAGCTCGCTGGCGGCGTTGCACTGTGTGGGCCGCTAGTGGAGCCAGGGATAACTCCATGTCTGCAATGTTTAGCGCTGGCTGCCGAAGATAGATTCGGTAGCTTCCACAACCAGTTAACGGCGAGCTATGGAACAAGTGAAGAGCTGCCGATCGCTATCGCACATCAGCTGGCGGCGATCACAGCTCACGCAGTTCTGCGCTTTGTTGATACGGGCGAGTCTGTACTCAAAGGTGCACAGATTCATCTGAACTATCTCGACCCACTCACGCCCACGCTTACTCATTTCTCTCGACACCCACGGTGCCGGTGCACATGGAGTAATTCATCAGAGAGTGGATCCGATCGCGCAGCTGTGGCAGAGCTCTTCGACGTCGTAGTTCGGTAATAAGCCAGCGGCGATATACACAAGTGCCAACGCAATAAATAGAAGATGGGCCAGTAAATAGAAGACTGGTGCACGAATTCACTCAACAATAATTAGGAGGAACCATGAACGGCTTATTAACACAATGCGTCAAGGCAGAGATCTCACTTCGCGATGGATTAACTCGCACACACAAAGCTTTTTATGCACGCCTGCGTGATGAGCGCGGGGATGTGCCGGGATGGGTACTTGTCGTTCTTATGACGACGGGATTAGTGACAGCCATCTGGACAATCGCAGCACCACGTCTAACTGCAATTCTTAAGAACTCCCTCGATGCAATGAACGGTATTCGCTAAGGCGAGGCATATGTGTTCTCTCTTAGCTGCTGCACACCCACCGCGGCACAAGAAACTCATCAAGATCAAGCCCTTGCTGCGGAGCAAGATAACGAGAAATACCGTAGTACTTCAAGGTGATGATGGAAATGTTGAAAGCGCGATGGTCTTGATTCCACTACTGATTCTCTTTCTCATCGCTATCGAACTCATAATCGCTACCAATCTGCGCAACGGTGATACCGCCATAGCTCAGGGTGAGGCATCTCGTCGAGCGATAAGTGGGCAGATATATGCCAGTGATGAGGTAGTTGAACTCTCTTCTCCCGACCGATTTGCACATATTAGATTGTTAATCACACATCGCCAAACAAGCCTTCCGCAGATAGTTCCGGGATTGATTGCGCTCATGGGTGGTTTGCCATCGACCGATGTGAAAGGCGCTGCGATTATGGAGCCAATCAATTGATGGTGCGCACTCTTTACAAAAGATTGGCCGGGGAGAGCGGGAGTGCGATCGTTGAGTTTGTTGTATTAGCGATTCCACTATTTATTCCAATTTTTATCTATCTCAGTAACTTTGCATCTGTAAGCGGTAATGAAGCGATCGTTAGAACTTTAGCCCGGGAAGGATTGCGCGC
>WLHF01000092.1 GCA_009702835.1 Actinomycetota bacterium
CCAAAGCGGTTATGGAACAGCGTTATTAAGGAGCTAGAAGAGGCTGAAGAGTTAACTAAGAAGAACAAGATTTTAACTTTGAACATGTGCGTTAACTATGGTGGCCGATCCGAAATTGTAGATGCGGCAACTGCTCTTGCCCGAGATGTCAAGCGCGGAAAAGTAAAGGCTGATTCAATAACTGAAAAAACCTTTGCAAAGTATTTAGATTCACCAACAATGAGCGATGTGGACTTATTTTTGCGCTCTTCGGGGGAGCAGCGCACCAGCAATTTCCTGCCATGGCAATCTGTTTACGCCGAATTTGTTTTTATGGATGTCCTATGGCCAGATGTAACACGAAAGGTTCTGTGGAAAGCGATCGAAGAGTATTCAATGCGCGATAGACGTTTCGGAAAAGCGTAGCTTGTTCCGAGAATGCAGCTAGCGGAAAGGCTTAAGCAGCCGCAACTACCGCCCACATAACTAAAACACCAAGGCCGGTCATAAGAAGAGTCCAACGCGATTCATGCCGAGAGTGGGCTTCGGGCAAGATATGCGATGTTGCAATATAGATAATAAAGCCTGAGAAAAGGGCGAGGTAGAGCGCAAGGTATTTATCATTAAGTGCAAGATATGTACCAAGAGTGGCGCCGCCGATACGGGCAATCGCATCCACACCCAATAGATATTTACTTGACTTGGTCCAGTGTCCACTTTTAACGAGCATTGAAACTGTATTCAGGCCATCGCTAAATGCATGGACTACAACGGCCAAGAAAACTGCAACTCCTAGCGCCGTACTTACTCGAAAGGCAACACCTAAACCCACACCATCTAGAAAGACGTGACCACCCATTGCGAGTGCGCCGATAGTTCCTGAGATTGAGTGATGCTCATGATCATGCCCATAATCAGATTCAACAGGTTCGTGAGAACCAAAGCTGCGCTCAAGGATATGAAGTAGAAGAAAGCCGCTCATGATTGCTACTGAGACGACTGGAACTCCTGCAACTTGATCCTTATTCATATCAAAGACTTCAGGCAGTAAATCAAAGCCAACTAAGCCAAGTAAGAGCCCAGCCGATAGGCCTAAAACTAAATGGAATCTATCGCGTGACTTAAATGCCAAAACTCCGCCCGCAGTTGTCGCCATAACGGTAAAGATGGCGAAAAGGATCGCAAGATTCATAGTTTAAGCCTATCCCGATTAGGCTAGTGCTTATGTTCGCGGTCGCACGATTTAAGGTTGCTCTCGGTGAAGCCGCGGTATTTAAAAGCAATCTCTCGCAGGCCATGTCGGCTTTAGCTGCCTGTCCGGGATATTTAAAGGGTGAGTATGGACAAAATCTCGATGATTCAACGCTCTGGTCACTCATCACGCATTGGGAAAATGTGGGCTCATATAGACGGGCATTGAGCAATAACGCGGTAAAGATGCAGGCCATTCCGATATTAGCCCAGGCTATTGATGAGCCTGGTGCTTATGAATACCTCTTTAGCGAGTAAAATCTACAGTACGGAAGTAACACCAGTTGCTTTTCGCCGACATCCAGCCGGACGGAGCACAAGAAATGGCAACGGATCGTTTAGAAAATATCGTAGCTCTTGCAAAACGGCGAGGATTTGTTTATCCCTCCTCTGAAATATATGGCGGACTTCGAGCATCGTGGGATTACGGCCCATTGGGTGTTGAGTTAAAAAATAATGTTAAGCGTCAATGGTGGAAATCTATGGTCATGGGGCGAGAAGATGTTGTTGGCTTGGACTCATGTGTAATTTTAGCAAAAGAGGTATGGGAAGCATCGGGTCATATTGCAACTTTTAGTGATCCATTAACAGAGTGCACGGCATGTCATAAGCGCTATCGCGCCGATCATTTGATGGAGGCTTACGAGGCTAAAAACAAAAAGCCTGCGACATCATTGAGCGAAATTAACTGCCCAGCATGTGGAAACAAAGGCCAGTTCACTGAGCCAAAGCAGTTTAGCGGAATGTTAAAGACCTACCTTGGACCCGTTGAAGATGAATCAGGGCTGGCTTATCTGCGTCCTGAAACCGCGCAAGGAATCTTTATTAACTTTGATCAAGTCATGACCACATCTAGAAAGAAGCCGCCTTTTGGTATTGGACAGATTGGAAAATCTTTCCGTAATGAAATTACACCGGGAAACTTTATTTTTCGTACCCGTGAATTTGAGCAGATGGAGATGGAGTTCTTTGTTGTTCCTGGTAGCGATGAAGAGTGGCATCAATACTGGATTGATACACGTATGGCCTGGTATATAGATTTAGGAATTAATCCTGATCGTCTGCGTCTCATTGATCATCCGAAAGAGAAGTTGTCACATTATTCAAAGCGCACAGCCGATATCGAATACAAGTTTGAGTTTGCAGGCACCGAATGGGGCGAGCTCGAAGGTATAGCTAATCGCACCGACTTTGATTTAAAGGCACATTCGGCAGCCTCTGGAAAAGATCTCTCCTACTTTGATCAAGAAAAGGGGGAGCGTTGGACACCATTTGTTATCGAACCTGCAGCCGGAGTTGATCGCTGTGCGCTGACCTTCTTAATGGATGCCTTTACCGAAGATGAGGCGCCCAATAGCAAGGGGGAGATGGAAAAGCGTGCAGTGTTAAAACTTGATCATCGTTTAGCACCGATTAAAGCGGCAGTCTTGCCGCTTTCTCGTAACGCAGATCTTTCACCTAAGGCACGCGATCTTGCAGCACAGTTACGCAAGAACTGGAGTATCGACTTTGATGATGCCGGTGCAATTGGTCGCCGCTACCGTCGTCAAGATGAGATTGGTACCCCCTTCTGCATCACTATCGACTTTGAAACACTCGAAGATAATGCCGTCACAATTCGCGATCGCGACACCATGGCACAAGAGCGCATCGGCATTGACAATGTCGAAGCCTGGCTTGCACCACGCTTACTAGGTTGCTAAAGCCACTCCTACTTCCACTAGCAAGCGGTGATCATTTTATCGATCCACCGGTTGTTCTTGCACCTATGGCTGGAATAACAAATGCTCCATTTCGCACGCTATGTCGCGAACAAGGTGCGGGCTTATTTGTATCTGAAATGGTCACGGCACGCGCATTAATCGAACGTCGACCTGAGACTCTGCGAATGATCGTGCCAGGTAAAGATGAGTGGCCGAGATCTGTACAGTTGTATAGCGTTGATCCAACGACTATGCGTGCAGCGGTAACGATGCTTGGAAAAGAAAACTTAGCCGATCACATCGATATGAACTTTGGTTGTCCTGTACCAAAAGTTACGCGCAAAGGCGGCGGTGCGGCACTCCCCTTTAAGCGAAAACTATTTTCAAATATTGTTCAAGCAGCTGTAGAGGCGGCAAAGCCATTTGGTATTCCAGTCACAGTAAAAATGCGCATTGGTATAGACAGTGACCACCACACATATTTAGAGGCGGCGCAATCTGCTGCAGATTTAGGTGTTGCCTGGGTTGCTCTCCATGCGCGCACCGCCGCCCAAATGTATGAAGGTAAAGCAGATTGGTCGGCGATCACCCGCCTTGTCGAGCATTTAAAGCCGAGCGGGGTACCGGTTTTAGGCAATGGCGATATCTGGTCGGGG
>WLHF01000093.1 GCA_009702835.1 Actinomycetota bacterium
ATGGCCGCCTTGGTCGTTACGGATTTCTACGGCAGACTGTCCGCGTGTCCAGAGTTGAAGCCATCACAGTACGAGACTCCCTGAGCCTGTCTCTGACGGTTGGGGCTTATGGAATTGCCTTTGGTGCGGCCTCGGTTGCAAATGGCTTCACAGTTCTGCAGAGCTGTCTCTTATCTCTATTAACTTTTTCAGGTGCATCCCAATTTGCCGTGATCGGCGTTCTGGGTGCCGGAGGCAGTGCAATCAGTGGAATTGCAACGGCATCACTTCTTGGTTTTCGAAATGGTTTATACGGTGCCATCATGGCGCCACGTTTAAAGGTTAAGGGTTTTAAGCGCGTAGTTGCTGCGCAGTTAACGATCGATGAGTCAACTGCCATCGCATTAGGTGCACAAAAGCGCAGCGATGATGCGATGCGACATGGCTTCTGGTTGACGGGCTTTGGTGTCTTTGTTTTTTGGAATCTCTTTACTCTAGCTGGCGCGCTTGGTGCACAGGCCATGGGTGATACTCGTGCTTGGGGTCTGGACGCCGCCGTGCCTGCAGCTTTCTTAGGACTTGTATGGCCACGCCTTGAAAATAATCGAGATCGCGCACTTGCTATTACTTCTGTAGTTTTTGCATTAGCTATGACGCCAATTTTACCTGCAGGTCTACCCATTATCGCTACGGCATTTATCGCACTAGCAGTTGGGCTACGTCGATGAGCCCCTTGTGGATCGCCGTAATCGGCACAAGTCTTATTGCATTTGCCCTCAAGTACGCAGGACACTCAATTCCTCAGCAGTGGTTGGAGCATCCGAAAATTCAACGGGTTAATTCACTCATTCCTATCGCACTGCTGAGTGCTCTCGTTGCAGTACAGACATTTACAACAAAGACTACTGTGATGGTTGATCACCGCTTGGCTGGAGTGAGTGTGGCAGTTATTGCACTGCTACTTAAGGCACCTTTTCCAGTTGTAGTTCTATCGGCTGCTATTGCCTCGGCCGCTATCTACAACTGGTTTTAAATAATACCTAATGATGTCAGTTTTGCCTTCAATGCAATATCTGATGGCTCGGTCAAGTGAGTTCCATCGGCGAAAACTATTACCGGAATAGAGCGCATACCACCATTAATCTCAATGACCTTATCGGCAGCGGCACTATCGGCTTCGATATCAATGAGTGTGTAGGTGAGATTGAGTTCATCCAACAGACGCTTTGAGCGCACGCAATCTCCGCACCAATCGGCGCTATACATTGTGATCTGATTTTGTGACATCTATTTCTCTCCCTTTACATGAACTTATCGAGGCCATGAGTGAGCCCCGGATGTTTAATAACGCTTCGAACCCCCAGCAAAACCCCTGGCATAAATCCTGCGCGATCTAATGAGTCATGACGGATCGTTAGTGTCTCCCCTAATCCACCAAGGATTACCTCTTGATGAGCAACTAAGCCACGTGCACGCACAGAGTGAATAGGAACATCTCCAACTTTTGATCCCCGTGCACCATCTAGTGCAGTTGTAGTTGCATCTGGCATCGCCTTTAGACCTGCAGATTTGCGAGCATCACTCATTAACTGGGCAGTACGCGCGGCAGTACCACTTGGTGCATCAACTTTTTCTGGGTGATGAAGCTCAATTATTTCAGCTGATTCAAAGTAGCGGGCTGCCTTTGCGGCAAACTCCATCATTAACACGGCGCCGATTGCAAAGTTAGGGGCGATTAACACGCCGACCGATGGATTTGCTGTGCATAGCCCATCAATGATGGCAAGTTTTTTATCATCAAAGCCAGTAGTACCAACCACAACATTAATACCGTTATTAATAAGAAAATCTAAGTTAGCCATGACGCTATCGGGTGTTGTGAAGTCAACAACAACGTGTGTGCCTGAGCCAAGGAGTTGATTAAGTGAGTCACCTAGATCTAGGGCTGCAATCAATGACATGCCAGAATCGCCATTAACGGCCTTGACGACTTCAGCGCCCATGCGCCCTTTGGCACCTAAGACTGCAACGTTAATCATCCCAATACCTTCTCAAACTTGGCGGTGTTTTTAAATGGCCCCACTAGTGCAAGCGTAGGTGTTTTAGTCAGGAAGGCGCTAGCAATTTCGCGGATGTCTGCCTCGTTGACCTGTGAAACCGCCTTTAAAATATCGTCAAAGCCCATAACGTGACCGTAGACAATCTCATTCTTACCAATTCGGCTCATACGAGATCCTGAATCCTCTTGGCTTAAAACTAATGAGCCTCGGACTGCGCCCTTTGCGCGTTCAATCTCTTCATGGCTCATTCCATTATCGGCAACGTCGGCTAGGACCTCTCGAATAATCTCTAACACTTCAATCGCCTTAGCGGGTTTGCACCCTGCGTAAAAACCTATCTGACCACTGCCTGCAAACTGTTGAGCGTAGGCATAGACCGAGTATGCAAGGCCGCGCTTTTCACGGATCTCTTGGAATAAACGTGATGACATTCCACCACCTAAGGCCGATGCCAAGATTCCCATTGCAAAGCGGCGATCATCGTGGCGGGCAACGCCCTCCATGCCATAGAACATATGTGCCTGTTCAGTTGTGCGAGAGATTAATCCAACGGATTTCTGTGGACTCTTCTTAACAGTTGTATTGGAGCGAATGACTGGCGCACCGGTTACATCAAGGAAGCCATCGACAGATAAGGCTTTCTCAACCATCTCTACAACTTTTTTGTGTTTGATATTGCCGGCAACTGCGACCACTAAATCCTGTGGCAGATAACGCTTTTTATAGTAATTAAAGACGCTACCACGCGACATGTTATTAATTGAGTCGATAGTTCCAAGAATTGGACGACCTAATTGAGTATCTCCATAATATGTCTCTGCATATAAGTCATGGATTAAATCACTGGGATCATCATCTCGCATAGCAATCTCTTCTAAGACGACTTTACGTTCGGCATCTACATCTAGAGCGGTAACGATGGATGAGGTGATTAAATCTGAGATGACATCGATTGCCATTGGTAAATCAGTATCGATTACTCGTGCATAAAAGCAGGTGTACTCTTTGGATGTAAAGGCGTTCATCTCTCCGCCGACAGATTCGATAGATGATGAAATCTCTAAAGCTGTGCGACGGTTAGTACCTTTAAACAATAGATGCTCCAGAAAGTGAGAGGCCCCAGCAACTGCCGGGGTTTCATCCCTTGAGCCAACGTTGACCCAGATACCGATCGCGGCGCTGCGTACCGAAGTAACCTCTTCAGTAACGATACGCAGACCGCTAGGTAAAACTGAGCGACGTACACTCATTTATTCGGGCGAACCAGTTGTTCCATCTTCAAGAACTGGAACCAAAGATAGCTTGCCCTTTGGATCGATCTCGCCGATTTCAACTTGAATCTTGTCGCCGACCTTCATAACCTCTTCGAGGTTTTCAATGCGCTTTCCACCATGCATCTTGCGAATCTGAGATACATGCAGAAGCCCATCTTTACCTGGCATCAATGAGA
>WLHF01000094.1 GCA_009702835.1 Actinomycetota bacterium
AAAATTACCGCCATCAGCGGCGCGAAGTAAGGGAGAGAACGTAAATGGCAAGTAAGAAGGGTGTCTCCTCGACACGTAACGGTCGCGATTCAAATCCACAGTACCTCGGCATCAAGCGCTTTGGTGGCCAGGAAGTTAATGCAGGCGAGATTTTGGTGCGCCAGCGTGGAACACATTTTCACCCAGGTAAGAACGTAGGACGCGGTAAGGATGACACTCTCTTTGCATTAGCAGCAGGTGCAGTTGAATTCGGTCGCGCTCGCGGTCGTCGTGTAGTGAACGTGGTTCCGGCCGCTTAATTTAGGTTTCTCATAATAGAGCGAGCCGCTAATCGTGGCTCGCTTTTTTATTTTAAAGTTTATTCTTAATGGAAAGGGAGAGCAGACATGACAACTTTTGTTGATCGTGTAACTCTCTATGCCTTGGCCGGAAAAGGTGGCGATGGCTGCGTATCTGTTAAACGCGAAAAATTTAAACCACTAGGTGGACCAGATGGTGGAAATGGTGGACGCGGCGGAGATGTCGTCTTAGTTGTGGATCCATCGGTTACAACACTGCTTGATTTTCACCATTCACCACACCGTAAAGCAACATCTGGCCACCAGGGATATGGTGATCGCAAAGATGGTTATCAGGGCGATGATTTAATTCTCGGCGTTCCAAACGGCACCGTAATTTTTGATAGCAATGGTGAACAAATTGCAGATCTAATCGGCAATGGCACAGTGTTTATTGCAGCCCAAGGTGGACATGGTGGACTTGGTAACTTAGCTCTTGCATCATCAAAGCGTCGCGCACCTGGCTTTGCATTACTTGGTGAACCAGGTGAAGAGCGCACACTTTCGCTGGAATTAAAATCAGTTGCAGATATCGCACTCGTTGGATATCCAAGCGCCGGTAAATCATCTTTAATCGCAGCTATTTCAGCGGCCCGTCCAAAGATTGCCGACTATCCATTTACAACCCTTGTTCCAAACTTAGGTGTTGTTCAAGCAGGTGAGACACGCTTTACAGTTGCCGATGTTCCAGGATTAATTCCAGGAGCTAGCCAAGGTAAGGGTTTAGGCCTTGAGTTTTTGCGCCATGTCGAGCGTTGTGTTGCATTAGTACATGTACTCGATTGCGGAACACTTGAAACTGATCGAAATCCAGTTCAGGATCTTGAGACTATTGAAAATGAATTAGCTCTCTATGGCGGACTAGAAGATCGTGTACGCATTATTGCTCTCAACAAAATCGATATACCTGATGGCCAAGCAATGGCCGACATGGTTGCAGGAGAGCTGCGCGAAAAGGGTTACGAGGTCTATCCAGTCTCGGCAGCATCTCGTGCCGGTCTGCAGGAGCTCACATATGCGATGGCACGTTTGATTCAAAAAGATCGCGCTGCCGCAGTTGTTGAGGAGCGCACACGAATTGTTTTGCGTCCAGTTGCCGTTGATGATTCAGGCTTTGCAGTTAAAGCAAATGCCGATGGCTCCTTCACAGTGCGGGGAAAGAAAGTCGAGCGTTGGGTTCGCCAAACTAACTTTAAGAATGCAGAGGCTATTGGTTATCTAGCCGATCGTTTAGCACAGCTTGGTGTTGAAAAAGATCTCTTTAAAAAAGGGGCAGTTGCCGGCAGCGAAGTTCGCATCGGTGATGGTGCAACTGAAGTGGTCTTTGATTGGGAGCCAACTATTGAGGCTGGGGCCGAGCAGTTAGCCGGTCACCTGCATCGCCGCGGCGAGGATTCACGTCTTGAATCAACATGGACGCAGACCGAGCGAGTTGAAGATGTATTAAGCGATGATGAAATCGCCAAACAGTGGGAGTACAACGTAAGTGACCCACACACGCCTAAACTTGTCGAAGTTACCGAAGAGGATGGAGATGCCAAGTGAGCCGAGAGCGGATTACCTCTGCCAAACGCATCGTCATCAAGATTGGTTCATCCTCTCTGACCGGTAAGGCCGGATCCGAACTAGATGAATCAGCAGTTGAGCAACTTGTTGCTGTAGTTGCTGCATGCAAGAAGCGTGGCGCCGAAGTTGTAGTCGTTTCATCTGGTGCAATCGCTGCAGGTCTTGCCCCTTTAGGGCTTACATCTCGCCCTAAAGATTTAGCCACGCAACAAGCTGCCGCCTCTGTGGGGCAGGGTTTATTGATTGCTCACTACACACAGAGTTTTGCAAAACATTCAATTACGGCATCTCAAGTATTAATTACCACAGAAGATGTTGTGCGCCGTTCTCACTATCAAAATGCTCAGCGCACGCTATATCGCTTATTACAACTTGGTGTTGTCCCAGTTATTAACGAAAATGACACAGTTGGCACGCAAGAGATCCGCTTTGGAGATAACGACCGTTTAGCAGCACTCGTCGCACTACTTATTGGTGCCGATTTATTAGTACTAGTTTCAGATATCGATGCTTTATATGATGCACCACCAACACAGCTAGGTGCAAAGGCAATTCATGAGGTAGCTAACATCTCCGATATTGAAAATATCGTACTTGGCGGAGCCGGTACTGCAGGTGTCGGTAGCGGAGGGATGGTTACTAAAGTTGAAGCTGCACGCATTGCAACCAGCGCCGGGATTCCAATGCTGTTAACTTCACTGGTTGATGTTGATAAGGTCATGAATGGCGCCGAGCTCGGAACATATTTTCACGCACAGACCAGCAAAACAACATCACGACTTTTGTGGTTAGCCCATGCAACGACAACGCAGGGAAAACTCGTTCTAGATGCTGGTGCCGTTAAAGCAATACTCGAGCGCGGAGTATCACTACTGCCAGCAGGAGTAACTGCGGTGCACGGCGATTTCATTGCAGGAGATGCCGTTGAGTTAGTTGGACCAGATTTGGCAGTAATTGCCCGCGGCCTTGTGGCCTTTGATAGCGATGAGATTCCAGCCATGCTTGGACGATCAACAAAAGAGTTAGCCCAAGCCCTTGGACCGGAGTACGAGCGCGAGTTAGTACATCGCGATGATTTGGTGTTGATTTAAATGAGTTCACAAGAGTTAGTTGGGCATTTAGCCGATACTGCACGCAGAGCAGCGCGCACATTAACCATTGCCTCCGCGGCCCAGCGCAGGGCGGCATTATTGGCTATCGCCGATGCAATAGATGCTCGTAGCCCAGAAATCATCGCTGCAAATGAAAAAGATATGGTGCGTGGGCGTATCGCAGAGCTGAACTCATCATTATTAGATCGCTTGTTATTGAACACAGAGCGCGTGGCAGGTATTGCCAATGGTGCACGCCAAGTCGCCGCCCTTGATGATCCACTCGGCAAGATACTGCGCGAGTCAGTATTGCCTAATGGAATCGAACTTAAACAGGTGAGTGTTCCATTTGGTGTTATAGGAATGGTCTACGAGGCCCGTCCTAATGTCACCGTAGATGCCGC
>WLHF01000095.1 GCA_009702835.1 Actinomycetota bacterium
CCAAGAAGGCCAACCAGAACGTTTAAAGCTGTTTTGTCAGCTGCTTAGGGTTGAATTAGAGCTGTGAGTACAGCGAACTTTAACCTTGTGCGCGGTACCGGCAAAAAACCTGAACTCAAACTCTCCAGCGATCAAAGCGCCGCCATTGCACATCGCGGCGCTCCATTGGTTATCCAGGGTGGGCCGGGCACGGGTAAGACAACTATTTTAGTTGAGGCCGCGTTAGCCCGTATTCAAGAGGGGCAAAATCCTGATTCGATTTTGTTGCTGACCTATGGTCGCGAGAGAGCATCCGAGCTCCGTGATGCGATTGCACTTCGTACAACCAAGACAATGTTTGAACCATTGGCTAGAACATTTCATTCGTTAGCTTTTTCAATTTTAAAGATGAAGGCAGATACAAGCGATCCCGAACCGATTCTTTTGAGCGGTCCCGAACAAGAGAGTTATATCAAGGAGCTTCTCACGGGCGATATCGAAGATGGTTATAAAGAGTGGCCCGAGGATTTACATGCCGCCCTTACAACTAATGGATTCGCGCGCGAACTCCGCGATTTGATTTTGCGTGCCTCAGAGCGCGGGATTTCTCCGGCGCAGTTAGAGAAGTTAGGTATTGCAGAGAATGAGAAGTATTGGTTTGCTGCGGCTAAGTTTTGGCAGCGCTATCTGAACTCGATGGTGATGCGCGAAATTGGGGCTAGTGATGCCAAGATGCGTATCGATCCATCCGAACTTGTCTCACGAGCAACGTTGCATCTACACAATAATCCCGATGTATTAGCAAAACTTCGGACGCGATTTAGCACCATCATGGTCGATGAGTTTCAGGAAAGTGATCCGGCCCAGCGTGCATTACTTGCAGCATTAGTGGGTGGCGATGTAATTATCTGCGCCGATGCCGATAGCGCCGTTGGCCGCTTTCGTGGCGCCGATCCCGATGGCTTATCTGCAGCCTTAGATCCATATCGCGCACGCGAGATAGTTTTAACTACGGTTTATCGAAGTGGCAGCGCAGTCTTTGAGGTTGGGCATTCTTATGTGCAGGGCTTTAGGGGCTCACCCATTACTCGCAAACGCAGCTGTGGCAGTGAAAATACAGGGGTAGTGGAAGTGCACCGCTTTAGAAGCGGGGCAGAGGAGGCAGCATTTATCGCCCATCAATTCCGCAGTGCGCATCTGCGTGAAGGGATCTCTTATAGCGATATGGCGGTTATTTTGCGCAGCCCTGGCCTTACTGCATCGGCGCTGCGTAGAGCATTTTCATATGTTGGAATCCCCGTTGCTAGCCAATTACAGGCGCTAGCGGGCAATCCCGCGATTGCACCCTTCTTACTGTTGGCCCGTGTTGCAATTAAAGCCCAACCATTAAATCTTGATACGGCCGAGCGATTATTAATGAGTGAGTTTGGTGGCGCTGATTCAATCTCACTGCGTCGAATCCGCAGAGGAATGATTGCCGCTCGCGCAGATGGTGATGATCGCTCAGGAACACAGTTGTTACTCGATGCAATTAATGAGGGTGAAGTATTTATTGAGGGTGCTGATTGCCTTGTGCGTGTGCATGAGTTACTAGAAAAAGCACGTGCAGTTGCACGTAATAAAAAAGCCACAGCAGATGAATTACTATGGGCGATCTGGAGCAATGCAGTGGCAAGTGATGGTCAAAAACTAGCCGATGCATGGCGCACGCAGTCACTGCGCCCCGGGGTACGAGGCGCAGCTGCCGATCGAGATATAGATGCCATGATGCAGTTATTTGAATCCGCGGCCAGATACTCAGAGCGCTTTCCATTATCTGGCCCAGCCGCTTTTATCGCCGAAATTGCAACAGAGGATATTGCAGGAGATGTAATCACGGCCAAAGGTGTACGCCCAGATTTTGTAGAGATTCTTACTGTGCACAGTGCAAAGGGACGCGAATGGGATGTCGTTGCAGTCGCAGGACTTCAAGAGGGTACGTGGCCAAATTTAAAACAACGCTCTTCACTATTAGGTGCCGAACGTTTAGTTGAACGCCAGCGCAACCCCGATATCCCGCGCGATCAGCTAGATGTCATTGCAGCAAATGGCTTGATGCAGGATGAGGAGCGCCTCTTTCATGTAGCCCTAACCCGTGCCAAAGGCTCACTTTTCATCACTGCCGTACAGCGCGATGACGAAGAGCCATCACAGTTCTTTGAGGCCATTGAAGTGATGGTCAATAAAAGCGATGTAGATGATCCGGTACTGAGCGATGTTCCACGGCCGATTACGGCCCCTGCTTTGGTGGCCGAACTGCGTAGTCAACTACATGGTGCAAAGGCGCAAGATGCTGCAGGGATATTAAAGGCGTTGAGTGAGAGTGGAATCTATTTAGCAGATACGCAATCGTGGATTGGCTCGGTGCCATTAAGTTCTGACCTCCCAGTCATTGATGCCGAAAAAGAGGTAGTTGTCTCACCGAGTGGTGCTGAATCATTTGTTGAGTGCGGCGTTAAATGGTTTCTGCAAAACAATGGCGGCAGTGATGGAGATAGCACCGCGCAGGTTTTGGGATCGGCGATACATGCCTTTGCCGCAAAAATGGTGCAAGAGCCTGGGACATCTAAAGAAGATTTGATTGCTAATTTAGAGAGCTCATGGAAACTTATCGATTCAGATTCGGGATGGGTGAGTGCTTCACATCTTGAGAGCGCAGTCACAATGCTTGAAAAATTCGTCGCCTACCACTCTAAGACAACGCGCACGGTGGTTGATGCTGAGATGCGATTTGATATTTCACTTGGTCGAGCCCGTATTAAGGGAAGCGTTGATCGGTTAGAGGTCGAGGCCGATGGGCGTTTATTCATTATCGATTTCAAAACTGGTAGCAGTGCAATCAGTGTCAAAGATGCAAAGGAAAATCTTCAGCTAGCTAGCTACCAAGTTGGTATAGCCGAAGGTGGATTTACCCAAGGAACTGTTAGTGCTGGTGCCGAGCTTGTGTATTTGGGGACCGATGCAGCCGGTGCAACGATTCGATCTCAGCACACAGTTGATGTAGAAGCTACAAAAACTAAGCTCAATGAGATCGCCGATGGGATGGGTGCTGCAACTTTCTTTGCCACCATTAATAAACGCTGCAAAGGCTGCCCAGTGCGCAAATCCTGTCCAGTCCAAAGCGATGGACGGACGGTGATCTCATGAGCCTTGATGCTCAGTATTCGCCAGAAGAGATTATCGCCAAACTACAGGCACATCCAAAATTTGGCGCAACGATTAAACCGATTAC
>WLHF01000096.1 GCA_009702835.1 Actinomycetota bacterium
CGGCCTCAACAGGATCTTTGTGATGCCCCTGACAGCGATCTTCTTTGGCAACGCCATCCAGAGCCTGCTCTATATGCTCCCCACAACCTGACCATGTTGGCTTTTTGCACTGACTGCATATAACTAGTGAACACATACAAATACCCTATATCCCATTTAGCTGGAGCGAAAACAGTGTGGTGAAACTACTCATAGATGTGATTCTACAACCGACCGGCTTGATGAACACGCCTGAGAAACTCTTGAGTCTTTGGGTTCTTAGGGTTGTGCAGTACCTCCTCGGCACTACCCCGCTCGAGAATATTTCCTGACTCTAGAAAACAGACTTCGTCGGCAACTTGTGTAGCAAAACCCATCTCATGTGTCGCCAAGACCATTGTCATGCCATCACTCTTTAGATCGCGAACAATGCTCAAAACTTCATTAACTAGGACTGGGTCAAGGGCAGATGTAATCTCATCTAATAAAAGTAGCCGTGGATTACAGGCAAGGGATCGAATAATTGCAACACGCTGTTGTTGTCCTCCACTTAAACGATCTGGATATTGATCGGCCTTATCGGATAAATCAAAGCGCTTCAGCAGTTTTAGTGCCGCCTCGATTGCCTCCTCTTTAGATTTACCCTGCACTTTTATCGGAGCTAACGTAATATTTTCTAAGACCGTCTTATGCGGAAACAAGTTAAAGGATTGAAAGACCATTCCTAATTTACGGCGCACCTCATCGACATTGATAAGTGGATCAGAGATTTCAGCTCCATCTAAAAAGATCTGACCATCATCGATGGATTCAAGAAGGTTAATACAGCGAAGTAGCGTCGACTTTCCCGAGCCAGATGCTCCAATTAATACCGTTGCGGTGTGCTCTGGGACCATCAGTGAAAGGTGATTAAGAACTAACTCGTTACCAAATGATTTACGGACATCAACTAGCTCTAGAACGTTAGACATCAGATGGAGCCTTCAGAGTTCTGGGCGCTCGTGCGTTGCCTTATTGCTCTATCTGTATAGCGGGTCATTGGAATTGTGATGAGAAGAAATAGAATTGCAGCGACTACGTAAGGTGTGTAGTTAAAAGTACGACTGGCATTGATCTGCGCGGCACGGACTGCATCGGTAACACCCAAGATTGAGACTAAACCTGTGTCCTTTAAGAGTGAGACAAAGTCATTGAGAAGAGGCGGAACAACTCGCCGGATCGCCTGCGGCAAAACCACATAACGCATAGTCTGCCCAGATGTTAGGCCAAGTGATCTGGCAGCAGCGCGCTGACTTGGATGAATCGAAAGAATTCCACTGCGAATGACTTCGGCAACGTATGCCGAATACGTCAGCACGACGGCAACAGTGCCAAGAAAAATTACATTGCTTGATATTCCAGTCAGTCGCAACGCTGGAACACCAAAGCCTACGAGCAAGATAATCAAGATAAGTGGCGCCCCACGGAAGATATCTACGTAGGCCGTTGCCAGAAATCTAAATGGTGTTAGCGCTGGTGACTTTGTTGTGCGCATGAGGGCTAAGCCGAGGGCGATTATTCCTATCGCCACACCACCAATAAAGGTTAACTGCAGGTTAATCCAGAGTCCGGCTATAACTGTGGGGAAGACTTCACGGCCATAATCGATGTCAAAGAAAGTTTTCTTCACAACCTTCCACCCAGGTGATGAAATAACGATGGTGGCTAAGGTTCCGATCACAAGAATCGTTGAGATTGCGGCAATCACACCCTGCTTACGGTTTATTCGCCTTCGGGCAATGCCACGTTCGAGTTCACGTGAGCTTGGCGACCAAGCAGAGTTAATACGCTCTGTCATGGCCGCCAAACTACCGTGTTTACTTCTTTATCTTCGTTAAGGCTTTAATACTGGCGCACCAGCATCGGTCGCTAGCCACTTTTCGGTAATTACTGCCAATGTTCCATCGGCAGTAATTGCATCAACTGCAGCCGATACACATGAAGTCAACGCACTTCCCTTTGACATCAAGAGGCCAAATTGATCGCCAGCACCAGTTGATGGCAACTGACCAACGATTAATCCATTTTTAACTTCAACACCAGAGAGGTAGAAGGCAGTTGGAAGATCTACAACTAAGCCATCAATCTGACCATTCTTAAGTGCTGCAACGCCAGCGGCGTTATCGTTAAATACCTGAGGCTTAATACCGATCTGATTTTGAATCGCATCAAGTGATGTTGTACCAACTGCTGCACCAAGTTTGGCATTCTTTAAGTCGGCAATTGATGTCTTGCCCTCAATCTTGCTGCCCTTGAAGGAAACGATTGCCTGTGGTGCGGTGTAGTAAGGAGATGAGAAATCAACGGCCGCTGAGCGCTCAGTTGTAATAGAGAACTGCTGCAAGTTGAAGTCAAAGTTCTTAGCACCCGGTGTTACAGCGCTATCAAATGTTGTACGGACCCACATGACCTCATCATTTGTAAATCCAAGTTGCTTTGCAACAGCGTATGCAACTGCGCCTTCAAAGCCATTTCCAGTCTCTGGCTTATCATCGATAATCCATGGATAGTAGGCAGGCTCGCCAGTTGCAATTGTTAGCATGCCTGATTCAACTGTTGCAAGATCTGCCTTGGCACATGATGCTGCCTTCTCAGATGTTGCTGAATCACTCTTTGCGCAACCAGATAGTGCCAAAGATGCGGCAACTGCAACTGCTACAAGAACTCCAAGATTTTTCTTCACGTTAGCTCCTAATTTTGTGGGTGGTTATACCCAAAGGCTATTCAGGTGAGCAATAGATGTCTACATGCAACTTTTATGCAATAAAAGCCTCTAAGCGAGCGCGGCATCAAGGGTGATAACGGCAGATGAGTAGAGCTTTGAAACTGGGCAGGTGAGCTTTGCCTTGGCTGCGAAATCATTAAACTCTGCCTCAGTCAGGCTTTGATTACGCCCCCGAGTAATTAAGTGGATCTCACTAATCCAGAAACCATCTTCGCGCTGCTCTAGCGTCACACGTGCCGACGTCTCAATCTCTCCAACTGGCTTGCCAGCATCTTCAATCAAACTAGTTAAAGCCATCGAAAAACATCCAGCGTGTGCTGCACCAATGAGCTCTTCTGGGTTAGTTCCCATTCCATCTTCTGTGCGGCTCTTTAAAGAGAAAGGTATAACTAGGCCATCGCGGCCAAGGACCATGCTCCCCGTTCCACTTGGAACCGGTCCACTCCATGTAGCACGTGCATGTCGGAGAATTTTCATCGGTAGGCTTCCTTTCGAGAGGGGTC
>WLHF01000097.1 GCA_009702835.1 Actinomycetota bacterium
ATTTAAAGATCCATTATATTTTTCATCGCGCCCAGATATTTCGTACAAAGCTGAAACAATGTTGCCACTGGACGCCGAGCTAGCCTTAAACCCTTCTATGACGGGCTTAAAAGGGCTGTGGGATCAAAAGAAGTTGGCGATTGTTCGTGGTGTTGGTTATCCAAAGCCTGATCGTTCGCATTTTTCTTCAATGGCTAAGTGGCAAACGGCATCACCCGACAAACACATCAGTGGTGGTTGGCTGGGTCGTTGGTTAGATTCACAGCAAGAGGATGCAATGTTGGCAATCTCATTAGGTTCGGTCTTGCCACCTATGCTTGCAGGTACCAAGTTATCGGGCTCTGCTCTGCCGATCGGTGGATTAACAATTCCAAAGGGAACACTTGCCGCGGGCTGTACACAGCTTTCAAAAGTAGCACGCGCGGATTCACCCTTAATGGCTGCAGCTGCTACTTCGATGCGCAACTTATTTAATCTTTCAACATCGGTACAACCGATTTTAAAAATGCCAGCCCCTGTCGCCCCAGATCTGCCAACAGCTAATGGTGGTAACGCAGGGAGCGATAGCAACTTATCCCAACAGTTAGATGTTGTTGCAAAGCTCATCGCCGCAGGCTCTCCAACAAAAGTCTGGTCGGTCTCATTAGGTGGTTTTGATACCCATGCCAACGAGGCAAATGCGCAGGCCGAACTCTTAGGTGTCGTTTCGGCATCGCTGACAAAGTTTATGAGCCAGTTGAAATCAACAACGCGCTTAAATGATGTAACGGTAATGGTCTATAGCGAGTTTGGCCGGCGTGTTAAAGGCAACGCGTCCCAAGGAACCGATCACGGCACATCAGGGCCGATGTTTTTAATCGGTGAAAAAGTTAAGGGTGGCTTCTTCGGTGACCAGCCGTCGCTATCAAAGCTCATTGATGGAGATCTAGCGGTAACAACTGACTTTAGAGATGTTTATGCCACTGTTTTAGAGTCGATTTTAAAATCGCCAGCTGAACAAACACTTGGAAAATGGAGTGGGCGTACTAACTTCCTAACTCCCGCTTAGTCAACCTCTTTGTAAATAATAACTTCACTGCGCGCCCGACGTACTAAACCTTTAGGTGGGTTGGCCTCTACCAATGCATCGACCTCGATACGTAACTGAGCAACCTCCAGCGCCATATTGGCCATTGCAGATTCAAGATCAATAATTCGCTTAATGCCTGCGTGGTTGATTCCCTCGCCAACTAATCTTTGAACTGCGCGCAGCAGCGCAATATCGCGCAGTGAATAACGGCGATTGCGCCCCTCGGTGCGATTCGGTGAGACTAAGCCTAGGCGATCATATTGACGCAGTGTTTGTGGATGTAGGCCCGAAATCTCCGCTGCAACTGAGATGACATAGACGGCGGCATCATCGGCTGGTTGCCCACTCTTTACATCATCGCTCATGCTTTGGCCTTTGTTACTAAATCTGCCCGCACATCTTCATGCGCAGTCTCCTCTGCAAATACCCTCAACGCATCTAGCGCTTTGCCATCAACGCGCTGTGGTACTTGAACATCAACAGTGACAAGTAAATCACCTGTCGTTGCTCCCTTAGTGATTCCGCGTCCCTTAACTCGTAGTGTGCGACCATTAGATGTTCCAGGTGCGATACGCACCGTGACATCATCTCCGCTCATTGTCGGAACTTTTATATCCGCGCCGAGTGCAGCCTCTGTAAATGTCACGGGTAAAGTAAGTGTTAGGTTCTCACCCTTGCGCCCAAAGATTGCATGGGGCTTAACGTGCAACATGATAAATAAGTCACCTGGGCCAGCCTCACCGGCCGCTCCTTTGCCTTTAACGCGAATCTTTGCGCCATCGTTTACACCTGCCGGTACCCGCGCCGTAATGTTTTGTGCAGCTCCGCGATCGGTTGCAAGACGTAGATCTAAATGTGTACCAACAATTGATTCGCGAAATGTAATAGTGGCCTCGGTCTGTAAATCCTGACCTTTACGTGGCCCGCGCCGACCGCCACCAAATAGATTTGCAAAGATATCTTGTGGGTTGCCACCACCAAAAATGTCATTGAAATCGCCACCTTGTTGGCCGCCACCCATGGGTGAGCGAAATCCGCCACGTTCATAGAGTGAACGTGCTTCATCGTATTCGGCGCGTTTTTTAGCATCAGATAAAATCTCATAGGCCTCTGAGATGCCTTTGAACTTCTCTTCCTTTGCCGCATCACCCTTATTTTTATCGGGATGTAGTTCGCGCGCTAATGTGCGGTACTTCTTCTTAATCTCATCGGCGCCAGCTTTTTTATCTACACCCAGAACCTTATAGAAATCCTTCTCGTATAAGTCTTTGGCGGCCATGTGAAATTACTCTGCCGCTGGATCGGTGACAGATACGCGGGCTGGGCGCAAAATACGCTCTTTGTATTTATATCCCGGCTGCAAGATCTTTGTAGCTGTTGGCACTGCGACATCGACCGATGTCTCATGCATCAGCGCTTCGTGAATCTGCGGATCAAAGGCTTCGCCTTCGGCGCCGTATTTTTCAAGACCAATGCGCGATGTAATCGCATTGAGTTGATCAGATACTGCTTTAAACCCACCCGTCACCTCGCCATGTTGCTCGGCCAGATCAACGGCATCAAGGAGTGCCAAAAGCTCGGTTAAAACCGCGCCAATAGCCATCTCATGGGCCACTAAACGATCACGCTCTATGCGCTTTCGATAGTTGGCATATTCGGCCTGAAGCCGCTGTAAATCATTGGTGAGAGTAGCTACCGGATCAATTACAGGTACCGGTGCTACATCTTCAACCACTAACTCTTCAACTGAGATTTCTTCGCTCACTCAACAACCTCAGCATCTTCGACACCATCTTCACTTGGTGAAGCTTCACCTTCAGCTGCAGCGGCAGCGCCTGCATAGAGTGCGGCACCGAGTGCTTGGCTAACAGTTGCAACCTTTTCAGTAGCACTCTTAATCATCTCGAAGTTAGAGCCACCGAGAGCGGTTTGTAGTTCGGTAAGTGCTGCTTCAGTCTCAGTTTTCTTTTCGAGTGCATCGCCCTCGCTAAGTTTTTCCTCATTATCTTTTATGAACTTCTGTGTTGAGTAAAGAAGTGAGTCACCAGCATTGCGGATTTCAGCC
>WLHF01000098.1 GCA_009702835.1 Actinomycetota bacterium
GACATCCATAAAAACAAATTCGGCGTAAACAGATTGCCATGGCAGGAAATTGCTGGTGCGCTGCTCCCCCGAAGAGCGCAAAAATAAGTCCACATCGCTCATTGTTGGTGAATCTAAATACTTTGCAAAAGTTTTTTCAGTAATTGAATTGGCCTTAACTCTTCCCCGCTTAACATCGCGGGCAAGAGCAGTTGCCGCATCAACAATTTCGGATCGGCCACCATAGTTAACGCACATGTTCAAAGTTAAAATCTTGTTCTTCTTAGTTAACTCTTCAGCCTCTTCTAGCTCCTTAATAACGCTGTTCCATAACCGCTTTGGCCGGCCTACCCAACGAATGCGAACACCCATCGCATTCATCTCATCGCGCCGGCGCCTAATGACATCGCGATTAAATCCCATTAAAAACTTTACTTCCTCCGGAGATCGGCGCCAGTTTTCAGTTGAAAATGCGTAGGCACTTATCTCTTTGACTCCGTACTCGATAGCACCTTCAACGACATCAAATAAAGCTGCCTCGCCAGCCTCATGTCCTGAGGTGCGAGGTAAGCCTCGTTGTTGTGCCCAGCGTCCATTGCCATCCATAACAATTGCAACGTGGTTTGGAATATGAGTTGTCATACGCGCTCTACCATTGGCAAACTCCTTAAACCCCGCTCAAGATGCCATTGTAAATACGCGGCGATTAAACCGCTAGCCTCTCGGCGATACTTACCTTCACTGGCAGATGCGATCTCCCAATCACTTCTAAGGAGAGCATCCATTAATGTCAAGGTTTCAGAGGCAGGGGTTGCACAGGCCGATGGTCGACAGTCGGCGCATACAGATCCACCACCAACTAAGGAAAAGTATCTGTGCGGACCAGGTTTCTCACAGCTCGAACAGATCGTCATTGAAGGTGCATAGCCAGCGACATCTAATGAGCGCAAAAGAAATGCATCGAGAATTAGTAATGGCTCATATCGACTCTCAGCCAAGACTTTCATCGCACCAACAACTAAACCAAACTCTTTTAGCGCCGGTTCGTGCTCATTAGGACTAAAGCGCTCTGCCGCCTCTAAGATCGCTGAAGCTACTGTCCAGCGCTGATAATCATCGGTCAACGCCTCACCGTAGTTCATTATCGCTTCAACTTGTGTGATTGTGTCAAAGGTTTTTCCAACGTAGAGCTGCACATCGATGTGACTGCCGGGCTCAAGACGTGCGCCGAACTTTGACATTGTGCGTCGAACACCTTTTGCAACTCCACGGATCCGGCCGTGGTCGCGAGTTAATAAGGTAATAATTCGATCGGCTTCTCCGAGTTTTTGGGTGCGCAGCACAATGGCCTCATCCCTATACAAACTCATACGGGTAAAGGTAGTGCGTGGCTTAGCGAATTGCGCGATTAATGGCAGACACGACTGCCTTAAGCGATGCCGTAGTGGTGTTGGGATCGATTCCAACGCCCCAAAATACTTCTCCGTCGATTGAGCACTCAAGGTATGCAGCCGCCGATGCATCTCCGCCTGCAGATAGTGCATGCTCGTAATAATCAAGGACTCGAACATCGACGCCGTAGCTCTGCAAAATATTGCAGAAAGCTGCGATCGGACCGTTGCCCTGACCTTTGAGCTCGTGCATCTCACCACGATCGGTAAGTGTGACCGTTAGATGAACATCTTCACCCAGGACCGATGTTTGACTCAATCCCTTAAGGCGAAAGCGGCCCCATGGTGCACCTTGTGTTGGTAGATATTCATCTTCAAAGATTGACCAAAGCTCTTCAGGGCTAATCTCTCCACCCTCTTCATCGGTCTTGGTTTGTACAACTTTAGAAAATTCAATCTGTAATCGGCGTGGCAAATCTAGGTGATGCTCGTTCTTCATCAGATATGCGACACCGCCCTTACCCGACTGCGAATTAACACGGATGACCGCCTCATAACTGCGACCAATATCCAATGGATCGATCGGCAAATACGGAACTGCCCATGTGTGATCTCGAACTTCACGACCGGCAGCCTTTGCATCATTGGCCATGTGATCAAAGCCTTTTTTAATCGCATCTTGGTGAGAGCCAGAAAAGGCAGTGAAAACTAAGTCCCCACCGTAAGGATGGCGCTCTGGCACGCGTAGTTGATTGGCATATTCAACGGTGCGACGCACATCATCGATATTGGAAAAATCAATATGCGGATCGATGCCATGTGTTACTAAGTTGATTCCAAGGGTTACAAGACAGACGTTTCCAGTGCGCTCACCATTACCAAAGAGTGTTCCTTCGATGCGATCGGCCCCTGCTAAATAACCAAGCTCAGCCGCTGCCACTCCTGTGCCTCGATCATTGTGCGGGTGAAGTGAGACGATCACGCTATCGCGATTATTTAAGTTCCGGCACATCCACTCAATTGAGTCGGCATAGACGTTCGGTGTTGCCATCTCAACGGTTGCAGGTAAGTTCATTATTGTTTTCCACGCTGGAGTGGGTTTCCAGATTGCATTAACTGCGTTACAGACTTCAACGGCGAATTCGAGCTCAGTACCCGTATATGACTCAGGTGAGTATTCAAAAGATATCTTTGTCTCTGGAACCGTTGGTACTAAATCAAGGCAGATTTGGGCGGCATCGGTTGCAATCTTTTTAATACCATCTTTATCTAAACCAAATACAACGCGGCGCTGCAGAGTCGATGTCGAGTTGTATAAGTGGACGATGGCCTGCTTTGAACCTTTAATAGATTCAAAAGTACGTTTAATTAAGGGTTCACGGGCTTGGGTTAAAACTTGGATGATAACGTCATCGGGAATTAAATCCTCATCGATAATCTTTCGAACAAAATCAAAGTCAGTTTGTGAGGCACTGGGAAAGCCAACTTCTATCTCTTTATAGCCCATTGCAACTAGAAGCTTGAACATCGCTAACTTGCGCGGGGTATCCATCGGATCAATGAGCGCTTGATTTCCATCGCGAAGATCTACCGAACACCACTTAGGTGCGTGCGTAATCTTCTTAGATGGCCATGTGCGATCGGGAAGATCGATGGGATGAAAGGGTTCATAGCGATGTACTGGCATCGACGATGGTGTTTGCTGTGGAAAGTTCATTTAC